>DAORTX010000022.1:0-19884 GCA_035432885.1 Usitatibacteraceae bacterium
CGCCGAGGGCTTGCCTGGCCGACAAGAACGGCCAATGGGGTCCATGAAGCCGGCATTCGCGGGCGGAAACCGACCAATCGAGTGAAGGGGCATCTCATGAAGACGTTTTTTCTGGGTTTCATATTCCTGATTTCCTTCGCAGGCGCAATATCGTCCGCCGCGCCGTCCCCGGCCGACCCGCGCGCAGGGTCCGCCGTGATCACGGGAAAGGTGAAGGATGTCAACGGCTCCGGCGTGAAGGGGGCCGCCGTGACCGTGGAGGGGCAGAGCGCGAAGGCCATCACGGCTGCCAACGGGTCCTTCCGGCTTGCCGCCGTGAACCCCGGGTCGGTCTATCTCCAGGTGAAGACGCCTTCTGCGGCGTATCTGGACGGCGAGACCCTGAAAGCCATTGTCGTGAAGTCCGGTGCCCAGGTTGCCGGCGTGGAGATCATCCTCTCGGGTCGTCCCAGCGCGACCGCCACCTATGTCGGGATGAAGAACTGTTCCTCGTGCCACGACGAGAAACTGTTCAAGTCCCATGACGGGAACCCGCACGCCTCCATCCACTCGCGCTTCGTCACCGAAGGCACGAGTCGCATGGTCTACAAGAACCTGTGGCCGGAGCCGAACGACAAGTACCTGCCCCGGGATCCCAAGGGCAAGCTTCTCAAGGTGCAGGATCCGCTGGACGGCAAGGGCCTGGTCCACCTGGCGCTCTGCACGAGGGGCACCGAACCCAACCGTGAATACCTCTTCAAGTTCTACCCCGAGCAGAAAGAGGGCGTCACGCTGGCCGAGCCCGACCTGGACTGCTCGGACAAGCCCGCGGGCGCCGTCTGGATTCCCATTGCCGCCACGATCGGCGGCGAGGGCAACTGGGGCGAGGGGTACACCGACCCGCAGCACAAGGTCGCCGACCGCACCCCCAACTTCGGCGAGGGAAAGCAGCGCTACATGTGCCGGGTGCAGGACGTGCCCTATCTCGTGAAATGGATGAAGGAGAACAACGTGTCCCGCGAGGGACAGAAGCAGGACTACATCGACTACATGCCGGTCTTCATCATGCAGGACGGCACCCCCTCGGGCTCCAAGGTGCTGGCAAAAGGCGAAGTCGGCGCCCCGATGTTCTGGCAGAAATCCCCGGGCCACTGGGCCACGCCGGACAACACCCTCTCGAGGAACTGCGCCGGGTGCCACGCCACCGGGGTCCGGATAACGACAAAGGACTTCGCGGACTACAAGGCCGTCGTCACGGACTGGGACTACAAGGACCTGAACATGACCTGCGAGCGTTGCCACGGGCCGGGTTCGGAGCATGCGAAATCGTCGGACAAGGCGCAGATCATCTCGCCGCAATTCATGACGGCAAAGGCGGGCAACGAGCTCTGCGGCCAGTGCCATGGAAACCACGACGGCCGGAGCATCACCCCGCCAGGGATATACAAGCCCGCCTACGACGGCAACTACAAGGACACCCTGGGCCATGGCTTCTTCGTCCCGGGCGTCTACAGCCTCGATACGTTCTTCGCCAACTACGAAAAACCCACGACCAAGCTCAATCCTGACTGGAAGGAGGGCGCGTTCCATTCCTGGCCGGACCAGATCCACGCGCGTTCGCACTCCATGGAGCTCTCCGACCTGCGCCGATCCGTCCACTACAGCAACAAGACCGAAAAGCTCACCTGCTTTTCCTGCCACGATTCCCACACCCTGGACGCGGGGCCGACCTCGCTGAAAGTCGGCGGCTACGACTTCGCCAACGCGGCCTATGGGAACAACACGCTGTGCCTCGCGTGCCATGCGGCCCGCGGTCCGTTCCAGGACGTTACCAAGGCCGATGTGGCGGTGCTTCAGCTCGACGCCGGACGCAAGGTGAAGAAGGACGGCGCTGCCGTCGCGGTGAAACCCATGGACGCCGCCGTGACGCGCAACCGCGTCGCGCGGTCCGTGGCCAGGCACATGCAAGCGGGTGCCGCGATGGGCGGGGCTCCCTACACGCCCGACGATCCGAAGATGCCGGTGGGCAACTGCGCCTCGTGCCACATGGCGAAGATCGGCAAGCTGCAGGACATCAACGTCGATGCCATGTATCACCTGGACTTCGACCGGAACGGGAAGAGCGCCGTGGCCGAAGGCAACGTGGCGTCCCACGTCTTCGACATCGTGTGGCCCGGCCAGAGCTCGGTCCTCCGGAATCCCGATCCGTCGAAGGGTGCGGACTTCGACATCATGCCGAACTCGTGCAGCAAGTGTCACGCCTTCGCCCGGACGAGCGGCGACCAGGATTGAGGGCTTTTCCGGAAAGCCGCCTCGTTCAAGCATTCTCGAGAAGCGCCCTGGTCGTGGCAGCGTAACCGCCGCTGCGACCGGGGAACGCTTCGGAATGAACGACGGATCGAAACGTCGATTGAAGCGAGGGCGCACGTCGGCAAGAAGGCGATGCGCGCTGGGGGCAAAAAGGAAAGGCGGTTGTCCCGTGACAGGACAACCGCCTGATGCAGCAAGAGAAATCTGGCGCGCCCGGCAGGATTCGAACCCACGACCCCCTGGTTCGTAGCCAGGTACTCTATCCAACTGAGCTACGGGCGCAAAGAGCGGCGAATTATAGCGATTTTCCGCCCCCGAGGCGAGGGCGGGACCTGCCCCGCCCTACAGCTGCTTCAGCGTCTCCACCGTGTCCTTCGCCCGCTCGTGGATCTCGCCGCGGCGCCCCTCGTGGGCGATCGGCTCGTCGGGCAGGATCAGCCAGCGCATGAGGTCGCGGATGGAAACGACCCCGGCGGGCTTGCCGCCGTCGGCGACCAGCATGTGCCGGTAGCCGTGCTCGACCATGATGCGAAGCACTTCCACGATCGATTCCGTCGGCGCCACCTTGCGCACGTCCGGCGTCATGACGGCCGACATCGGCGTGGTCTTCGGGTCGCGGCCCTGGCGCACGACGCGGCGCATCAGGTCGCGTTCGGTGAAGATGCCGGCCATGGCGCCCTTCGCGTCGCGCACGAGAACCGAACCCAGCCCCTTTTCGTCCATCAATGCCACGGCTTCCGTGACGGTGGCCGTCGCGGAAACCGAGAACAGGTTCGGGCTCGTCTTGCCTTTCAGGATGTCTCCAACGGGTCGATCGATCATTTCTTCTCTCCTCCGGGAAGCGTCTGGCTCAATCCTACCCCGACAGGCGCAAACTGAGGAGCCCGAGGGAAAGGAACCCATGAACTGCGCACACAGGCCCGACCGTCGACGCGCCCTTTCCGGATTGGCCGCCCTGGCCTGCGCCGCCACCCTCCCCGTTACAGGCCGCGCGGCTCCCGGGCGCGGTCTCGAGCGCGCCATTCCCGCCACCGGCGAGATGATTCCGGCCATCGGCATGGGCACCTGGCTCACCTTCGACGTGGCGCCGGGCGCGGAACGCGACGCCCGTCTCGCCGTGCTGCGCGAGTTCTTCGCGGGCGGTGGCGCGGTCCTCGATTCCTCCCCGATGTACGGCTACGCGGAAGCCGCGCTGGGCGAACTCGTGCCGAAGGCCCGGCCGGTCAAGGTATTCAACGCGACCAAGGTCTGGACGCCCACGCGATTTCTCGGCGTGAAGCAGATGGAGGAGTCCTTCTCGCACTGGGGCGTGAAGCGCTTCGACCTCATGCAGGTGCACAACATGCTCGACTGGGAAACGCACCTCGCCACGCTGAAGTCCTGGAAGGCCGACGGGCGCATCCGCTACCTGGGCATCACCACGTCCCACGGCCGGCGCCACGACGCGCTCGAGGCCGCGATGAAGCGCGAGCGCCTCGACTTCGTGCAGTTCACCTACAACCTCGCCGAGCGCGAGGCCGACCGGCGGCTGCTTTCCGTCGCCCGGGACCGCGGCGCGGCGGTGATCGTGAACCGCCCCTTCGACGGCGGCGACCTCTTCGACACGGTGAGGGGCAAGCCCCTGCCGGGATGGGCCGCGGAGATCGCCTGCGCCAACTGGGCGCAGGTCTTCCTCAAGTTCGTGGTTTCGCACCCCGCCGTCACCTGCGCGATTCCCGCGACCACGAACCCCTTGCACATGCGCGAGAACATCGGCGCGCTCGCCGGCCGCCTGCCTGACGATGCGCTTCGGCGGCGAATGGCGGCGGACTTCGACCGTCTCCGGTAGTCTTCGCCGCCGAACGCCTGCCTTTCCCGGAATTTCCTCCCGATACCATCGGATACCCACGCCATGAACCGCCTGCTCGCCACCGTCCTCGCCGCCCTCCTCGCTTCCTGCGCCAGCGTTCCGACGCCGCAGCGCGTCGCCCCCGCCACCGAAACCGCCCACGCGCAGATCGCCGTGACCGCCCACCCGCTCGCCTCGAAGGCGGCGCTGGCGATCCTGGACAAGGGCGGCTCACCCATCGACGCCGCCATCGCCGCGCAGATGGTGCTGGGGCTGGTCGAGCCGCAGTCCTCGGGGCTCGGCGGCGGCACGCTGGTGATGAACTGGGACGCGGGCAAGCGCAAGCTCGCGTCCTACGACGGGCTGGCCGCGGCGCCCGCCCAGGTCACCGCCAGTTCGCGAACCGATACCGACGGCAAGCTCCTCGAGGCCGAGGCCTCGCGGCGCGGCGGGCGCACCGTGGGGGTTCCCGGCACGGTGGCCGTCCTCGCGATGGCGCACGAACGCCACGGCAAGCTCGCCTGGCGCGACCTGCTGCAACCCGCCATCGACCTGGCCGAGCGCGGCTTCCCGATGCCGCGCTACCTGCACGGCATCCTTTCGCAGCCCGGCTCGGCGAAGGACCACGCCGAGATGCGCGAGCTCTACTTCGGCGGCAACGACAAGCCGCACCCGGTCGGCACCACGATCCGCAATCCCGGGTACGCGAAGACGCTGCGCCGCCTGGCCCTCGGCGGCCCGGCATCGTTCACCGGCGATGGTGGAGAAGCCAAGGCGATCGTGGACGCGGCACAACGCGGCTTCCGCGCGACCCTCATGACCGTGGAGGACCTGCGCGACTACCGCGCCGCCGAGCGCGATCCGGTCTGCGCGCCCTTCCTCGCCTTTCGCGTCTGCACCATGGCGCCGCCTTCCTTCGGCGGGCTGGTCGTGCTGCAGGTGCTGCAGATGGTGGAAGCGCGCGCCGGCGGGCGATTCGATTTCGACGACGCGTCCTTCGCGCACCTCTACGCCGAAGCCGGGAAGCTCGCCCAGGCCGACCGCCGCCAGTACGTGGGAGACCCGGATTTCGTGCGCGTGCCCGTGGCGGCCCTGGCCGATCCCGCCTATGCGAAGGACCGCGCGACGCTGATCGACCCCGCGCACGCCGCCAAGGGCGTGAAGGCGGGCGTGCCCGGAAAGAACCTCGCCGCGCTCGCCCCCGACGGGAGCGATCCGGTCGTCGCCACGAGCCAGATCGCCATCGCCGATCGCGCCGGCAACGCGATTTCCATCACCACGACCATCAACCTCAACTTCGGCTCGCGCCTGATGGTCGACGGCTTCGTCCTGAACAACGCGATGACCAACTTCTCCGCCGCGCCCAAGGCCGGCGAGACGATCGCGAACCAGATGGCCCCGCGCAAGCGCCCGGTGACCTCGATGGCGCCCACGATCGTGTTCGATCCGGAAGGCCGGCCGGTAGTCGTCGGCGGCTCGGCCGGCGGCGGCCCGATCGTGGACTACATCGCCTCGAGCCTGATCGAGATGCTCGCCAACGACCGCACGCCCGCCGAGGCCCTGTCCCGGGGCCACATGAGCACCGCCGTCCCCGGCAAGGTCCAGCTGGAAAAGGGCACGCCCGCCGCGGCACTCGCCCCTGCGCTCGCCGCGAAGGGTCACGCCGTCGAGGAAGTCCCGCTGGTGAGTGGCCTGGGATTCCTCAAGCGCTCCGGCCACGGCTGGATCGGGGCCGCGGACCCGCGGCGGGACGGCGCCCCTGCGGGAAACTGACGACCGCGCGGGCGGCGATCGCCTTCACGCCGTTTCGACGCGATCGCCCCCGGCGGCCTTCGCCGTCTTCAGCGCGGTTTCCACACGGTCGACGAGCGCCGTGGCGTCGTCGCCCTCGCGCCAGTTCGCATGGCCGAAGCTCGCCGTCACCGTGGTCGCGACCATGCCCGGCGAGGCGGCCGCCAACGCGACCCGGATCCGTTCGCTGATGCCCGCCGCCCGCTCCGGCGGCGTGTGGGTGAGGAGAAGCATGAAGCGGTTTTCGTCCACGCGGCAGGCATGGTCGGTCTTGCGTGTCTCGTTGCAGACGACCCGGGCGAAGCAGCGCAGCACTTCGTCGGCGCGATCGTCGCCGAAATGGCCGGCGATGCCTTCGAACCCGTCGATCGAGGCGAGCACGAGGCACATCGGGCCACCGTACCGGCCCGCGCGCAGGACTTCGGCCGACAGCGCCTGGTTGAACGCTCGCCGGTTGCCCAGGCCGGTGATGCGGTCGACGAACGACATCACGCGCACCTGTTCCTCGCGCGCTTCCAGGTCGCCCTTCGCCTCGGCGAGTTCGCGCCGTGCCGCGGCCAGCTCGTTCGACAGGCGCACGGTGGACTTGCTCAGGTGCTCGATGTCGTCCGCGGGGCGCTCGGCGAGCAGCAGGAATCCCGCCGGCTCGCGCCAGAGGCTGCCGTTCAGGGCCTGCTCGCCGCCGCCTTCGCCGGCCAGCGTGAACGGCCCGCGGTAGACGGGCTTCGCGCCATCGTCGTGTGCGCCGGAGGACAACTGCGCCCAGGATGGCGACCGGAATCGCCCCGACACGTCGCCCGCCGGCAGGAGCGATGCGAGGAATCCCCGGGCGTCGAGCAGCGCGCCCTGCGGGGAAATCCGCGCGGCGGCGACGCCGTCCAGGCCCGCGAGCAGGGTGAGGACTGCCTTGGCGGTGCTTTCGTCCACGGCGTGCTCGCTTCCAGGAGGAATCCCCGGCGGGCCCCGGGTGGCTTCTGTTACATTCTGCCGCATGAGCGCACAGGCCCACCAGCGCGGCCTTTCGGCGCGCGACATGGAGGCGATCCTCGCGGTCACCAGCAAGCTGGCGGCCCCGTTCGATCTGCTCACCATGCTCGCCGAGGTGGTGAGCGCGGCCAAGCAGGTCCTCCAGGCCGACGGCGGCTCGGTGTGGCTCTACGACCCCGCCACCGACGAGCTCATCCTCGAAGTCGCCACCGACATCGAACCGCTTCGCGTGCCGGCCGGCGCGGGCATCGTGGGCGCCTGCGCGCGCGACCGCCAGATCATCAACGTCCCGGACTGCTACGCCGACCGGCGCTTCAACCCCGACGTGGACCGGCGATCCGGCTACCACACGCGCTGCATGCTCACGCTCCCTTTGGTCGACCACAAGGACGTGCTGGTCGGCGTGATGCAGGTGCTGAACAAGGCCGACGGCGTCTTCGACGCCGACGACGAGACGCTCGCCACCGCGCTCGCCGCGCAGTGCGCCATGGCGCTCCAGCGCGTGCGCATGACCGAGGCCCTCATCGAGGGCGAGAAGCTGCGCCAGGAACTGGAGATGGCGAGGATCGTGCAGATGAGCGCCCTGCCCTCGCGCATGCCGGTCCTTCCGGGCTACGACGTGTACGGCATGTGCCGGCCCGCGGGACTCACCGGCGGCGACACCTTCGACCTCGCGGTCCTCGACCAGGGCCTGCTCGTGGTGCTGGGCGACGCCACCGGCCACGGCATCGCGCCGGCGCTGTCGGTGACCCAGATGCAGGCGATGCTGCGCATGGCCTTCCGGCTGGGCGCGAACCTGGAGACCGCCTTCACGCAGGTGAACAACCAGCTCGCCGACACGCTGCCCGACGACCGTTTCATCACCGCCTTCATCGGCCTGCTCGATGTCGCCACGCACCGCCTGCGCTTCCACAGCGGCGGGCAGGGGCCGATCCTGCACTTCCACGCGGCCACGGGAACCTGCGCGCGCCACAAGCCGACGAGCTTTCCGCTGGCCGCGATGCCGCTGAAGACGCTGCGGCCGGCCGTGACGCTCGAGATGGCCCCGGGCGACATCCTGGTGCTGCTCTCCGACGGCATCTACGAGTACCACGACGCGGCCAACGAGCAATTCGGAGAAGGTCGCGTGCGCGCGATCCTCGCCGCGCACCACGGGAAATCCACGGCGGCGCTCTCGGCGATCCTCCTCGAGGCGGTGCGGGACTTCGCCGGGGGCGCGCCGCAGGACGACGACATGACGATCGTGCTGGTCAAGCGCGAGGCGCTGGCGTGAAGGTGCAGCGCGCGTTCGGGCGCAGCTTCGCGTCGATCGCGCGGATCTTCGAGTTCACCTCCGAATTCTTCGCCCGCGCCGGCATCGACCCGCGGCTCTTGCCCGCCGTGGACCTGGTGGTGGAGGAGTTGTTCACGAACATGGTGAAATACGGGAAGGCCGACGATCCCGGCAAGGGGGTGCGGATCGACATGGCCACCGTCGAGGGCGGCGTGGAAGTGAGCCTCACGGACTTCGGCGTGGATCCCTTCGACGTGACCCGGGCGCCGGATGCGGACACCGAGCTGCCCATCGAGCAGCGACGGCCCGGCGGGCTGGGGCTGCACCTCATCCGCCGGCTCGTGGATTCGTGGGGCTACGAACACTCGAAGGAGAGGCGGGAGAGCCGCATCACCTTCACCAAGACGCTGGCCGGAGAGCCGGCGACCGGCAACGAATCGACCCAGGGAGGGACGTGATGCTGGCGATCGATCATGGCGCGCAGGGAATCGTGGTCATCACCGGAAGGCTCGATGCCTCCCAGTGCCCGGCGGCGCAGTCGTTCCTGGACCGGGTCGAGGGGACGGTGACGCTCGACTGCCGCGGCCTCGAGTACATCTCGAGCGCCGGGCTGGGCGTTCTGCTGAAGACCCAGAAGCGCCTCCTCGCCTCCTCGGGAAAGCTGAGGCTCTCGGGCGTGAACCGCCACCTGCAGGACATCTTCCAGTTCTCCGGCTTCGACCAGATCTTCGAGATCGAGCCGGCGCCCTGATCGCCCGGCGCCAACTTTTCCGACCCTCCGGTGTAATTGTGGACAAGGATCACGACCAGGCGCTGGTGGAAGGCTTCCGGAATGGCGACCGGGCCGCGTTCGCGACGTTGGTGAAGCGTTACCAGCAGCCGGTCTACAACGCCGCCTACCGCGTGCTGGGCAACGCCGACGACGCCGCCGACATCGCCCAGACCGTGTTCCTCAAGGTGGCGGAGCGGCTGGACGGGTACGATCCGCGGTTCAAGTTCTTCAGCTGGCTGTACCGGATCGCGATCAACGAGTCGATCAACCTGCTGCGGCGCAATGGCCGGGACGTGCCGCTGGAGGACGAGGAAAACCTGCCGGGGAGCGACGGCGCCGATCCGGCGTGGCAACTGGGCGAGGCGCAGGTTTCGCGGCGCGTGCAGGGCGCCTTGATGGGGATGAAGGCGGACGACCGGGTGGTGATCACGCTGCGGCACTTCTCGGAATGCAGCTACCGGGAGATCGGCCTGATCCTCGACCTGGACGAGAAGACGGTGAAGTCGCGCCTCTTCGAGGCGAGGGGCCGGTTGAAAGGGCTGCTGAAGGACCTTCGGGACAATTGAACATGAACGCTCGCGACGTCGATCAACTGATGCATGCGGTCCTGGACGGCGAGGCCTCCCCCGGGGAGTCCCGCGATCTCGACCGCGTGCTCGCCGCGGACCCTGCCGCGAGAGAGCGCTTCGAGGCCCTGCAGCGGCTGTTCGCGGAGCTGGGAAGCGTGCCCAAGGCGCGTCCCCCGGCGGGGATGGCGGAGGCGGTCATGGAAAGGATTGCGCTGCGCCCGGAGCGACCGGGGCGCCTGCGCCAACTTTTTGGCGGGTCGCGCGTAAGTGGACTACATTCAATCGAGGCCCGGGGCGGCATCCCGGGGAGTGCAGCAAGGACCCATCGGGATTTCCGGCCGGGCCAACACACGGGGGACGAGAACATGAGCGGTCAAGACAAGGGCTTCATCGGCAAGCGCAAGACCTGGATCGGCACCGGCATCGCGGCTGCGGCCGTGATCGTCGGCGTCTACTACGTGAAGGATTTTCCGACCTCCGGCGACAACCTCACCGGCACGATCGCGCCCGCCCAGCGTTTCCGGGCGGACCAGCCCACGGCGGGTGACGTGAAGCTGGGCGAGCCCTCGGGCACGCAATCCAACCAGCCGGTTTCCACGGGGCAGGCCGGCGCGGCCAACCAGGCCAGCGATGCCGCCGCATCCGCCGGGATGTCCCAACCCAAGTCCCCGTCGCCTCCCCCGTCTCGCAGTCTGTCCACGGCCAACGAGGCTTCCAGCCAGGGCGTGAGCCAGGCCGCGAGCCAGGCGGCGAACCAGTCCGCGAGCCAGGCCGCGAGCCAGGCCGCGCACAAGGTCGTGAATAAAGCCGCGAGCCAAGGCGCGAGTCAGGCCGCGAATCAATCCGCGAGCCAGGCCGCGAGCCAGGCGGCAAGCCAGGCGGCAAGCCAGGCGACAAGCCAGGCGGCAAGCCAGGCGACAAGCCAGGCGGCAAGCCAGGCCACGAACAAGGCCGCGAGCCAAGCCGCGAGTCAAGCTGCCAGCCAAGCTGCCAGCCAGGCCGCGAATCAGGCTGCCAGCCAAGCCGCCAGCCAGGCGACCAACAAGGCCGCAAGCCAAGCTGCCAGCCAAGCCGCGAGCCAGGCCACGAACAAGGCCGCGAGCCAGGCCGCGAGCCAGGCGGTGAACAAGGCCGCGAGCCAGGCCGCGAGCGAAGCGATGAAGAAGTAGTCCTCGCGGAAACGCGCGCAGCAACGCGACCGCCGGCCCCCGGGCCGGCGGTTTGCATTTGCGGGTTCACCCCGTATGCTTCCCCGACAACGACAAGACCCTGGGGAGATTCATGCGCGCCCGACTGATGTGCCTGCTGCTTGCGTTGACGTCGGTGGGCGCCACAGCCGAAGAGAATCCGCTCGGCCTGTCCGTCGTCGAGACGAAGGACCTGAAGCTCATCTACTTCGATTCCCTGGGTTACCTCGAGCCGCACGCGATCCGCACGTTCACCAATTCGCTCGACTGGCAGCGGCGCACCCTCGGCTGGGCGCCCTACGAGCCCGTGACCGTGCTGCTGAAGGATCTCTCCGACTTCGGCAACGCGGCCGCGATCGCCGCGCCGCGCAACCTGCTCATCTTCGACATCGCGCCGCTGTCGCGCGCATTCGAGACCTTCCCCGCCAGCGAGCGCATGTATTCGCTGATGAACCACGAGCTGGTCCACGTCGCAACCGGCGACGGCTCCTCCGAAACGGACCGGCGCTGGCGCCGCTTCTTCCTCGGCAAGGTGGCGGCGCGGCCCGAGAACCCGGAGTCGCTCCTCTACAGCTACCTCACGGTGCCGCGCTTCACCGCGCCGCGCTGGTACAACGAGGGCAGCGCGGTGTTCCTCGAGACGTGGATGGGCGGGGGCCTGGGCCGCGCGCAGGGCGGCTACGACGAGATGGTGTTTCGCGCCATGGTGCGCGACGGGGCGCACTTCTTCGATCCGCTGGGTCTCGCCTCGCGCGGCACCAGGGTCGACTTCCAGGTGGGCGCGAACGCCTATCTCTACGGCACGCGCTTCTTCACCTGGCTCGCCCTCGCCCATTCGCCGCAGAAGGTGGTCGCGTGGCTGCGGCGCGACGAGGCGAGCCGGCGCTACTACTCGGACCAGTTCGAGGCGGTCTTCGGCCTTCCCCTCGAGCAGGCCTGGCGCGACTGGATCGCCTTCGAGCGCGACTTCCAGCAGCGCAACCTCGCCGACGTGAGGAAGTTCCCGATCACGGCGCAGAAGGACCTCGTGGGGGCCGCGGTCGGCTCGTCGTCGCGTCTCTTCCTCGACGAGGCGAGCGGAGTCCTGTACGGCGCGTTCCGCTATCCCGGCACGGTGGAGCACGTCGGCGCCATCGACACGCGCGACGGCAGCAAGCGGCAACTGGCGGACATCAAGCGCGCGATGCTCTACCGCGTCGCCTCCGTCGCCTTCGATCCCGGCAGCGGCACGTTCTTCTACACCAACGACAACCTCGCCCTGCGCGACCTGATGGCCGTGAACGTGAAGACGGGCGAGCGGCGGATGCTGCTCGAGGACGCGCGGATCGGCGAGATCGTCTTCAACCCGGCCGACCGCTCGCTGATGGGCGTGCGCCACCGGAACGGGCTCGCGACCCTGGTGCGCATCCCGCCGCCCTACGACCAGGTGGAGGACGTGCACGACTTCGGCTACGAGAACGTGCCCTACGACCTGGACATCTCGCCCGACGGCCGGCTCCTGTCGGCTTCCATGAGCGAGGTGAGTTCCGAGCAGTTCCTGCGCGTGTGGGACCTCGCGAAGCTGCGCGCGGGCGACGTCACTCCGCTCAGCGAATTCCGCTTCGGCCAATCGGTGCCCGAGAGCTTCGTCTTTTCCCGGGACGGGCGCTACCTCTACGGCAGCAGCTACTACACGGGGGTCTCGAACATCTTCCGCTTCGAGGTGGCCACCGGCGCCATCGAGGCGGTCTCCAACGCGGAGTCGGGCTTCTTCCGGCCCGTGCCGCTCGCCGACGGCCGGCTCGTGGTGCTGGGCTACACCGGCCGGGGATTCGTGCCCACGATCATCGAGCCGCGCCCCCTGAAGGACGTGAGCGCGATCCGCTTCCTCGGCGCCGAGGTCGCCGCCAAACACCCCGTGGTGACCACCTGGCAGGTGCCGCCCGCGAGCACCGTCGACGAGGAGAAGCTGATCACCCGCCGCGGTCCCTATGCCCCGCTTCGCGAGCTCACGGTGAAGAACGCCTATCCCGTCCTGCAGGGCTACAAGAACTCCGTGGGACTGGGCTACCGCGTGAACATCGAGGACCCGATCCCCTTCGCGCGCATCGGCATCACCGCGGCCTGGACGCCGGACCGGGACCTGCCGGCCAACGAGCGCGGGCACCTGGAGTTCACCTTCCGCTATCTCGGCTGGCGGGCCGACCTGTCGTGGAACCGTTCGGACTTCTACGACCTCTTCGGCCCCACCATCCGCAGCCGGAAGGGCTACGCGGTGAAGGCGGGCTACGACGATCTCCTGATCTACGACGAGCCGCGACGGCTCGAGCTCAAGTACGACCTCGCCTACTACGACAAGATCGACGCGCTGCCCGGCTACCAGAACGTGGGCACGAGCTTCGACCGCCTCTACACCGCGCAGGCGGGGCTTCACTACACCTTCGTGCAGCGCTCGCTCGGCGCCGTCGATGACGAGCAGGGTGTCGCGTGGGAAGCGGTCGCCACCGGCAACCGCGCGAAGGGCCGCGTCGTGCCGCAGCTTCGCGGCGGCTTCGACCTGGGCTTCGCGATGCCCCTGCCCCATTCGTCGCTGTGGCTTCGCGGCGCGGCGGGAACGGCGGACGGCGACCGCAACGACCCCTTCGCGAATTTCTACTTCGGCGGCTTCGGCAACAACTACGTGGACAACGGCAGGGAGAAGCGCTACCGCGACTACGACTCGCTGCCCGGATTCGGGCTGAACGAGGTGGGCGGGCGAAGCTTCGCGCGCCAGATGCTGGAACTCAACCTGCCGCCGCTGGTGTTCGAGTCGGTGGGCACGCCCAGCTTCCACCTCGCCTGGCTCCGGCCGGCCCTCTTCGCCACGGCCCTCTGGACGGACCCGCACGATGCGGCCAATCGCCGCAGCTATGCGAGCACCGGATTCCAGGTCGACCTCAAGTTCAGCGTCCTGCACTGGTACGACATGACGCTCTCGGCGGGCTATGCCGTGGGCTTCCGGGGCGGCAGGCGCGCGGGCGACGAATGGATGGCCTCGCTCAAGATCCTGTGAGCGCGGGGATTCTCCGACATGTCGAGTGATGCCGTCGTCGCGCCGCTGGTCGGATTGCTGCCCGTCGTGAGCTTTCTGGCGGCCCTGCTCTACCTCGACAGCTACAAGCTGGTGAAGCTGCGCGCCGTGATCGCCGTGGTGGCCACCGGAGCGCTGGTGGCCGTCGCGAGCTACTTCGCCAATGGCTGGCTGCTGGGATTCAACGCGATCGACTTCACGACGCTCACGCGCTACGTCGCGCCGCTCACCGAGGAGTTGCTGAAGGGGTTCGTCATCGCCGCGCTGGTCCGCGCCCACCGCGTCGGCTTTCTCGTGGACGCCGCCATCTTCGGCTTCGGCGTGGGCACGGGGTTCGCGCTGGTCGAGAACCTGCATTACCTGCGGATCGTCCCCGACGCGGGGATGGGAACCTGGATCGTGCGCGGCTTCGGCACCGCGATCATGCACGGCGGCGCAACCGCCATCTTCGCGGTGATGGGCCTGGCGATGCTCGAGCGCTCGCAGCGGGCGGGCCCGGCGGCCTTCCTGCCCGGATACCTCGTCGCCGCCGTCCTCCACTCGGCCTTCAACCATCTCTTCCTGTCGCCGAAGCTCTCCACGCTCGCGATCCTCGTGGTGCTGCCCCCGCTCCTCTACGCGGTCTTCCACCGCAGCGAGAAGACCGTCGGGGCCTGGCTCGGACAAGGCTTCGACGCGGACACGGAAATGCTCGAGCTCATCAATTCGGGCCGGCTTTCGGATTCGCCCGTGGGGCAGTACCTGCACACGCTGAAGGACCGGTTCCGCGGCCCGGTGGTGGCCGACCTCCTGTGCTACCTGCGCCTCTACACCGAGCTGGCGCTCCGCGCGAAGGGCCTCCTGATGATGCGCGAGAACGGCTTCGAGGCCCCCGTGGACGAGGCCACCCGGGAGAAGTTCGCCGAGATGCGCTACCTCGAGGGGAGCATCGGGCGCACGGGGCTGCTCGCCATCCAGCCGATGCTGCACATGAGCCGGAAGGACCTCTGGCAGCTCCATATGCTGGGAAAGTAAGGCCCTGGGGCCGCAGGAAGGCGGGGGCCCGGCGCGATCGCCTCGGCGGCGCGGGACGGCCCGATCCGCGGGTTTCTTTACATTTGTCAATGTCCCGGCCCGTCAAGGGCAGCAGAATGCCAGCGTCCAGCAAGCCTTCCCGGGTGCGCTGACACCGCAAACGGAGGGCCCATGGCAGACAAGCAAGGCAAGAAGGACGGAATCCTGGCGACGATCAACGGCTGGATCAGCGACAACGTCATCGGGGAAATCCCGCACGACCTGGCGTACTGCGAGTTCGATTGCCCCAGGTCGCAATGCAGCCGGGGCGATTGGGCCGATTGCGTCAACCGCCTTCGGTTCGTGAGCCTGCGCAACGCCGTGAAATGACAAGCGCCGGCCGCGCAATGCGGCTGGCGTTCAGGCCTTGCCTGGAAGCGGGGGCTTCGAGCCCTCGATGCCGGTTTCATCCCACCTGACACGCTGGCCGAGGGGGAGGCGGCAACGCGATCAGGGAGTCCGACGGGGAAACCACGCGTGAGTGAATGCGCCTATCGCTCCGATAGCCAGAAAAAATTGGATCGACACTCGACAAGCAACTAGAGTCGAGCGCAGCAATCACTCGACGAGCAAGGAGCAAACCATGTCAAGCGACGCAAAGTGCCCGCATGCCGCGCTGCACGGCGCCCGCACCACGGCCGGCGCCCAGTCGAACAGCGACTGGTGGCCCGACCGATTGAACCTCGGGATCCTCCGCCAGCACTCCGCGAAGTCCAGCCCCATGGACGCGCAGTTCGATTATTCCGCGGAGTTCGGGAAGCTCGACCTTGCCGCCTTGAAGAAGGACCTCCATGCGCTGATGACCGATTCCCAGGACTGGTGGCCTGCCGACTGGGGCCATTACGGCGGGCTCTTCATCCGCATGGCCTGGCACAGCGCGGGCACCTACCGCATTTCGGACGGGCGCGGCGGCGCCGGCACCGGCAACCAGCGCTTCGCGCCGGTGAACAGCTGGCCCGACAACGTGAACCTCGACAAGGCGCGCCGGCTGCTCTGGCCCGTCAAGAAGAAGTACGGAAACGCGATCTCCTGGGCCGACCTGATCATCCTGGCCGGCAACTGCGCGCTCGAATCCATGGGCTTCAAGACCTTCGGCTTTGCCGGCGGGCGCGAGGACATCTGGGAGCCGGAAGAAGACGTCTACTGGGGCGGCGAAGCCGAGTGGCTGGGCGACAAGCGCTACAGCGGCGACCGCGAGCTGGAAAATCCCCTCGCCGCCGTGCAGATGGGCCTCATCTACGTGAACCCCGAGGGCCCGAACGGCACGCCGGATGCCGTCGCGTCCGGTCGCGATATCCGCGAGACCTTCGCGCGCATGGCGATGAACGACGAGGAGACGGTCGCGCTGGTCGCCGGCGGGCACACGTTCGGCAAGTGCCATGGCGCCGGCGATCCGAAGCTGGTCGGCCCCGAGCCCGAAGCCGCCGCCCTCGAGGCAGCGGGCCTGGGCTGGAAGAACGGCTTCGGCACCGGCAAGGGCGGGGACACGACCAGCAGCGGCATCGAAGGCGCGTGGACCCCGAACCCCACCCAGTGGGACAACGGCTACTTCGACATGCTCTTCGGCTATGACTGGAATCTGGTGAAGAGCCCTTCCGGCGCCTGGCAGTGGGTACCGGTGAATCCCGCCGACAAGGACCTGGCTCCGGCGGCACACGACGCGTCGAAGCGCGTGAGCACCATCATGACCACGGCGGACCTCGCGCTCCGGATGGATGCGATCTACGAACCCATCTCGCGCCGCTTCCACAAGGACCCGAAGGCCTTTGCCGATGCCTTCGCCCGCGCCTGGTTCAAGCTGACCCACCGCGACATGGGCCCGCGCGCCCGCTACCTCGGGCCCGAGGTGCCGGCCGAGGAACTCATCTGGCAGGACCCCGTTCCGGCGATCGACCACGAACTGGTCGGCAAGAAGGACATCGCGGCGCTCAAGACCCGGATCCTCTCCTCGGGATTGTCCGTCTCCCAATGCGTGACCACGGCCTGGGCGTCGGCAGCGACGTTCCGTGGCTCGGACATGCGCGGCGGAGCCAACGGCGCGCGCATCCGCCTGGCGCCGCAGAAGGACTGGGAAGCGAATCAGCCGGCGGAACTGGCCAAGGTCCTGCAGAAGCTCGAGGCCATCCGCAAGGAGTTCAAGGGAGCCCAGTCCGCCGGGAAGAGGATTTCACTGGCGGACCTCATCGTCCTGGCCGGCTGCGCCGCGGTCGAGGCGGCCGCGAAAAAAGCGGGCCACGACATCGAGGTGCCCTTCGCGCCCGGTCGTACGGACGCCTCGCAGGAGCAGACCGACGTGGAATCGTTCGCCGTCCTGGAGCCGAAGGCGGACGGCTTCCGCAATTACCTGCGGGCAGGCACGAAAACCCCGGCCGAGGAACTCCTGCTCGATCGCGCCCAGTTGATGACGCTGACCGCGCCCGAGATGACCGCGCTGATCGGTGGCCTGCGTGTCCTGAATGCCGGCCCCGGGCAGTCCCGGCACGGTGCGTTCACGGACGCGCCCGGAACGCTCACGAACGATTTCTTCGTCAACATCCTCGACATGAACATCGAGTGGCGGCCATCCTCGACCGACGGGGTATACGAAGGACGCGATCGCGCCTCGGGCAAGCTCAAGTGGACCGGCACGCGGGTCGACCTGGTGTTCGGCTCGAACGCCGAGCTGCGCGCGCTCGCCGAGGTCTATGCCTGCGACGCGAACAAGGACAAGTTCGCGAAGGATTTCGTCGCGGCCTGGAACAAGGTGATGAACCTGGATCGCTTCGATCTTGCGTGATCGCGACGCGCGCTCGGGCCACGAGGGACATGGCGGCGCCGGATCCGCCGCCGGTCACTGCGGCGGCTTCGCCTCGATCTGAATCGACGCGAACCAGGCGCTCAGCTCCGTCATCTCCGCGTCGGTCAGCGGCTTCGCGATGACGCCCATGATCTCGTTCGCGCGCTTGCCGCTTCGATAGGCCTTCAGTTGTTCCACCAGGTAGAACGCCGGCTGTCCCGCGAGGTTCGGCGCACTGGGGAGCACGCTGATGCCGAACTCGCCGTGGCAGACGGCGCAGGCCCTCGCCTTGGCGCGGCCCGGCGACGCGTCCGCCAGCGCCGCGCTCGCTCCGCAGGCGAGCGAGAACGCGAGTGCCGTCCTGATCATCCATCGTGCCATGAGCCGTTTGCCTCACTCCACGCCGGACGGGCCGGGAAATCCCGGCCCGTCCGCCTTCGGCCTGAATGCGACCCCGGGGTCACTTCTTCCCGGCGTCTCCCGAGTACGTCACGCGGTACAGCGCGCCCGCGAAATCGTCGCTGATCAGCATCGAGCCGTCCTTCATCATCGCCACGTCCACGGGGCGGCCACGGTACAGTCCCGTCTCGCCGTCGAGCCAGCCATCGGCGAACACCTCCGTCTTGTCGGCCGTCCCGTCGCTCTTCAGGCTCGTGAACATGATGCGCGCGCCGATCGGCTTCGTGCGGTTCCACGAGCCGTGCTGCGCCGAGAAGAGCCCGCCCTGGTACTTCGCCGGGAACGCCTTGCCGGTGTAGAACGCAAGGCCCAGGTCGGCCGCGTGCGCATCCATGTAGACCTGCGGATCCGTGATGTTGGGCGGCAGCGGGTCCTTGTCATAGCCGAACTCGGTGATGCGCGTCTTGCCCTGCTTCCACGGGTAGCCGAAGAACATGCCCGGCTTGGTGGCGCGATTGATCTCTCCGGCCGGGATATCGTCGCCCATCCCGTCGGTCTGGTTGTCCGTGAACCACAGCGACTGGTCCTTCGGGTTGAACTCCAGGCCCACCGAATTGCGGATGCCCGTGGCGTAGACCTCGCGCTTGCTGCCGTCGAAGGCGTTCATGCGCACGATGCCGCCGATGCCCACCTTGTTGAACAGGTCGAGCTTGTTGCGCGGCGGGACGTTGAACGGCTGGCCGAGCGTGATGTAGAGCATGCCGTCCGGGCCGATCCTGCAGGTGCGCGCGTGGTGGTTGTACGACTCTTCCTCGACGGGGATCAGCTTGCCCTGGGGCACCGTCTCGATCACCGCGACGTCCCCGCCTTCGTAGAAGAACTCGGCGGCCGGGAAGTTGATGACCCGGTTGTGCTCGACCACGATCAGGAAGCCGTCCTTGGTCCAGCAGACGCCGTTGGGCACGTGGAACTTCGCCGACGGCGCGAACGGCTTCACCTCGGTCGCCCTGTCCCCGCTGTTGCGGTTGGTCACCGCCCAGACGGTGTTCTTGCGCGTGCCGACGAACAGCATGTTGGTCGAGGGCGCCACAGCCATGTGGCGCGCATCCGGCACCACCGCGTAGAGGTCGATCCTGAACCCCGGCGGCAGCTTGATGCGCGCGAGGTTCGCGCGGATGGCATCGGCGTTCCTGCCCTCCTGCGGCACGGGCGGCATGCTCGGGTCCACGCCCGAGACCTTCATCTGCTTGAGATTTTCGATGTTGGGCTGCTGGGCCGCCACGGCAAAGGGCAGCGCGAGCGCCAGCGAGGAAATCAGACCGCCGATTCTCGACGACTTCGAGGCATGCATAGGTTTCTCCCAGGTGGATCCGGGTAACCGAACAGCCCCATCGCCATCGGGCGGCGATGAACCTGGCTCCCGAACATGTTCTTGTCTGCAACCAGCAACCGAGTGCGCCTTCGGACAGGATGGCGAGCATACACCTGCGCGGCGGGCGCGATAAGCGGCAGGCTTTCCCGGGAGAGCCGCGGCATCGGCACCGAGGCCGGGCGCCTAGGTCTCCCGTGCATCGAAGCGGAAACTTGCGCTCGCATCCTGCGCGAGCACGCGGGTGAGCCAGGGCATGATGCCGAGCATCTGCTCGGAGAACTTCCACGGCGGGTTCACGATGAACAGGCCGCTTCCGTGGAGGCCCAGCCCCGCGGGCGAGGGCGCTTTCACCTGCAGCGCGACGTCCAGCCAGTCCGCGCTCGCCGCCTGCCGGAGCTTGTCGGGCAGCTCGAGGGATTCGCGGCGTTGAAGAAGCGGATACCACACCGCGTAGGTGCCGGTCGCGAATCTCCGCAGTCCGTCGCGAAGCGCGGCCACGACCGCCCGGTAGTCGGACGCGAGTTCGTACGAGGGATCGA
>DAORTX010000023.1:0-18697 GCA_035432885.1 Usitatibacteraceae bacterium
GCTGCAGGTCCATGATGTAGAACTTGTTGATGCAGGGCGGCACCATCACCAGCGGCCGCTCGTGGACCTTCGCGGTGAGCGGGGAATACTGGATCAGCTGGATCAGCTCGTTCTCGTGGACCACGGCGCCCTTGGAGAGCGCGATGTTGCGGCCCACCTCGAAGGCCTGCTCGTCGGTCATGGAGATGCGGCCCTTCTCCATGTCGGCCACGAGATTCTTCATCCCGTCCTCGATCGACTTGCCGCCGCTTTCCAGCGCCGCCTTGATCGCCTCGGGGTTCGTCGCGAGGTAGTTCGACGGCGCGGCGGCATCCAGGTACTGGCGCATGAAGAAGCGCATGCGCCGCTTGTCGGCGGCGCCCAGCTCGGCCTCGTCGACGGCCTGCATCATCATCTTCGAGGTGAGCAGGTAGGAGTCCCGGTAGTAGCGAAAGAGCGGCAGGTCGTCCCACTCGGGGGCGCTGAAGCGCTTGTCCGCCCCGCGCGGCGCCTCTTTCGGCGCCTCGGGCTGGAAGGCCTTCATCCACAGGCTCATCTGCTCCTGCATGTACTTGCCCTGCAGGTCGAGCAGCGTCTGCGGCTTGGCCGAGACCGACTCGAGCCACGCCCGGTAGGCTTCCGAGAACCCCGCCATCACGTGCTGGGTCGGGCTGTCGGCGTCGAGCGACGTGGCAATTTTTTCCTGGGATCTGCGTAGCAGGCCGGCGATGCGGTCTGCCTGGGGAGCGTGCGATTTCGGCATCGGGGAAAATGCGCCGGATCACGACGCAAACCTTTGGATATTCAGGGATTTTCCCCCACATTGTGGGGGTCCCGCCGGGGGAGTGTCAAGGCAAGCCGGGGCGGCAAATGCCTAGTGGGCGCCACCGAGGCCCAGGTGAGCGACCCAGAGCGTGAGAACGCCCAGGCCGATGAAGGCGACTTGCGTCACCGTCTCCGACAGGCGCGTTCGCCGCTGCAGCCCGGGGATCAGGTCCGCCACGGCCACGTAGAGCATGCCGGCCGCGGAAATCGCGAGGACACGGGGCACCCACTGCTCCGCGGCGGAAAGCGCGAAGTAGCCGAGCAGCGCGCCCGCGACGGCCGCGAGGCTCGACAGCGCGTTCAGCAGCAGCGCCTTCGTCTTCGAGAAGCCGGAATTGAGCAGCACCAGGAAATCGCCCACCTCCTGGGGCACCTCGTGAGCCACGATCGCGGCCGCGGTCACCACGCCCAGGTTCACGTCCGCGAGGAAGGCGCTCGCGATGATCACGCCGTCGGTGAAGTTGTGGAAGGAGTCGCCCACCACGATCATCCACCCCGAGCGGCCTTCGTCGTGGGAATGGCCGTGTCCCGCGTGGGCGGGTGCCGGCGCTCCCGCCACCGGCTCGTCCCCGCCGTGGTGGTGACGCCAGAGCAGAAGCTTTTCCAGCACGAAGAACCCGAGGAGGCCGAAGAGGATCAAGGCCGCCGTCGCGCCGGGGTCGCGGGACTGCTCGAAGAGGTGCGGAAGGATGTCGAGGAACACCGCGCCCAGCAGGGCGCCGACGGCGTAGCTCACGAGCATGGGCACCAGGCGCGCCTGCACGCGGAACGCGACCACGGACGCGAGGACGACGGACAGCAGGCCGCCGGCGAGGCAGGCGGCGAGGATCCAGGCGAGGACGGGCATGGGCGGCATTCGCGCGACTGAGTTGCAAACAGTCTAGCAGCCCTGTCAACGTCCCCCGTCGAGCCAGATGAAGGCGCCCAGCCGCCCGCTCTTCCTCGCGCGCCGGTAGGAAAAGAACCGCTCCCGCTCGGTGAAGGTGCAGTACCCGCCGCCGGCGACCGCGCCGACGCCGGCCCTGCCCAGGCGCAGCCGGGCGAGCGCGTAGAGGTCGGCCAGGTACTTGCCGTTGCCGCGCGGTGCGAAGGCTTGCGCGGATTCGCCTTGCGCGGCGATGAAGGCCTCGCGCACTTCGGGGCCCACCTCGAAGGCCCCCGGCCCGATGGCCGGACCGAGCCAGGCGAGCACGCGTTCGCGCCCGCCCCCGAGAGCCGCCACGGCGTTTTCGAGCACCCCCGCCGCAAGCCCCCGCCACCCCGCGTGGGCCACGGCCACGCGCGATCCGTCGCCGCGGCACAGGAAGACGGGGAGGCAGTCGGCCGTGAGCACCACGGCGACCCGACCGGGCGTCGACGTGACGGCCGCATCGGCCACGGCGGCGCCGGCCCCCGCGGCCTCGTCCAGGTCCGCCACCGCCGTGCCGTGCACCTGCGCGAGCCATCGCGGCGACGACGGCAGGTGCGCGCGCACGGCAAGGCGGTTGGCTTCCACCCGCGCCGGATCGTCGCCGGCCGCGGTCCCGAGATTGAGCGAGGCGAATTCGCCTTCGCTCACGCCGCCGTCCCGGGTCGTCACGAAGGCGCGCACCCTCGCGGGCGCCGGCCAGTCGGGGACGATCCAGCCGGCGGGAAGGCTCACGGTTTCCTCAGTTCGTCGGCGAGCGCCTCGAAATCCGCGGGCGGAGCGGCCGTGAAATGCACCTGCTTGCCCGTGCCCGGGTGCACGAAGGCGAGTTTCCACGCGTGCAGCGCCTGCCGCGGCAGGCGGCGCGCGCCGCGCGCCCCGTAGAGCGGATCGCCCTCGAGCGGGTGGCCGATGGAGGCGAGATGCACGCGGATCTGGTGCGTCCGGCCGGTTTCGAGGTCGCACTCGAGGAGCGCGTGCGATTCGAAGCGCTCGCGCACCCGGTAGCGGGTGACGGCGGCCTTGCCGCCGGGCACGACCGCCATGCGCGTGCGCTGCGTCGGGTGGCGCCCGATCGGGGCCTCGATGACCCCCTGGGCGGCGACGGCGCCTCGCGCGATCGCAAGGTAGGTCCGCTTGACCGTGCGCGCCTGCAGTTGCCGCACCAGGTCCTGCATCGCGGCCTCGTGCTTGGCCACGACGAGCAAGCCGCTCGTTTCCTTGTCGAGCCGGTGGACGATCCCCGCGCGAGGCAGCGATTTCAGCGCCGGCACGCGGTGCAGCAGCGCGTTCAGCATCGTTCCGGCCCAGTTGCCGCTTCCCGGGTGCACGACGAGGCCGGCGGGCTTGGCGATCACGAGCACGTCGTCGTCCTCGTGGATCACGTCGAGGGCGATCTCCTCGGCGCGGAACGCCGCCTCCTCGGGCCGGGGCAGGAAAGTCACCTCCAGCCGTTCTCCGCCGCGCAGCTTGTGGCGGGGCCGCGTGCACGCCCCGTCGACCAGGACCGCGCCCGCCGCCACCAGCCGCGCGAGGCGGCTCCTCGATTCCTTCGGGAAGAGGCGCGCGAGCGCCTGGTCCAGGCGAAGCCCGGCCAGCGCGGGTTCGATGTCGAGCAGGCGCTTCGGGAATGGCCCCTCGCCGGAGGTATAATTCGCGGGTTTCGGCAAGGGATCGACCATGAAGCGAAGTGTAACGGCAGTCATCCTCTCCGCGCTCCTCATCGCCCTGTCGGGATGCGGCTGGCTCGACACGAAGAAGGACGAGAAGAAGGAATGGCAGGCCGCGGACTGGTACCGCGCCGCGAAGGAGGATCTCGACGCCGGCAACTGGCTCGCCGCCGTGAAGCTCTACGGCGAGCTCGAGTCGAAGTTCCCGTACGGGCGCTTCGCGCAGCAGGCGCAGCTAGACACCGCCTACGCCTACTTCAAGGAAGGCGACACGGCGCAGTCGATCTCGGCCCTCGACCGCTTCATGAAGGCCTACCCGAACCACCGCAACCTCGACTACGCGCTCTACCTGAAGGCGCTGGCCAACTTCCACGAGGACCTGGGGCCGCTCGCCTCGGCGCTCGGCCGGCAGGACCTCGCGGACCGCGACCCGAAGGCCGCCCGCGAGTCCTTCGAGATGTTCAAGGAACTGGTGACCCGCTATCCCGACAGCCGCTACGCCCAGGATTCGCGAAGCCGCATGGACTTCCTCGTCGACGCCCTTGCCCGCCACGAGCTGCACGTGGCGCACTACTACCTGCGGCGCGGGGCGTGGTTGAGCGCGGTCAATCGCGCGCAGGACATCCTCACGCGCTTCCCGAGCTCGCCCGAGCGCCGCGATGCGCTCGAGATCCTCGTCGAGGGCTACGACCGGATGGGCCTCGCCGAGCTTCGCGACGGCGCGAAGAAGGTGCTCGCGAAGAACTACCCCGCCGTCCCCCTGGCCCAGGAAGGCAGCAGCCGCTCCAGCTGGTGGCGCTGGCCCTGGTGATAGGGTCCTCCGCCCGCCGCCCCTCGCGGGATCAGGCGGCGGAGAGGAGTTCGAGGAGCTCGAGCTGGGCGCAGCGCTTGCCGCCCTTGCCGCGCTTTCGCCGGACGTAGGTGCCGTCCGGGCACATCTCCCAGGACTGCGTGTTGTCGTCGAAGTAGGGCTTCAGGCCCTCGTTCACGATCCGTTTCGCGAGCTTCGCGTCGAAGACGGGAAAGGCGAGTTCGATGCGGCGGAAGAAATTGCGGTCCATCCAGTCGGCGCTGGAAAGCCACACCTTCGCGTCGCCCCCGTTGGCGAAGCGGAAGATCCGCGTGTGCTCGAGGAAGCGCCCCACGATCGACCGCACGCGGATGTTCTCGGAGAGCTTCGGCACGCCCGGGCGCAGCGCGCACACGCCGCGCACCAGGAGGTCGACCTTCACGCCGGCCTGCGAGGCCCGGTAGAGCGCCTCGATCACGGCGGGTTCCAGCAGCGCGTTCATCTTCGCCGCGATCGCCGCGGGCTTGCCGGCCCGGGCATTGCGGGTTTCGTTGTCGATCGCCTCGATCACGCGCGGATGCAGCGCGAACGGCGATTGCCACACGTGGCGCAGCTTCGAGGCCTTGCCCAGCCCCGTGAGCTGCTGGAACACCTCGTTCACGTCGGCGCAGATGCCCGGGTGGCTCGTGAGGAGGTCGAAATCCGTGTAGAGGCGCGCCGTGCTCGGGTGATAGTTGCCGGTGCCCAGGTGCACGTAGCGCATCAGGCGACCCTCCTCCCGGCGCACCACCAGCGCCATCTTGGCGTGGGTCTTGTGCCCGACGACGCCGTAGACCACGTGCGCCCCCACGGCCTCCAGCTTCGCGGCCCAGTTGATGTTGGCCTCCTCGTCGAAGCGCGCCATGAGCTCCACCACCACCGTGACTTCCTTGCCCGCGCGCGCGGCGTCGATGAGCGTCTGCATGACCACCGAATCGGTGCCCGTGCGGTAGACGGTCTGCTTGATCGCGACCACCTGCGGGTCTCTCGCGGCCTGGCGGATGAAGTCGATCACGGGCGCGAAGGACTGGAACGGACGGTGCAGGAGCGCGTCCGACTTGCGCAGCGTCGCGAAGACGTCCTTCGACTTCCCGAGCGCCTTGGGCAGCCCCGGGTGGAACGGCCGGTACTTGAGGTCGGGACGGTCGACCTGGTCCGGCACGCTCATGAGGCGCACGAGGTTCACCGGCCCGTTCACGCGGTAGAGATCCACCGCCTCCAGGCCGAGCTGCTCGAGCAGGAAGGCGGCCATGTCGGGCGTCATGGTGTCGTCGACCTCGAGGCGCACGGCATCGCCCAGGTGGCGCTGCGGCAGTTCCCCCTGCAGGGCCTTGCGCAGGTCCTTCACCTCCTCCTCCTCGACGAAAAGGTCGGAATTGCGCGTCACCCGGAACTGGTGGCAGCCCAGCACGTTCATGCCGGAAAAGAGCTCGGAAACGTGGGCGTGCAGGATGGACGTGAGGAAGATGAACTCGTGGTCGCCCCCGGTCACCCCGCGCGGCAGGCGGATCACCCGCGGCAGCACGCGCGGGGCCTGCACGATGGCCGCGCGCGAGTCGCGCCCGAAGGCGTCGCGACCGTCCAGCTCCACCGCGAAATTGAGGCTCTTGTTGAAGACGCGCGGAAACGGGTGCGCGGGGTCCAGGCCGATCGGCGTGAGCACCGGCAGCATCTCGCGAAAGAAGAAGTCGCGGGCCCACTCCTGCTGCGCGCCCGACCATTCGCCGCGGCGCAGGAAGCGGATGCCGGCGCCCGCGAGCACCGGCAGGATCTCCTCGTTGAGGAGCGCGTACTGCCGGTCGACGAGCGAGCGGGCGCCATCGGCCACGCGCGCGAAGATCTCGCGCGGCGCGAGGCCGTCGGGATCGGTGGCGGTCGCGCCGAGCTTCAGCTGCTCCTTCACGCCCGCGACCCGGATCTCGAAGAACTCGTCCAGGTTCGACGAGACGATGCACAGGAACTTCAGGCGCTCGAGCGCGGGCGTGGCCTTGTCCTCGGCCAGCGCGAGCACGCGCCGGTTGAACGCGAGAAGCTGCAGCTCGCGATTGAGGAAATGCTCGGGGGAAAGCGCGGACACCCGGCGGGACTCGAATTTCGGCTTGTGACCCACGATTCTGGAACTGTTCCGTGACCGGTTCATGACGGCGCGCGGCAGCGCGGAGGCCGGGGGATTCTGTGCCATACTGCCCGCGAAAAAGGGCGGGAACGCCCGCGCACGGCCCCATGGAATATACCACCCTCGCCGCGGTCGACCTCGGCTCCAACAGCTTCCATCTCGCGGTCGGCCGCGTCGTCGACGACCAGATCTACGCGCTCGACTCGATCAAGGAAACCGTCCGGCTGGGCGCCGGGCTTGGGCCTGACAAGCGTCTCGACGCGCAGACCCAGGAACGCGCGCTCGCCGCCCTCCGGCGATTCTCGGAACGGCTGGCCGGCATGCCTCCGGAATCGGTGCGCGTGGTGGGAACCAACACGCTGCGCGTGGCGAAGAACGCGGGCGACTTCCTGCAGAAGGCGAGCGAGGCGATCGGCTTCCCCATCGAGGTGATTTCCGGCCGCGAGGAGGCGAGGCTCATCTACTCCGGCGTGGTGCAGTCGCTTCCGCTCGCCGACCGCAACCGCCTGGTGATCGACATCGGCGGCGGGTCGACGGAGTTCATCATCGGCGTGAAATTGAAGCCCAAGGTGATGGAGAGCCTCTACATGGGCTGCGTGAGCTGGACGCAGCGCTTCTTTCCCGACGGGCGCATCGACAAGAAATCGATGAAGGCGGCGGAGCTCGCCGCGCGCGCGCAGGTCCAGGCGATCGTCTCGCGCTTCGAGAAGACGGGCTGGCGGGAGGCCGTGGCCTCCTCGGGCAGCGCGCGCTCGCTTTCGGAGGCCATGGTCGCCTCGGGCCGCGCCGAGCGCGGCATCACCGCGCAGGGGCTGGAATGGCTTCGCGAGGAGGCGATCGCCGCGGGCGACGTGCGCAAGCTCTCGCTCCCGGGACTGCGCGAGGAGCGCCTGCCGGTCTTCGCCGGGGGGCTCGCCATCATGTCGGCGATCTTCACCGAGTTCTCGCTCGGGCAGATGACGATTGCCGAGGGGGCGCTGCGCCAGGGCGTCCTCTGGGACCTGCTCGGGCGGGTTCACCATCGCGACATCCGGGAAGTGACGGTTGACCAGTTCGTGCGCCGCTACCACGTCGACCAGGTGCAGTCGCAGCGCGTGGGCGCGCTGGCCCGCTCCCTCCACCACCAGCTGGAGCCGGTGCGCGGCGAAACGGATGCGCGCGCCGAGACCTTCCTCGGCTGGGCCGCGAGACTGCACGAGATCGGGATCTCGATCTCGCAGGCGGCCTACCACAAGCACTCCGCCTACATCCTGGCCTACGCCGACATGCCGGGGTTCTCGCGCCAGGAGCAGGGATGGCTCTCCAACCTCGTGCTCGCGCAACGCGGGCGCCTGTCGAAGATGCGGGCGGCATTCGACGACGACGCCTCCCTCGCCACCGTCGCGCTGTGCCTTCGCATCGCCGTGATCCTCTACCGCAGCCGGCGCACGGTGAAGCTGCCACGCCTCAGGATCTCGCGCCGGACGAAGACCCTTCGCCTGGAAGTCGACGGCGAGTGGCTCGCGAAGAACACCCTCGTCGCGATCGCCCTGGAGGCCGAGCGCGTCGAGTGGGATGGCGTGGGCCTCGCCTTCGAGACCGTCGAGGCGCCGTAGGCCGCGGCCTAGGTCGCGGCCGGCGGGGCGAGTTCGCGCCTTCCCTTCGCCGTGAGCCAGACCCCCGCGAGGATCAGCGCGATGCCGGCGAAATGGAAGAGCTCGAAGCGCTCGCCCAGGAAAATCCATGCGAGCAGGCTCCCGAAGGCCGGCATCAGGTGGATGAAGATTCCCGCCACGTTCGGTCCCACTTCCGAGACGGCGCGGTTCCAGAACACGTAGCCGATGAACGAGGGAAAGGTTCCCACGTAGAGCATCGCGGCCGCCGAGGCGGGCGTGAGGTCCACCTTCCCGCCCATGAACAGCAGTTCCGCCGCGCACAGCGGCGCGAGATAGAGGATGCCCACGGTGCCGCAGCACGCGAGCAGCGCGAGGCCGGGGAGTTCCCTGGGCCGCATCCGCAGCAGCACCGTGTAGATCGCCCAGAAGACCATGCCCGCCATCACGATCAGGTCGCCGCCGTTCAGCCGCAGCTTCGCCAGCACCGCGGGATCGCCCTTCGTGAGCACCGCCAGCACGCCGGCAAGCGACACCGCCACCCCCGCGAACTGCAGCCTCGTGATCGTGTCGCGGTAGACGAGCCATCCGGTGAGGATGATCAGCACGGGAATGGAGCTGTTCAGGATCACGCCGTTGGTCGCGGTCGTGTAGTGAAGCCCCACGTAGGCGAAGGCGTTGTGCAGGCCCGTGCCCCAGAAGGCGATCCACGCGATGGTCCGCCACTCGCGCCTCACCACCGGCCAGTGCTCGCGGATCTGCGGATAGGCGAAGGGCATCATCGCGGCGACGGCGACGACCCAGCGGATGAAGGTGAGCGTGAGCGGCGAGACGGTGCCCACGATGGCGCGGCCGATGACCCAGTTGAGGGACCAGAAAAACGAGGTCGCGGTGAGCAGCAGGTAGGGCGAGGCGAGCCCTCGCGAGATGGCCATGCCGCTCAGGTGACCGCGCGGATCGCCGCGAGCGGGGGCGAGTCGACGGCCTTTCGCGTGCCCAGCAGGCCGGCGATGGCCACGCCAAGCCCGCCGGCGACGAGGCCGGCCACGGGAACGAGCCAGTCGAACTCGTAGGGCACGCCCAGCACGCGCTCGGAGAGCACCATCGCGAGCCCCACGGCGCCGGCGGCGGCGACGAGGCCCGAGAGCAGCCCGATCGCGAGGAATTCCGAGAGCTGCGTGAGCACCATCTGCCGGCGGCTCGCGCCCAGGGTGCGCATCACGGCGCCCTCGAAGACGCGCTCGTCCTGCGTGGAAGTGATGGCGGCGAAGAGCACCACCAGCCCCGCGGCGATCGCGAAGAGGAACACGAACTCCACCGCGCGCGATACCTGGTCGGAGATCCGCCGCACCTGCGCCATGATCGCCGTGAGGTCGATCACGCTCACGTTCGGGAAGCGCTCGACCAGCCGGTTGACGACTTCCTCGCGATCCGCGGGCAGGTGAAAGCTCGTGATCCAGCTCGCCGGGTAGGACTCGAGCACGCCGGGATTGGCGATCACGAAGAAGTTCGCCTTGAAGCTGTCCCACTCCACCTTGCGAAGGCTCGTGACGCGGGCGCCGAAGCGCGATCCCGCCACGTCCCAGGTGAGCGTGTCGCCGACGCGGATCGAGAGCGCCTTCGCGATGCCCTCCTCCACGGAGAACTGCGGCTGCGTGTCGCCGGGCTTCCACCACGATCCGGCGGCGATCGCGTTGTCGGGGCGAAGCCGCTCGGCCCAGGACAGGTTGAATTCGCGCTCCACGAGTCGCTTGGCGCGCTGGTCCGCGAAATCCTGCGGGGAGACGGCGCGATCGCCGATCGCCACCAGCCGGCCGCGCACCATGGGGTAGAGGTCCGGCGTGGCGAGCCCCAGGTTCGCGAAATAGCCCTTCACGAGCGGCAACTGGTCGCTCTGGACGTTGATCGCGAACCGGTTGGGCATGTCGGCGGGCATCGACTTCTGCCATTTCGTGATGAGGTCGGTGCGAACGACCGTGAGGAGCAGCATCGCCATGAGACCCACGCCCAGCGCCATCACCTGCACCAGGCTCGCGCCCGTGCGGCGGCGCAGGTTGGCCAGGCCGTAGCGCCAGGGGCCCGAGGCGCCCGAGCGCAGGCGGGCAAGGACCCGGATCAACCCGTAGCCCGCCAGGGCGGCCGCGCCCAGCGCGAGCGCGAAGCCGCCGATGGCGATCGCACCCAGCTTCACGTCGCCCGCCTGCCAGACGATGAGGCCCGAGAGCGCGGCGAGGCCCAGCGCGTAGGCGAAGAGGCTCGAGGGCTCGGCGACCGCCACGTCGCTTCGGAGCACGCGAAGCGTGGGCACGTTGCGAAGGCGCAGCAGCGGCGGGATCGTGAATCCCAGCACGAGAACGAAGCCGATCACCACGCCCTGGGCGGCGGGACGCCATCCCGGCGCCGGCAGCACGACGCTGAAGAATCCCGCGAGCCAGTGCGCGAGCACCGCCTGCGCCCCGAACCCGGCGACGGTCCCCGCGGCGCACCCCGCGGCGGCGAGCGCGAGGAACTGCCAGGCGTTGATCGCGAAGATGTCGGCCTGCGCGGCGCCCAGGCAGCGCATCATGGCCGCGCCGGCGGTCTGGCGGATCGAGAAGCGCCGGGCGGCGAGCGCCACGGCCACGGAAGCGAGCACCACGGACAGGAGCGAGGCGAGGCCCAGGAAGCGCTGCGCGCGCTCCAGCGAGACGCGCACCTCGCTGCGCGCGTCGCGGACGCCTTCGAGACGTTCGCCGCGGGCAAGGCGAGGTCGCATTTCCTCGTCATAGCGCGCCACCGCCCGCGGCTCGCCCGCGACGAGCAGCCGCCAGGTGATGCGGCTGCCCACCTGCACGAGGCCCGTCGCTTCCAGGTCGGCTTCGTTCATGAGCACCCGCGGCGCGATGCCGAAGAAATCGAGCACGCTGTCGGGCTCGCGCGTGATGACTGCCGCGACCGCGAGGCTCGCGTTGCCGACGCGGATCGTCCCGCCCACGCGCGCCCCGATGCGCGAGACGAGCGCAGCGCCGACCCAGACCGTTCCGGGCCGCGGAGATCCGGACGCTTCCCGGTCCGGCGCCGCCGGCGCGTCGGCCACGCGGATGCGCCCGCGCAACGGGAAGGAATCGCTCACCGCCTTGATTTCCGAGAGGCTCACGCCGTCGTCGCCCGAGACCATGCTCGGAAACGTGGTCGAGGCCGCCCACTGGAGCCCGTCCTTTCCCGCCCGCGCGAGAAAGGGCGCGGGAACGGGATGGTCCGCGATCACGACGAGATCGCCGCCGAGGAGCTCGTTCGCCTGGCGGTCGAGCGCGCCCTGGACGCGATCGGCGAAGAACCCGACCGTGGTGACGCTCGCCACGGCGACGAAGAGCGCGGCCGCGAGCACCCTCGCCTCGCCCGCATGGGCATTGCGGCGGAGCATCTTCATCGCGATGGAGAGATTGTTCATCGGGCCGCCGATCGGCGAAGGATGGTCCGGATCACGTTCCGGGGCCGCCGTGCGTTCTGCCCGCCACCACGCCCGCGGCGATGGCGATGCGGCGATCGCAGCGCGCCGCGAGCGCCTCGTCGTGCGTGACCAGCACGAGCGTCGTGCCCCGTTCGCGGTTCATCGCGAACAGCAGCTCGATCACCTGGGCGCCCGTGGCCGAATCGAGGTTGCCGGTGGGCTCGTCGGCGAAGAGGAGTTTCGGCGCGGTCGCGAAGGCGCGCGCCACGGCGACCCGCTGCTGCTCCCCTCCCGAGAGCTGGCGCGGGTAATGGCCGAGGCGATCGGCGAGCCCGACCTGGCCCAGGACCTTCGAGGCGCTCGCCGCCACGTCGGGCGAGCCGGCGAGCTCGAGCGGCAGCATCACGTTTTCCATCGCGGTGAGCGCCGGCAGGAGCTGGAAGGACTGGAAGACGAAGCCCACGAGCCGGCCCCGCAGGCGCGCGCGCCCGTCCTCGTCCTGGGCGAAGAGGTCCTCGCCGTCGATCCACACGCGGCCCGCCGAGGGAACGTCGAGGCCGGCCAGCAGTCCGAGGAGCGTGGACTTGCCCGACCCCGAGGCGCCGACGATGGCCACCGACTCCCCTGCCGCGACGCTGAAATTCACGTCCCGGACGATGACCAGGTCGTGGTCTGGCGTGGAGACTTGTTTGGTGAGCCCCTCGGCCCGCACAATGACGGGCCGGCTTGCGACGCCGGCCCGGTCGTGTTCCCTTTGGCTTGCTGCGTTCATGGTGCTCCGGTGCACGCCGGTTGCGACGAAGATCCCGACGTGAATTCCCTCATTCGATTCCCGCGCCACGTGGCCATCGGCCTCGCCGCGCTCCTCATCGGCCTCGCGGCCCCGACCTGCCATGCCGAACGCACGCTCATGGTGTTCGGCGACAGCCTCTCGGCCGCCCACGGCCTTCCCGCGAGCCAGGGCTGGGTCACGCTGCTCGGCGAACGGATCGCCGCCGAGCAGCTCGCCTGGCGCGTGGTGAACGCGAGCGTATCGGGCGAGACCACGGCCGGCGGGCTGCGCCGCCTGCCCGAAGACCTCAGGCGGCACAGGCCGTCCCTCGTGGTGATCGCGCTCGGGGCCAACGACGGGCTTCGCGGCCAGCCGGTGGCCGCCGCTCGCGCCAACCTGGAGAAGATGATCCGCATCGCCCGCGCCGCCCGCGCCGAACCCGTGCTGGTGGGGCTCATGATTCCGCCCAATTATGGCATCGAATATGCGCGCGAGTTCCGCGAGCTCTACCCCCGGCTCGCGAAGTCCGCCCGCGTGCCCCTCGTTCCCTTCCTGCTCGAGGGCATCGCCGACCGGCGCGAGCTCTTCCAGGCCGACCAGCTGCATCCTTCGGCGGCCGCGCAGCCGCGCATCGTGGACAACGTGTGGCCCGCCCTCGCGCCCCTCCTCGGCCGGCGGCCATGACGAAGCTGCCCGACGCCCGCGAACGCCCGGCGGCGCGCGCGCAGCTTCCGCTCACGGCGGCCGAGCTCGCGCAGTGGGACGAGATCCTCGACGCGCGTAGCCCCGGGGAATTCGCGCTGGATCACCTGCCCGGCGCCGTGAACCGCCCGGTGCTGGACGATGCCGAGCGCGCGCTGGTCGGCACGGCCTACCAGGCGCGCGGCGCCTTCGAGGCCAAGCGGCTGGGGGCCCCGCTCGTCGCCGCCAACATCGCCCGCCTCGTTGCCGGCCATTTCGCCGATCGCCCGAAATCCTGGCGGCCCCTCGTCTACTGCTGGAGAGGCGGCTCGCGATCGGGGTCCCTTGCCCACGTGCTGAGGCAGGTCGGCTGGAACGCGATGCAGCTGGACGGCGGCTACAAGGCCTTCCGGCGACAGGTCGCCACGGACCTGGAGACGATGCCGTCGCGCTTCGGCTTTCGCATCGTCTGCGGCGCCACGGGCTCGGGAAAGAGCCGGCTCCTCGAGGCGCTCGCGACCACGGACGCGCAGGTGCTCGACCTCGAGGCGCTCGCGGCCCACCGCGGCTCCGTGCTGGGCGAGCTTCCCGGAGAGCCGCAACCCTCGCAGAAGGCCTTCGAGACGGCGATCTGGTCCGCGCTGTCGGCGTTCGATCCCGCGCGGCCGGTGTTCGCCGAATCGGAAAGCCGGAAGGTGGGCAATCTCCGCGTCCCGGAAGCGCTGATCGCGCGGATGCGCGGCGGCGACTGCCTGCGCCTCGAGGCGCCACCGCCGGTCCGCGAGGCGCTGCTCCTCGAGGATTATGCGCACCTGGTGGCCGACCCCGGCCTGCTGCGCGGAAAACTCGCCTGCCTCGCGCCGCTGCACGGGCAGGAGAGGATCGCGCACTGGGAAGCGCTGGTGGATGCCGGCCGTTGGCGCGACCTCGTGGCGGAGCTGCTGCGGTCGCACTACGACCCCGCGTACCACCGGTCGATGTCGCGCAACTACGCCGGCGCCGCCTCGGCGGTCGCGATCGCGGTTCCCGACGCGTCCCGCGAGGCCTTCCTCGCGCTCGCGCGCGCCGTCGCGGACGATCCGGCGCCGGGTGCGCCGGGCGCTACTTGTCGCGCTTGAGGAAGGTCACGACCTGCCGGTCCGGGGCGTTTCGCGTGCCGCAGTTCTCGCCGCCGATCGCCAGCTCCGCCTCGTGCAGGAGGTTGATCACGTCCACGTAGTCGCGGTCCTTCACCATCATGAGCGCGGTGCGCCCGCCGTCGTTGCGGGCGTCGGGCTGCGCACCGGCACGAAGAAGCGTTTCCACGACGCCGGCCTCGCCGTTGCCCGCGGCATACATGAGCGGCCGCACGCCGTAGCCGATCCGCGCCTCCTTGTCCGCGCCGGCATCGAGCAGCGCCTGGACCACCTCCGGGTAGCCGCGGTCTTCCCCGGCGTCGTAGCAGGCATGGAAGAGCGCCGTGAAACCGCGGGCGTCCGCGGCGCCGACATCCGCACCGGCCGCAAGGAGCGCCGCCACGATCTTCGCCTGCCCCCGTCCCGCCGCCAGCATGAGCGCCGTGACGCCCTCGGCATCGGCCGCCCCCGCACCCCCACCCGCCGCGAGCCTTGCGACCGCCTCGCTATCGCCTGCGCGCACCGCGTCGAAAATGTCCGTCGACATGCCGTCTTCCCGTCCTCGTCCCTGGACGGGACATTATCGTCGACGCCGGCGCGGGGATCAAACCGGGAAACGGGGCCAGCCGCCAATCGCCGCGCGACGGCAGTTCGGTTAAACTGCCGCGAACGCATCATTTCCCGCGCATCCCTCCTGCCCATCCCGGTGCCCGAACGCCCCGCCAAAGTCGGCAAGTACAACGTCCTGTCCGAGATCGGCGAGGGCGCGTCCGCCTTGGTCTACGTGGGCGAGGACCCGTTCAACGACCGCAAGGTCGCGATCAAGGTGGCCCGCAGCGACGCCGGCATGTCGGAGGAGGAGGCGGTCCGCTTCGAGAAGCTCTTCCTGAACGAGGCCTCGCTTGCCGGCAAGCTGAACCACCCGAACATCGTCGCGGTCTACGACGCGGTCGTCGACGGCGACCTGCGCTACATCGTGATGGAGTACGTGCCGGGAGGCTCGCTCAAGAAGTTCTGCACCGAGACCAACCTGCTGCCCGTGCGCCAGGCGGTGCTGGTGATCTTCAAGATGTGCCGCGCGCTCGACTACGCCTTCCAGAACGGCGTGATCCACCGCGACATCAAGCCGGCCAACATCCTGCTGTCGGACCGCGACGACATCAAGATCAGCGACTTCGGCACGGCCAGGATCTCCCACGCGACGCACACGCAGATCGACGGCTTCCTGGGCTCGCCCGCCTACATGTCGCCCGAGCAGATCAACGAGGAATCGCCCTCGGTCCAGTCCGACATCTACTCGCTGGGCGTGGTGATGTACGAACTGCTCACCGGCAAGCTTCCGTTCCGGGCCGAGAACTCCGTCTCGATGATCAACAAGATCCTGAACGAGGAGCCCTTGCCCCTCGAGCAGCTTCGCCCCGACCTCCCCGAGAAGCTCGTGCAGATCGTGAAGAAGGCGATGGCGAAGGACGGGCGGGAGCGCTACCAGACCTGGTTCGAGATGGCGAGCGACCTGGCCGACACGTTCCCGCAGCTGGAGCGCTACTCCACCGAGATCAGCTCGACGGAGAAGTTCAACAAGCTGCGCGCCCTGCCCTTCTTCCGCGACTTCCGCGACGCCGAGCTCTGGGAGGTCCTGCGCGGCGCCATCTGGGAAGTGCACGCCCGGGACGAGAACCTCCTGCTCGAAGGCGAGGTCGGGCAGGCGTTCTTCATCATCGTGTCGGGCCAGGTGAAGGTGGTGAAGGACGGCAAGCTCCTGAACGTCCTCAAGGAAGGCGACTGCTTCGGCGAGATGGCCTACCTCTCCGGCGACCGGGCGAGGCGCTCGGCCTCGATCACCTCCGTCTCGGAAGTGCACCTGCTCAAGATCCAGGCCACGCACCTCGAAAGCCTCACGGAAGGCTGCCAGCTGCGCTTCAACCGCGAGTTCCTGCGCACCCTGATCGAGCGCCTCACCTGGACCTCGTCGGTCCTCGCGCAGTTCCGCCGCTGACCGGCGCCCGTCGCTAGCGCGCGGCCAGCAGGCACACCGCCTGCGCCGCGATGCCCTCCCCGCGACCGGCGAATCCGAGCCCTTCCGTCGTGGTCGCCTTCACGTTCACGCGCGCGGCGTCGATGCCCAGGTCGGCCGCGATGTTGGCCGCCATCGCCGCGACGTGGGGCGCCATCCGCGGCGCCTGGGCCACGATGGTCGCATCGACGTTTTCGGCGGCGAGGCCGCGCTCGCGCAGCAGCTTCGCCACGTGGCGAAGCAGCTCGCGGCTGTCGGCGCCCGCATAGCGCGGGTCGGAATCGGGAAAGTGCCGGCCGATGTCACCGAGCGCGGCGGCCCCGAGTAGCGCGTCGCAGACCGCGTGCAGCAGGACATCGGCGTCGCTGTGGCCCTGGAGCCCCTTGTCGTGGGCGATCTCCACGCCGCCGATCACGAGACGCCGGCCCGCCACCAACCGGTGCACGTCGAAGCCCTGGCCGATGCGAAGCCCGCTCATGCCGCCTGCCCGGCCTGGCGCGCGAGGACCATCTCGGCGAGCGCGATGTCGTCCGCGAAGGTCACCTTGAGGTTCGCGGCCTCCCCCTGGACGATCCGAGGCATCTGCCCCAGCGCCTCGACCGCCTGCGATTCGTCGGTGACTTCGGTCTCGCGCGCGAGGCCGCGCCTGAGGAGGCCATAGCGGAACATCTGCGGGGTCTGGGCCCGCCACAGTCCCGCGCGCGGAATCGTCTCGACCACGCGCATCGTCTCCTCGCCGCGCTTCAAGGTGTCGGCGAGGGGCATCGCGAGCAACCCGCCGACCGGATCGTCGCCCACCTCGTCGAGGAACTGCTCGACCAGCGACTTGGCCAGGCAGGGTCGCGCCGCGTCATGCACGAGGACCCAGTCCTCGGCCTGCGCCCGGCCCTCCAGGAGCGACAGCGCGTTGGCGACGGTCTTGCCGCGCGAGGCGCCGCCGGCGAAGAGCGCCTCGACCTTGTCGGGCAGTTCGCTCCAGTCGTGGGCGCCCCAGTGGCGGTCGAGCGGCGAGAGGATCGCGATCACGTGATCGATGCGCGAAACGGCGGCGAGCGCCTCCAGCGCATGGAACATCATCGGGCGACCGGCGATCGGGAGGTACTGCTTGGGAAGGGCGTCCCCCAGGCGCGTGCCCTGCCCGGCCGCGGGCACGAGTGCGAATATCTTCGGCATCGTCGATTGTCCAGCCGCGATTATCGCCGATTTCCGCATTGCGCCGCGGACATCGCGGCAAACCGGTTGAAGGGATGCCGCCGCCGGGTCACACTGCCGCCATGAAGGCGCGGACATCTCTCGGCTTCCTCGCGTGCCTCGCGTGCCTCGCGGCGGGATGCGAGTTCGCCGCGACGCCGGTCACGCCGCTTTCCGAAGGCGGCAAGCTCGTCGTGGCCACCATCAACGGGCCCGCGACCTGGTACGAGGACGCGCAGGGCAATCCGGGCGGTTTCGAACACGACCTGGTCGCGCTCTTCGCGAAGGATCTCGGCGTGCCGCTCGAGTACGACTTCGTGGACAGCCCCGAAGCTGCGGAGAAGGCGTTGTCGGCGCGGCGCGCTCACCTCGCCGCGGCGCTGCTACCGAAGCACTTCGACCTGCCCGGCGGCCTGGTCTGGGGACCACCGTATCGCTCGGCCCAGTACCAGCTGGTCTGGCGCACCGGGGAGCCCAGGCCCCGCTCCCTCGCCGACCTCGCCGGCAAGCGCGTGGGCGTCATCGGCGATTCCTTCGCCGACCAGCTGCTCTCCTCGCCGCAAAAGCCCGCCACCCCGGTCGAGCGCCTGCCGTCCGATGCCACGACGGAGGAACTGCTCGCGAGCCTCACCGAGGGCCGGCTCGACGCCGCACTCATCGATTCGGCGCGCTTCATCGTGGCGCGCAAGCACTTTCCGCAGCTCGATGTCGCATTCGCGTTCGGCAAGCCCGTCGATTACGCCTGGCGCGTGGGCACCGTGGACCAGAAGCCGCTCCTCGACCGCATGAGAGTGTTCTTCGCGAGGATCGCCGGGGATGGCACGCTGAAGCGCCTGGCCGACCGCCACTACTCCCACGCCGCGCGCATCTCGGCCATCGACTCGGGCACCCTGATCGAGCGCATCAGCACCGTGCTGCCGAAGCTGAAGCCCCTGTTCCTCGAGGCCGAGCGCGTTTCCGGCTACGACTGGCGCCTCATCGCCGCCATCGGCTACCAGGAATCGCACTGGGACCCGCTCGCCACCTCACCCACGGGCGTGCGCGGCTTCATGATGCTCACGGAGGAGACGGCCGACCGGCTCGCGGTGAAGAACCGGCTGGACGCCCGGGAGAGCATCCTCGGCGGGGCGCGCTACCTGGGTCTGCTCGCCGAGGCGCTGCCGCCGCGCATCCAGGAGCCCGACCGCACCTGGCTCGCGCTCGCCGCCTACAACCTGGGCATCGGCCACCTCGAGGACGCGCGCATCCTCGCGCAGCGAAAGGGCCTGTCGCCCGACACCTGGCAGGACGTGAAGCTCGCACTCCCGGGGCTCGCCGATCCGGCCACCTACCAGAAGCTCAAGCACGGCTACGCGCGGGGTCACGAGGCGATGCAGTTCGTGGACAACGTGCGCAACTTCCACGACATCCTGGACCGCGTGCAACCGCGCGAATTCGCGCTGCCCCCCCGGCGCTCGATCGACCCTCAGGCGCCGGCGAAGGGCTCCCTCGCCTCGAGGTGAGCGGTGTCGGCCCAGGACTCCACGGTCCAGCGGCCGCCGTCGAACACGAGCGCGTTGTAGGACGCGTTGGGAAT
>DAORTX010000024.1:0-18670 GCA_035432885.1 Usitatibacteraceae bacterium
CAGCGGCACCACGAGCGTCTGCAGCAGGAACACCACGATCAGCTTCACGATGTGCTCGACCGCCTGCCCCGCGGCATCCTTCATCGCCTCGTAGCGCTTCCTCACGTCGAGCGCGCGAACGACCTCGTCTTTCATGTCCTCGATCATCTTCCCGGTGCCGGGCGTGAAGGGCCACCAGCCCTTCGGGTCGGCCTTCGCCACCACCGGCGGCGTTGAAGGGGAAAGTGTCTCGAACTGCTTCGTCGACAACTCCAGGCTCTGCGTTCCCGCCACGTAGTCCTTCTCGAGGAAGAGCCGGAAACCCGCATCGCTGCCCAGCACCACGAGCGGCAAGGCGAAGCGCACGAGGAGCATCCCGACGAAGAGCCGGTTCAACCACCCGGGCAAGGGCTGCTCGCGCCACAGCCGCCACCCCCAGGCGATCGCGAGGATCGTCAGCGCGAAGGACACCGCCTCGTGGCCGCCGAACTGGATCAGCGCGATCTGCACGCCGAAGGCCACGCTCGCCGTGAGCATGAGGGTGGAGAACTGCTCGACCAGGTCGTTCACGGGATCGAGCGCCTGGCCCGGCGCGAGGATCACGCCCACGCCGACGGGCTGCACCGCCACTTCCGTGCCCTGCACCACGGAGATCACGGCGTTCAGCGCCCGGGCGGCGGCGAAGCTCGCGAGCGCGCGCTTCAACCCGGCCTCCGCGTGGGCCGAGGCGTTCGAATCGAGCGGGGCCAGCCACGCCCCGCCCACCAAGGCCGCGAGTCCCAGGACCAGCAGCAATCGTCGCGCAATGCCCATGGAAATCATGATACGCCGCGCCCGGGGCGGGGCGGCGCAGGCCGCCGCCGTATAATTCCCTCCTTCGGCGCCCGAAGCGCGCCGGCCTCCGACCTCCACCCGAATGACCTCCTCCTGGATGCTCGTGGCGGGCTTCTTCTTCGCCGCCATGGCCCTCTTCGTGAAGCTGGGCAGCGCGCACTTCGAGGCGATCGAGCTGGGCTTCTACCGCTCCTTCGGCGCCTTCGCGTTCATCGCGGCCTACGTGGTGGCGGGCCGGCGGCGCGTGTGGAACCCGCACATGGGCACGCACCTGCTGCGAAGCCTCGCGGGCACCGTCGGGATCATCACCTACTTCTACGGCATCTCGAACCTGCCGCTCGCCACCGCCACCACGCTCAATTACACCTCGCCCCTCTTTCTCGCCGTGGCCACCACCGTGGTGCTGCGCGAGAAGTTCTCGCCCTGGCTGATCGTGGCGATCGTCCTTGGCTTCTCGGGCGTGGCGATGCTGCTGCAACCCACCTTCGCCGCGGGCAAGGAGGGCGCGGCCATGGTGGGGCTCTTCTCGGGGCTCGCCGCTTCCTGGGCCTACCTCGGCGTGCGCACCCTGAGCCAGCAGGGCGAGCCCGAGTGGCGGATCCTCTTCTGGTTCGGCACCTTCGGCACCCTGGGCTGCGCGGCGTGGCAACTGTCGTTTTCCACCTTCCACCGCGTGGGCTGGGACAACGTGGGGATCCTGCTCGGCATCGGCGTCCTGGGCACCCTCGCGCAGCTCGCCATGACGCGCGCCTACCGCACCGCGAACACGCTGGTGGTGGGGTCGCTCTCCTACTCGACCATCGTATTCTCCACGCTGTTCATGGTGGCGTTCTGGGACGACCGGCTCTCCGTGGTCGGCTGGTCGGGCATCGTGGTCATCGTCGCGAGCGGGCTGATCGCCCTTCGCGTGGACAGGAAGGAAACCGTGAAGGAGATCGCCAATGAAAGCTGACATGCTCGTCTCGACGGAAACGCTCGCCGCGCACCTGGGCGATCCGGACTGGGTCGTCTTCGACCTGCGCCACGACCTGGTGAAGCCCGAGAGCGGCCGCGAGGCGTGGAAGGCCGCGCACGTCCCCGGCGCCTACTTCATGCACGTGGACCAGGATCTCTCGGGCGCCAAGTCCGGCACCAACGGCCGCCACCCCCTGCCGGAGATCGCCGATTTCGCTTCCCGCATGAACCGCTGCGGCGTGGCGCCGCAGCGCCAGGTCGTGATCTACGACGACGGCGGCGGCAGCTTCGCCGTTCGCCTCTGGTGGATGCTGCGCTGGCTGGGCCACGAGCGCGTGAGCCTCCTCGACGGCGGGTTTGCGGCGTGGAAGCGCGAGAACCGCCCCGTCGACGGCGCCGTGCCCGCGCCGCGCGACGGCGAGTTCGTGCCCAGGCCCATGCCGGGCGCGACCGTCGACCGGCACTACGTGGCCACGATGCGGGAGAGCCCGACGGCGCGGTTGGTCGACGCGCGCGCGGCGACCCGCTACATGGGCGAGAACGAGACGCTCGATCCGGTGGCCGGGCACATCCCCGGCGCGGTCAACCGCTTCTGGCAGCACAACCTGGGCTACGACGGTCGCTTCCTGCCGCCGGAGGAGCTGCGCGCGGAGTTCCTGGAGCTGCTCGACGGCGCGGACCCCGCCCTCACCATCCACTCCTGCGGCTCGGGCATCACCGCCTGCCACAACCTCTTCGCCATGGAGTTGGCGGGGCTCGCCGGCTCGCGCCTCTATCCCGGTTCGTGGAGCGAGTGGTGCGCCGACTCCGCGCTGCCCGTGGCCACGGGGCCCAAGTGACCGCGCGATGAGAATGCCGCTTCGCCTCGCCGCGGTTGCCGCGCTCGCCGCGGCCGCGCTCGCCTGCCGCGCGCAGGGCGAGGTCCTCACCCCGCCCGCGAGCCTCGTCCTGGACGGCGTGCCGCCGATTCCCGCGGAAATCGCGGCGAAGACCGGTCCCTACGCCGCGTTCCGGCCGAGCACGCTTCTCGACTGGCACCCGGCGCGCCGCGAGCTGCTCGTGCGCCAGCGGCTGGGCGACACCGAGCAACTGCACCGCGTGGCCGAGCCGGGCCGCCCGCCCGAGCCGCTCACCGACCTTCCCGAGGCGATTGCGGCCGGCCGGTACGAGCCGCGCGAGGCACGGTGGCTGCTCCTCACCCGCGGCACCGGCGGCGACGAGGCGTTCGGCATCCACCGCTACGACGCGGCCACGAGGCAAGGCGTTTCCGTGAGTCCCGCGGGCCTTCGCGCGAGCGTGCCCGAATGGAACCACGCGGGCGATCGCATCGTGTACACGACCGTGCCGATCGACCGCAACAGCGCCGCCCGCGTCGCGCGGACGACGGTGCACCTGGCCGACCCCGCGGACCCGGGCCCGGCGCGCGTGCTCGCGGAACTGCCCGGCGGCGGCTGGCGGGACTTCCAGTTCTCCCCCGACGACCGGCGGCTCGCCTTCGTCGAGTACGTTTCCGCCGAGGAATCCCACGTGTGGCTGATGGACGTGGCCACCGGCAAGCGCCGCCGCCTCACGCCGGCCACCCGCGGCGAGCCCGTGTTCTACGAGAGCCCGAACTTCACCGCCGACGGCAAGGCGCTCTACGTCCTGAGCGACCGCGGATCGGAATACCGCCATGTCGCCCGGATCGACATCGCCACGAAGCGCGAGCGGGCCCTGGCCGCGAACCTCAAGTTCGACGTGGAGGAGATCGCCCTGTCCAGCGCCGCCGGGCGGCTCGCCTTCGTCACGAACGAGGCGGGGTCGCACGTGCTGCGCTTCCTGGACCTCGCCACGCGCAAGGAGACGCCGCGCCCCGCGCTCGTGCCCGGCGTCATCTCGACGCTTCGCTGGCGCAAGGATGGCTCGGAGATCGCCTTCACGCACGCCTCGTCGCGCTCGCCGGGCGATGTCTTCTCCTACGACCTCGGCGCGAACCGGGTCACGCGCTGGACCAACGGCAACAGCCCGGCGCTCAACGCGGCGACGTTTCCCGAGCCGCGCACGATCCACTGGAAGAGCTTCGACGGGCGCGAGATCACCGGTCTCTACTACCACCCGCCTTCCCGGTTCGAGGGCGTGCGCCCGGTCGTGGTGATCGTCCACGGCGGGCCCGCGTCCCAGGCCCGCGCGGGCTTCATCGGCCGGAACAACTACCTCGTGAACGAGCTGGGCGCGGCACTCGTCTACCCGAACGTGCGCGGCTCCTCGGGCTTCGGGAAAACCTTCCTCAAGCTCGACAACGGGCGGCGGCGCGAGGACTCGGTGAAGGATCTCGGCGCGCTCCTCGACTGGATCGGCGCCCAGCCCGGCCTCGACGCCGGCCGCGTGCTGGTGATGGGCGGCAGCTACGGCGGCTACATGGCGCTCGCGGCTTCCGTGGCCTTCGCCGACCGGATCGCGGGGTCCGTGAGCATCGTGGGAATCTCGAACTTCGTCACCTTCCTCGAGCGCACGGAGACCTACCGGCGCGACCTGCGGCGCGTGGAGTACGGCGACGAGCGCGACCCGGCCATGCGCGCCTTCCTCGACTCGATCTCGCCGCTGACCCGCGCGGACCGGATCGCGAAGCCGCTCTTCGTGGTGCAGGGCAGGAACGACCCGCGCGTGCCCTGGACGGAGTCCGAGCAGCTCGTGGCGGCGCTGAAGAAGCGCGGCACGCCCGTCTGGTACCTGCTCGCCAACGACGAGGGGCACGGCTTCCGCCGCAAGGCCAACGCGGACTTCCAGTTCAACGCGACCGTGGAGTTCATCCGGCGCACGCTCCACTGAAGGATTGAAGGGGACGCTTCCCTTCAATCCCTCGATCCCGGTCATGCTTGCCGACCTGATCCTGGCGGTCCATGCGGCCTTCGTCGCCTTCGTCGTGGGCGGCCTCGCCGCGACCTGGGTGGGAGCGGCCCTGGGCCGCGAGTGGGCGAGAAATCCCTGGTTCCGGGGACTGCACCTCGCCGCGATCGCCTTCGTGGTCGCGCAGTCCCTGCTCGGCTACACCTGCCCGCTCACGATCTGGGAAGACGCGCTCCGGGGCACGGCGACGGACGAGGCGTTCATCCAGCGCTGGCTGCGCGCGCTCCTCTACTGGCGGGCGCCGCCGTGGGTGTTCACCGCGGTCTACGTGGCCTTCGGGCTGCTCGTGGCCGTGACCTGGTGGCGCGTGCCGCCGAGGCGCGGCTAGGCCCTGCCCAGCACGAGGTTCACCGCCGCCACGAGGGCGCTCATCTTGAAGGGCTTGCTCACGTAGCCGTCGGCGCCGGCCGCGAGCCCGGCCTTCACGTCGGAGACGTCGGCCTTGCCGGTCATCATGATCACCGGCATGCGCGCGAACTTGGGATGGATGCGAAGCCGCGCGAGGATCTGCAGCCCGTCGGCGTCCGGGAGCACGATGTCCAGCAGGATCAGGTCGGGCAGGATCGGCTTGTTCACCTCGGCGTTGATCTGCGCGCGGTTGGCGGCGCGGCGCACCTCGAACCCGGCCACGGTGAAGATCTCGGCCAGGAGGTTGGAGAGGTCCGGGTCGTCCTCCACCACCAGCAGGCAGTGGCGCTCGCCGTTGCGGGGCGGGATCTTCGCCGCCGCGCGGCGCGCGATGGCGATGTAGTAGCCGGCCTTGGTGAGCTCGGCCCCGGCGGGGGCCGCCTCCTTGCGCGCCGTCTCGAGCTGCTGCGGCGTGGGTGCCGGCGGCTTGACGGGGGCCGGCTTGGTGAAGTCGAGATCGTCGTCGGGACTCGGTGTTCCGGTTGTCATGGGGCCGCCTTCTTTGCGCCGATGCGGCTTTCCTCGCCGCGCAGGAGCTTGCGAATGTTGGCCTCGTGGCGCCACACGAGGAGCGCGCACATGGCGATGACGGCCGCGAAGAGCGGGCCGCCGCCCCGCAACCAGTAGAGGGCTGCCGGCGCGAAGAGCGATGCGGCGAGCGCGCCGAGCGAGGAGTAGCGGCTCGCGGCCACCACCACCGCCCAGACGGCAAGCACGGCCAGCCCCGCGCGCCAGTCCACGGCGAGGAGCACGCCCGCGGCCGTGGCCACGCCCTTGCCTCCCTTGAAGCGCAGCCATACCGGGAACAGGTGGCCGAGAAACACGGCAAGCGCCACCACGGCCACGATTTCCTCGGCGAGGCCCAGCGCGAGCGCGGCCCACACCGCGACCCAGCCCTTCAGCGCGTCGCCGGCCAGGGTGAGCGCGGCCGCGGCCTTGCTGCCCGAGCGCAGGACGTTGGTGGCCCCGGGGTTGCCCGATCCGAAGGACCGCGGGTCCGGCAGGCCCATCGCGCGGCTCACGACCACCGCGAAGGGAATCGAGCCGATGAGGTAGGCCACCACGGAGGCCGGGAACGCGATCATGTCGATACTCTACAATACGGCCTCGAAAACGCGCCTTCCCCGCTCCCCGGCCCCACCCCCTCCCGATGGACAAGATCTTCATCCGCGAATTCCGAATCGACGCCTGGGTCGGCATCTACGACTGGGAGAAGCTGCGGCCGCAGACGCTCGAGCTCGACGTCGAGATCGGCATCCCGGGCGGCGGCGCCGGCACCTCCGACGACATCCACGACACCGTGCACTACGGGCAGGTGGTCGAGCGCTTCGCCGCCGAGCTGGCCGAGCGCCGCTTCGGGCTCCTGGAGGCCCTGGCCGAACACCTTGCCGGCATCGTCACGGGCGAATTCAAGGCGCCCTGGGTGCGGCTTTCCGTCGCGAAGCTCGGCCACATCCGCAACGTGCGCAAGGTGGGGGTGACCATCGAGCGCCCGGGGGCGCCGGCGAAATGAGGCCGCCGTGCTGAAGTGGGTGCTGGTGATCGTCGTGGCGGTCGTCGTGCTCTCGCTCTTCGCGCCGAGCTTCGCGAAGCTGGGGCTGGGCCGGCTCCCCGGCGACATCACCGTGCGCTTCCGCGGGCGCCTGGTGCGCCTGCCCATCACCACCACGGTTCTCATCTCGCTCGCCCTCACGGCGCTCGGGCGCCTCGTCTAGCCGGGCCCTTCAGTCGGCTTCCGTGAACACGGAGCGGTACGAGGTGTAGATCGTCGCGAACATGAGGGGCGCCCACACGAGCAGCCCGAGGCCCAGCGGAATCACCGCGACCACGAGCAGCAGCAGCATCACCAGGCCGTAGACCAGCATCGGCAGCCAGTTGCGCAGGCAGGCGAAGAGGCTCTCCTTCATCGCCGGGATGGCCGGCACGTCGTGCAGCATCGCGAGCACGGGCGCGAACCAGTACGCCGCCACGAGGGGAATCGCGAGGGCCAGGGTGACCAGCCCGCCGAGCGCGAGGAACAGCAGGCCCGAGGAAAGCGACGACAGGATCGCCGCCTCGTCGCCGCTCAGCACCGCCGTGAGCAGGCCCATCCCCGCGAACATCGCGAACACGGACAGCAGCACGAGCTCGCCCACGAGGTACAGGAGGCCCACGGCGACGAGCGGCCCCGTGTTCCGGCGAAAGCCCGCCAGCAGGTGCTCCAGTTCCAGGTCGCCGCCCGTCTCGAGCGACCGGCACCCCAGCGCCATGCCGCCCATGAGGATGGGCGAGATGATCGTTCCGATCAGCGTCCCGATCCACGGCACCATGCCCAGGCCGACGTGCACCAGGAAGAACAGGACGAGGAAGATGATCCACATGAGGGGCGCCTTGCGAAAGAGCGCCCAGCCGTCGGAAATCCAGTCCACGCCCGCGCCGGCGCGGACCACGCGGGCGGGCATGACGAGCGTCGCCGGCCCGGGGTCGTTGGAGGCGGATCCGGGAAGCGCCGTGCCCGGCTCGTTGGCGTTCATGCGCGATCTCCGTGGCGAAGGTGAAGCCGAGTGGAGGTTACTCTTCGCGCCCCACCTCAACAAGGACGGGCGAGAGCACGCGCACGATCTCCGCGGGCGCCATGCCGAGCAGGTAGCCGCGGCGCCCGCCGTTGATGTAGATGCGCTCGAGCGCGAGGATCGAGCGCTCCAGGTAGACGGGCATCGCCTTCCTCGTGCCGAAGGGCGAGCAGCCGCCGACGAGGTAGCCGGAGTGGCGCGTCGCGTCCTCGGGCTTGCAGGGGAAGACGCGCTTCGCGCGCGCCACGCGGGCGAGCTCCTTCGTCGACACCTTGCGGTCGCCGTGCATGAGCACGACCAGGGGCTCGCCCTTGTCCGTCTCCATGACCAGCGTCTTCACGACCTCGTGTTCGGGCACGCCCAGCGAAGCCGACGACACCGCCGTGCCGCCGTGCTCGACGTATTCGTACTCGTGCTCGGTGAAGGCCACGCCCTGGCGCGCGAGAAAGCCGGTTGCGGGCGTCGCGGCGTGCTTTCCCATGGCTCAGGCGAGCAGGGTGCGGGCGAGGAGGACCGTCCCGCTCGCCATGAGGATGCCGCCGATCGCGCGCCGCATCTGAGCCTGGGTGAGTCCGACATGGATGCGCGAGCCCAGGGCCAGCCCGGCCCAGGCGAACGGCACGGCCATGGCGAAGCCCGCGAGCGTTCCCGCCTTCAGGACGAGGCCCGCCAGCGCGTAGAGCGTCGTGCGGATCGTCGCCGACACGGAGATGATCACCGAGACCGTGGAGCGGATCTCGCCCTTGTCCCGCAGGCGGCCCGCGAGATAGGCCACGTTGACCGGGCCGCCGGCGCCGAACACGGCGGCAAGCGCTCCCGCGAAGGTGCCCGCCGGCACGCACCACCAGGGCGAGATCGTGCCCTTGGGCGCCGGATCCAGGATCGAATGCAGTCCGACGGACATGGCAAACACCGCCGCGGCCACCTTGAGGGGTTGCTGCGGGACGTTCACGAGCACCGTCACCCCGAGCACGATGCCCGCGATCATGAAGGGCAGCAGGCGCTTGAGCTCGGGGACGCTCACGTGGCGGCGGTTGGAGCCTCCCACGGCGATCGCCGCGACGAGATCGCCCAGCGCCATCAACGGGACGAGGTAGGTGAGCGGAAGCCAGTTGGCGAGGATCGGCACGGCGATGATGGTCGAACCGAACCCCGACATGCCGAACACGGTGTAGGCGAAGAGGATCGTGACCGGGGCCACGAACCAGAAGACCAGCGGCATCTGCGAGAGCTCGTTCATCCGCGCGGGTGGTGCTTCGCGTGGATCTTCTTCAGCCGCTCGCGCGCCACGTGCGTGTAGATCTGCGTGGTCGAGATGTCGGCGTGGCCCAGGAGCATCTGCACGACCCGCAGGTCCGCGCCGTGGTTGATGAGGTGCGTCGCGAACGCGTGGCGAAGGGTGTGGGGCGAAATGGACGTGGGGATCGCGGCCCGCGCGGCGTAGCGCTTGACGAGCCCCCAGAACGCCTGGCGCGTCATCGCGGCGCCGCGGACGGTGACGAAGAGCGCGTCGCTCCTGCGCCCGTCCAGGATCGCGAGCCTGGCCTGCGCCTGGTAGCGGCGGATCCAGTCGAGCGCCTCCTCGCCCAGCGGCGTGAGGCGTTCCTTGGCGCCCTTGCCGAGCACGCGCACCACGCCCATGTCGAGGCTCACCTGCTGGACCTTGAGCCCCACCAGCTCGGAAACCCGCAGGCCGCTCGCGTAGAGCGTCTCGAGCATCGCCTTGTCGCGAAGGCCCAGGTCCGTCTGCGTGTCCGGCGCGGCGAGCAGGGACTCGACCTGCGCCTCGGAGAGCGATTTCGGCAGCGACCGCGGAAGCTTCGGCGCCTCGATGTCGGCGCAAGGGTCGTCGCGCCGAAGCCCCTCCTGCAGCGCGAATCGATAGAAGCGCCGGAGCACGGAGACCAGCCGGCCGGTGGTGCGGGGGCTCGCTTTCGTCTCCCGGACCCGCCACGCGAGGTGGCGATGCAGGTGCTCGGGGCCGGCCGCGAGGAGGCCCTCGGCGCCTTGCGCGGCGAGCCATGCGGCGAACTGCGTCATGTCGCGCCGGTAGCTCTCGAGCGTGTTTCGCGCCAGGCCGTCGGCGAGCCAGAGCCCGTCGCAGAAGCGCTCGACGAGACGCACGTCAGCCTGGGCGGGCGCCTTCATGGGCGAGGAGCCAGCGCTTGATCGCGAGCTCGAAACCGTCTTCGCGCGTTCCCATGAACCCGCCCAGCGCGCCGCCCGCCGCCACGACCCGATGGCACGGCACCACGATCGGGATCGGGTTCGCCCCGCAGGCGCCTCCCACCGCGCGCGCCGACGATCCGATCGCCTGCGCGAGCTCGCCGTACGTGCGCGTCCGGCCCGCCGGGATCGCCTGCATCGCCTCCCACACGGCAAGCTGGTGGCGCGTGCCGGCGAGCTTGATCGGCAGGTCGAAGGCGAAGGCGGGATCGTCGAGATACGCCTGGAGCTGCACGCAGGCGAGGTAGGCGATGGTGTTCTTCGCCGGCGCGAGCGCGGCGACGTCCGGCGAGAGATAGCGGATGCCGGTCACGTGCGCGTGCGTCGCCGACACGCCGATGGTGCCGAAGGGCGATCGGACGCAGGCCTGGAACGGCGCCACGCCTCAGCCGTCCCCCGCCAGCGCGCGGATCTTCGCCAGGAGCTCGGGCGCGATCGCGATGCCTTCCTTGGCGAGCTTCGCGCGATTGGCGCGGCGCCGGTCGCCGGGCAGGCGAACGCCCGCGTCGGCGAGCATCGCGCCGACGAGCGTCTCCACGCGCTCGAGGAACACCTCGCGTCCCGCGAGCGCATCCGGATCGATCGCGAGGAAGGCCTGCCCGATCCGCGTGGGCTTGCCGGCCTCGGAGAAGAAGCTGTCGGATTCGAAGCCGAACGCGGCGCCGGACAGCGCGCAGGCGAGGAGTTCCACGGTGAGGGCGAGCATCGCGCCCTTGGCCCCGCCCGCGGGCAGCATCATGCCCTCGAGCCCGGCCTTCGGATCGGTGGTGGGATTGCCGTCGCGGTCGAGCGCCCACCCGGCGGGGATCGGCTTGCCTTCCTTCGCGGCGACCATGAGCTTGCCGCGCGCGACCTCGGAGAGGCTCAGGTCGATGACCATGGGCGGCGCGTCGCGCCTCGGGAACGCGGCCGCGATCGGGTTGGTGCCGAAGAGCGCCCGCTTGCCGCCCCACATGGGCATGGCGGCCGGGGAATTGCCGAAGGCGAGACCGACGAGGCCCGCTTCGGCGATGGGCTCCGCGTGGAACGCGGCCACGCCGAAGTGATTGCTGTTGGTGACGCTGGCGAAGGCCACGCCGTGCTTTCCCGCGCGCGCGATCGCTTCGCGCACCGCGAGCGCGCAGGCCTCGAACGCAAGGCCGCCGCCCGCATCCACGAGGCAGGCCCCGCCGCGCTCGCGCACCACCTTCGGAATCGCCGAACCCGTGGCGCGGCCGTTCTTCACGTGCCCGCAATACTGCGGAATGCGCGAGGCCCCATGGGAGGGGATGCCGTCGAGCTCCGCGGCCACCAGCGCGGCGGCGGTCGCGGCAGCCATCGCGGGCGAGGCCCCCGAGCTCCCGAGCGCACGCCGCATGAGGTCCGCGAGCGTCGCGGGCGCGAGACGCTCGCTCATGCGAGGACCCCCACGTCCGCGGCGCCCGCGTGGAAGCCGCGCGACCGGTCCCGGGTCACGCCGCCGTCGGGCGGCAAGTCGTCTTCGGGCGCGGCAAGCGGCTTCATCGTCTCCTCCGGATCGCCCTGCGGCCGGGCGTTGCCGCCATTGTCCGCGAAAAACGACCCGGGGTCAGGCGACTTCTCCGGCACCGGCTCCTCTACGCGCTTTCGTAGAGACGGGTGAGCACGAACTCGCGGTGGCCGAGCGCCTCGGCGGCGGTGAGCCGGCCGTTGGCGGTGCGCAGCATGCACTCGAGCAGCTTGTCGCCCGCCTGGTCCATGTTCATCTCCTTGCGCAGCAGCGCCGAGACGTCCACGTCGATGTGCTCGCTCATGGTGCGCACCGTGCGGGGGTTGGCCGAGAGCTTGATCACCGGCAGGATGGGGTTGCCGATCACGTTGCCCTGGCCCGTCGGGAAGAGGTGCACGACGAAACCCGCGGCGGCGACCAGCGTGACCATCTCCGCGGCGGCCGACGAGGAATCCATGAACCACAGGCCGGGCCCCGTCGGCTCCTCCGCCTTGTCGAGGACGCCGTCGACCAGGCACTTGCGGCCGATCTTCTGGATGTTGCCGAGCGCCTTTTCCTCGATGGTGGTGAGGCCGCCCTCGATGTTGCCCTTGGTGGGCTGGGAGTCGGAGAGATCGCTCGTCTTGTGGCGCTCGATCACCTCCTGGTAGCGGTCGAACATGAACTGGAACTTCTTCCTCACCTCGTCGGTGCGGCAGCGCGCGGCCACCAGGTGCTCGCCGCCCGTCAGCTCCGTCGTTTCGCCGAAGACGAGCGTGGTGCCGTGGGGATAGAGCTTGTCGAAGGCGTCGCCCACCGTCGGGTTCGCCCCGCAGCCCGAGGTCGTGTCGGACTCCCCGCACTTGGTGGAGACCCACAGATCGCTCACCGGGCGCTCCTCGCGGCGCAGTTCGCTCGCCCACTGCACGAACTCCTTCGCCTTCCTCGAGGCGCGCATGATCGTGTCGTGGTCGCCGTGCTGCTCGATGCCGAACCAGGCGACGGGCTTGCCGGTGGCGGCGATGCCCTCGGCCACCTTCTTCGCCCAGCCCTCCTCGATGCAGATCACGACCACCGCGGCCACGTTCGGGTTGGCGCCCGTGCCGATGAGCGTGCGGAAGTGGAGATCCAGGTCGGCGCCGAACTGCAGCCGCCCGTAGGGGTGCGGGATCGCCATCGCGCCCTGGATGTTGTTCGCCACCGCCATCGCGGCGGCATTGGACAGGTCGTCGACCGGCAGGACGATGACGTGGTTGCGCACGCCGATGCGGCCGTTCTCGCGCTTGTAGCCCCGGAATGTCGCCTTCTTGAGATCCATGGTCGTGTCCTTACCAGCGTTTCGTCTTGATGTTGTGGACATGGGCATGCTCGCCCACGCCGATCGGGGCCACCACGCGGCCGATGTCGGTGCCGTACTTGATCACCGTCGCATCCTTCGCGAGCGGCTTGATGGCGAGCTTGTGGCCGATGGGAATGTCGCTCGCGGACCTGAAGGTGATCTCCCGGTCCTGGTCCATGATCCAGCCGGTGAGCGTGTCGCCCGCCTTCACGCCCTCGACCACCACCACGCCGACGCTGTCGCCCTCGTCATGCACCACGAAATGAATCATCTCGCCCTCCCCGTGCGCAAAGCGCCATGCTAGCCCGGGTACGCGGGGCGAATCAACTAGATGAGTTGCATGTTATGCTCCGCCGATGCCCGCCGCCGCCCGCCGCCGCCTCGCCACCGCCCTCGCGCCCGAGCGCCCCCTCTACGAGGAGGTGCGCTCCCACCTGACCGAGGGCATCGCCGCGGGCCGCTGGAAGGCGGGCGAGGCGATCCCGTCCGAATCGGGGCTCGCGGGACATTTCGGCGTGGCGATCGGCACCATCCGCAAGGCGGTCGACAGCCTGGTGGCGCAGGGCGCGCTCGTTCGCCGCCAGGGCAAGGGCACCTTCGTGAGGTCCCACGACGGCCGCCGGCTCATGTTCCACTTCTTCCACGTGGTCGGCGCGGACGGCTCCAAGGCCTACCCCGACGTGCGCACGGTCTCCTTCACGCGGGGGCGCGCGAACGCGGGCGAGTCCGCGGCGCTCGCGATCGCCCCGGACGAGCGCGTGGTGCGCATCCGCAACCTTCTCAGCCTCGGCGAACAGCCGGTGATCGTCGACGACATCACGCTGCCCGCATCGCTCTATCCCGGGCTCACCGAGCGCATCTTCGCCGCGCGCGACAACACCATCTACCACCTCTACCAGAGCCGCTACGGGATCAACGTGCTGCGCACCGACGAACGGCTTCGCGCCGTCCTCGCCGGCGGCGCCACCGCCTCGCTCCTGGGCCTCGCGGCGGGCGCCCCGCTGCTCGAGATCCGGCGCGTGGCGCTCACGTTCCGCGACCGGCCCGTGGAGCTTCGCGTCTCGCTCGTGGACACGGGCGCGCACGTCTACCACAACACCTTCGGCAAGGGAGAGGCGATCTAGGGCCATGCAGACCGCGCTCCTCATCCTGCCGAACTTCGTGCTCATCCTCGCCGGGCTCGTCCTCGCGCGCGGCTTCGACTACGGGCGCGGCTTCTGGGAAGGCCTCGAGAAGCTCGTCTACTTCGTGCTCTTTCCGGCGCTGCTCCTGCGCTCGCTCGCGATATCGAGCCTCGACCTCGCGGGCATCGGCAAGGCGGTGGCGAGCGCCTGGGCGATCATGCTGCTCGGCATGGCGCTCGCCGCGCTCGCGCGGCCGCTGTTTCGCGTCGACCCGCGCGTGGCCGCCTCGTGCTTCCAGTGCGCCTTCCGCTTCAACACCTACATCGGCCTCGCGGTGGCCGGCAGCGTCTTCGGCGCCCCGGGCGTGGCCGCGGCGGCGCTCCTCATGGGGGCGATGATCCCGCTCGCCAACCTCGGCGCCGTGGGCATGCTCGCGGCGCACTCGCGAACGAACCTGTGGCTGGAGCTCGCGCGCAACCCGCTCGTGGTCTCGACGCTCGCCGGGTTCGCGTGGAATCTTTCCGGGATGGGGATGCCGGGCTTTCTCGACCAGACGCTGGGGCTGCTCGGCCAGTCGGCGCTGCCGGCGGGCCTGCTCGCCGTGGGCGCGGCGCTGCGGATCGAGCGCGGCGAGGCGAGTCCGGGCGCGCACGCGTGGTGGCTCGGCGTGAAGCTCGCGGTGCTGCCGCTCGCCGCGTGGGGATTCGTGAAGGTGCTGGGGCTCTCGGGCATCGAGGCCGGCGTGCTGGTCCTGTGGGCCGCGCTGCCCACCGCCTCGAGCGCCTACATCCTCGCGGTGCGCATGGGCGGGGACGGGCACTCCGTGGCCACCCAGATCACCACGGGAACGCTGATCTCGATGGCCACGATCCCGCTCTGGGTCGCGGCGATCGCCTGAGGCGGGCCGGACGCAAAAAGGGCCGCGCGAGGCGGGCCGGACGCAAAAAGGGCCGCGCGAGGCGGCCCTTGCCTTGGCGGCGAAACGACGAGGCCTACGCCTTGGGAGCCTCTTCGGCCGGCGGCATGACCTCGCGGTCGGCCGCCTTGATGAGCTTCTCGCGGATGCGCGCGGACTTGCCGGAGCGCTCGCGCAGGTAGTAGAGCTTGGCGCGGCGGACGGCGCCCTTGCGCTTCACCTCGATGGAGGCCACGGCGGGCGAGTACGTCTGGAACGTGCGCTCGACGCCTTCGCCGCTGGAAATCTTCCTCACGATGAACGACGAGTTGAGCCCCTTGTTGCGGCGGGCGATGACCACGCCCTCGTAGGCCTGCTCGCGCTTCTTGTCGCCCTCGACCACCTGCACCTTCACGATCACCGTGTCGCCCGGGGCGAAGTCCGGGATCTTGCGCCCGAGGCGCGCGATTTCTTCCTGCTCGAGTTTGCGGATCAGATCCATTCACGCTTCCTTTCGGTTTTGCGGCCCTGAAGGCCTTCCACGCAGAGCAGCCCGGAGGCTGGTGCGTGCGGTTTGTTTTCTACTGCTGTTCCTGCGCCTGCTGCTCGCGGCGGATTTCCGCCAGCAATTCCAGATCCTCCTTCGAGAGCGCCCGGTCCCCGAGGAGATCCGGCCGCCTCGACCACGTCCGCGCGAGCGCCTGCTTGCGGCGCCACCGCGCGATCGCGGCATGGTTTCCCGACAACAGCACCTCGGGCACCCGCTCGCCCTGCCACTCCTCGGGCCGCGTGAAGTGCGGCCAGTCGAGCAATCCGTCCGAGAACGAGTCCTGGGACGCGCTTGCCGCGTCGTTCAGGCTTCCCGGCAGGAGCCTCACCATCGCGTCCATCATCACCATCGCCGGCAATTCCCCGCCGGAGGTCACGTAGTCGCCGATCGAGATCTCCCGATCCACCTTGCGCCGGATGAGGCGTTCATCCACCCCCTCGTAGCGCCCGGCCACGAGCACCAGGCCCTGCGACTTCGCGAGTTCCCTCGCCACCGCGTCGGTGAACCGCTCGCCCTGCGGCGAGAGCATCACCACCAGCGGCCTTTCCACCCCGGCGGCCGACTGCCTGGCCACCGCGGCATCGATGCAATCCTCCAGCGGCCCGGGCAGCATCACCATCCCCGGCCCGCCGCCGTAGGGCCGGTCGTCGACGGTGCGGTGCGCATCGCCCACGAAATCACGCGGATTCCACGCGCGAAACTCGAAGCCGCCTTCCTCCAGCGCGCGCCGCGTGATGCCGTGGCGGGTGAGCGCCTCGAACATCTCCGGGAAGATCGTGACCACGTCGAATCGCAGCATCAGACGTCGTACCCCGCTTCCCAGTCCACCGTGATCCGCCGCGCCCCGCGGTCCACGCCTTTCACGAAATCCGCGACGAAGGGAATCAGGCGCTCCCGCTCCCCGCCCACCACCAGCACGTCGGAACCGCCCACCCTCAGCAATTCCTCGACCTTCCCGAGCACCTCGTCCTGCAGGTTCACCACCGCGAGCCCGACCAGGTCCACCCAGAAGTACTCGCCTTGCGCCGCTTCGCCCAGGTCGCCCCGGGTGACGGCAATTTCCTGCCCCTGGAGCCCTTCGGCCGCGCTTCGGTCGTCGACCCCGGCCAGCTTGGCGCTCACCGCGGCGGGCCGGACCTTGAATTCCTCCAGTTCCGCCGAGACCCACCCCGCCTTCGACTTCAACCACCACGAGGGGTGAGCGGCGAGACCGTCGGGGGATTCGGTGAAGGTCTTGAGCTTCACCCAGCCCTGGATCCCGAAAGGGCCGAGCACGCGCCCCATCACCACCAGATCCGACTCGTCCCCCGGGAACGGGGAACCGGCGGGCCTACTGGGCGGGGGCTTCCGGCTTGCCGGCGACCTGGGCCTTGCCACGCTTGATCAGCTTGCGGACGGCGTCCGAGGGCTGCGCGCCCTTCGACACCCAGTGCTCCACGCGATCGAGCGCGATCCGGAAAGACGGATCGTTGCCCGAGGCCTTGGGGTTGTAGAAGCCGATGCGCTCGATGAAGCGCCCGTCGCGCGGCATGCGCGAGTCGGCGACGACGACGTTGTAGAAGGGGCGGTTCTTCGCGCCGCCGCGCGCCATTCTGATGACGACCATGCTGGCTCCGATCCCGTTGAAAACGGGTAACAGTTGCTGGAAGGACGCTCCCCGGAAACCACCCGGAGTGCGGAAAAGCCTTGCATTATAAGGGCTTGGCCATCCCCGCGCAAGCGGCCCGGAAACGCTCAGAAGCGGAAGCGGCCGTTCTTGCCGATCACGGCCAGCTCGACGAAGCGGTTGCCGTGGCGGTTGTCGGGCGAGAAGTTGACGACGTACCCGCCGACGTCGAGGGTACCCAGCCCGTTGAACGCCTTGTACAGGCTCTCCCGGGTGACGTCCTTGCCGGCCTTGCGCACGGCCTCGGTGAGGACCTTGGCGGCGATGCACGCCTCGAGATTGGTGTAGTTCAGCTCCGGAAGGCCCGCCTTGCGCACGGCCTCGGCGCATTCCTTGATGACCGGGACCGAGGTCTTCGAAGGCGGCGGCACGACGCCCGCCACGGAGACGCCCGCCGCGTCGGCGCCGGCCACCTTCGCGAGCGCGCTCGGGCCCACGAAGGACAGCGACGTGACGTTGTAGGGCTTTCCGGCCGCCTTGAGCCCCTTGATGACCTGCGAGGTCGTCCCGTAGAGCGTGGTGGCCACGACCACTTCCGGATCGCTCGCGATGATGGCCTGGATCTGGGCCTTCTCCACGTCGGCGTTTCGCTTCACCTTCACGCCGGTCGCCTTCTTGCCGGCGCCTTCCATGAGGCGCGCGACCGTCGCGAAGTTCTGGTTGCCGATCTGGTCGTCGTAGTTGACCACGGTCACCCGGGTGACGCCCAGGGACTTCCAGTGATCCAGGATCTTCACCAGCTCGTCGGCGTAGGAGGCGCGCATCACGAAGACGAAGTTGTTCTGCTTGTGGATCGCGTCCGCGCCGGTGAAGGGCGCGAAGAAGGCGAGCTTCTTCTCCTTGACGATGGGCATCGCGTCGAGGGACAGGGTGGCGGAGGCGAAGCCGAAGAGCGCCACCGCGCCGCTCTCGTTCACGAGCTTCACCGCGTTCGCGCCGGCGGTCTTGCGGTCGTTCTTGTCGTCGAGGGAAACCAGCTCCACCTTGCGGCCGTTGATGCCGCCGGCGTCGTTCACGTGCTTGAACCAGGCGAGCGCGCCGTCGCGGATGTCCTTGCCGATCTCGGCGTTCGACCCGGTGAGCGGGGCCGATTGCCCGATGACGATCGGGTCCGCGGCGAACGCCGCAAGCGAGGTGCCCATCGCCAGCGCGGCGAGGATGTGCGCGAATTGCTTCATGTTGCCTCCACGATGACGGTCGGACTCGGATTCGTGTTCTTCTTGTGGCCCGGATCGTGAGGCCATCTTCCACTCGCCCGCCTTGAGGTAGGTCAACCGCGGCCCGCCCACGCCGCCGGCGGTCGCCGGGAACGGTCGGGCGGCGGCGGGGCCTAGCGCATCCCCGGCAGCATGCCCTTCATGCCGCGCATCATCTTGCCCAGCCCGCCCGAGCGCATCATCTTCATCATCTTCTGCATCTGCTCGAACTGGGCGAGGAGCCGGTTCACCTCCTGCACCGGCACGCCCGCGCCCGTGGCGATGCGCCGCTTGCGGGAGGCCTTGATGAGCTCGGGCTTCCTGCGCTCCAGGGGCGTCATCGCGTCGATGATGCCCTCGGTGCGGCGGATCGACTTCTCCTGGAGGTCCGGCGACTGCGCCGCGGCCCGCGTGAGCTGCGCCGGGAGCTTGTCCATGAGCGCCGAGACCCCGCCCATCTTCTTCATCTGCTGGAGCTGCGACTTGAAGTCGTCGAGGTCGAAATCCTTGCCCTTCCTGAACTTGTCGGCGAGCTTCTTCGCCTCGCCCTCGTCGACCGACTTCCTCGCCTCCTCGACCAGCGAGACGATGTCGCCCATGCCGAGGATGCGCGA
>DAORTX010000025.1:0-16457 GCA_035432885.1 Usitatibacteraceae bacterium
TCCACGCGGTCGTGCGGTGGCAGGTGTCGCAGGCCTGGGTCGTGGGCACGTGCGTCGCGGTCTTGCCCGTGGCGGTCGAGCCGTTGTGGCAGGTCGCGCAGGAGCCCGGCGCGACGCCCGTGTGGTTGAACGTCGCCGGCTTCCACGCGGTCGTGCGGTGGCAGGTGTCGCAGGCCTGGGTCGTGGGCACGTGCGTCGCGGTCTTGCCCGTGGCGGCCGAGCCGTTGTGGCAGGTCGCGCAGGAGCCCGGCGTCACGCCCGTGTGGCTGAACGTGGCCGGCTTCCACGCGGTGGTGCGATGGCAGGCGTCGCAGGCCTGGGTCGTGGGAATGTGGCCGGCGTTCTTGCCGGTCGCGGTCGAGCCGTTGTGGCAGGTCGCGCAGGAGCCGGGCACGACACCCGTGTGGCTGAAGCTCGCCGGGCGCCAAGCGGTGGTGCGGTGGCAGGCGTCGCAGGCCTGGGTCGTGGGCACGTGGCTCGCCGTCTTGCCGGTGGCCGTCGAGCCGTTGTGGCAGGTCGCGCAGGAGCCGGGCACGACACCCGTGTGGCTGAAGCTCGCCGGGCGCCAAGCGGTGGTGCGGTGGCAGGCGTCGCAGGCCTGGGTCGTGGGCACGTGGCTCGCCGTCTTGCCGGTGGCCGTCGAGCCGTTGTGGCAGGTCGCGCAGGAACCGGGCGCGACGCCCGTGTGGCTGAAGACGGCAGGCTTCCACGCGGTGAACCGGTGGCAGGCATCGCAGGATTGCGCCGTGGGCACGTGCGACGCGGTCTTGCCGGTGGCCACGCTGCCGTTGTGGCACGTGGCGCAGGGCAGGCCGACGGCCTGCGCGTGGTCGAAGCGCGCGGGCCGCCAGGCGCTCGTCTGGTGACAGGCGTCGCAGGACGCATTCGTCGTGATGTGGCGCGCGGACTTGCCCGAGGCCGTGGATCCGTTGTGGCAGGTGGCGCAGCTTCCCGGCGCCACGCCCGAATGGCTGAAGGTCGCCGGCTTCCACGCGGTGGTCCCGTGGCAGGTGTCGCAGGCCTGGGTCGTGGGCACGTGGGCGGCGTTCTTGCCCGCGGCCATGGACCCGTTGTGGCAGGTCGTGCAGGAGCCCGGCGCCACGCCGGCGTGGCTGAAGGTGGCCGGCTTCCACGCGCTCGTGCGATGGCAGGTGTCGCAGGCCTGGGCCGTCGGCACGTGCGTGGCGCTCTTGCCCGCGGCCGACGAGCCGTTGTGGCAATTGGCGCAGGATCCGGGCGAGACACCCGAGTGGCTGAAGGTGGCCGGCTTCCACGCCACCGTCTTGTGGCAGGTGTCGCAGGAAGCGGTGGTCACGATGTGCGTGGCGTTTCGGCCCGCGGCGGTCGTGCCGTTGTGGCAGCTCGCGCAGGAGCCGGGGCTCACCGTGGCGTGGTCGAAGGTGGCCGGCTTCCAGGCGCTCGTGCGATGGCACGCATCGCAGGCGGCCTTCGTGAGCACGTGGGAGGACGGCTTGCCCGAGGCCTTCGAGCCGTCGTGGCAGGTCGCGCAGCTTCCCGGCGCCACGCCGGCGTGGCTGAAGCTCGCCGGCGTCCACGCGGTCGTCCGGTGGCAGGTCTCGCAAGGCGCGGACGTCGCGATGTGGCCCGCGCCCTTGGCCGTGCTCGCGAACCGGCTGCCGGTGGCGTGGCAGGTGGCGCACTCCCTCGGCGTGCCGCGGAAGATCCCCTGGACGTGGCAGGACTCGCAGCGCGTGCCCTGGTGCGCGCCGAGGAGCGCGAAGCCGGTCGACAGGTGGTCGAAATTGCGCTGCGCCGGCTGCGCGGCGGCGGCCATGGCGAGCGCGATGCCCGCCAGCGCGAGGCAGGCCCGGCGAAGTTTCCCGCGCACCATCGAATGGATCCTGTTCATTGCACACTCCCCGGTCGCCCGGTGCTGGCCTTCGAGTCCCGGCGGATTGCCGGCTGCGTGCGCGCCGGTGGAAACGGGCCGCCTTCTTCTTGTTCGCGCGGCGCCGCATGATGCGGGAATATTTCCCGCAGCCGGAATCTAGCCGAATGAAACGCCCTTGCCTAGCCCCCCGGGCGGCGCTGTCGGGGCGTGACGACACCGCCGCCGGAACGGATCGCCTTCCACGAGTCGGCGCCGTGGCAGCGCTCGCACTGCACGCCGAAGGCGCCGGCATGGACGTCGTCGCCGCGGTGGCACGAATAGCAGGCGGTCGGCGCCACGACCTTGTCCCCGGCGGGCTTCACGTGGCAGGCGACGCATTTCGCCTTGCGGTGCGCGCCCTCGAGCGGGTACTTCGCGCGCCGGGCGTGATCGTAGTCCCACGAGGGCCAGGCCCTCGTGTTGTGGCAGCTCTCGCAGCCGCGCCCGAGGCGCTCCTCGTGAACGTCGTCCTTGTCGTGGCAGCCCGCGCAATCGCGCGGCGCCTCCCTGAAGCGGGGCGAGCGGTGGCAGCTCTGGCAGGTCACCTTCAGGTGAGCCCCGATCAGCGGGAAGCGCGAGCGCGAATGGTCGAAGGGCGCTTCCTTCCACGATTTCTCCGCATGGCAGTCGGCGCACTTGTCGCCCAGCTGGCCCTTGTGCGCGTCGTCCTTGCGATGGCACGCGATGCACGCGGTCGGCGCCTTCTGCTCGTAGGCGTTCTTCGCGTGGCAGGTCGCGCACTTCGCCTCGCGGTGCTTGCCGCGCAGCGCGTACTTCGTGTCGCGATCGTGGTCGAAGCGCGACTTTGTCCAGCTTCTCTCGTCGTGGCAGGTCGCGCATTTCCCGCCGAGCCCGTCCTGGTGCACGTCGTCCTTGTCGTGGCAGGCGACGCAGGCGGTCTCGAGCTTCTGCTTCGAGCCCGGGCGATGGCAGGTGTCGCACTTCGTCGACTTGTGCTTTCCCCGCAGCGCGAATTTCGTGTCGCGGTCGTGGTCGAAGTTCGAGCTCTTCCAGCCGCGGTCGTTGTGGCACTTGTCGCAGGCCTCGCCGAGGCTGCCCTTGTGGACGTCGTCGGCCTTGTGGCAGGCGGCGCACCGGACCGGGAGCGCCTCCCGGTAGAGGGCGGTCTTGTGGCAGGCGTCGCACCTGGCCGCCTTGTGCTTGCCGCCCAGGGGGAACTTCGTGCGCGCGTCGTGCGCGAAGTGGTTCTCCCAGTTGCGCTCGTCGTGGCAGGTCTCGCACTTCGCCCCGTAGCGCCCCTTGTGCGCGTCGTCCTTGCGGTGGCAGGCGAGGCAGTCCCGGGGCGTGTCCTTGTACTGCGTCTCGTGGCACGACTTGCACTTCGCGCCCGCGTGCTTGCCCGCGAGCGCGAAGCGCGTCCTGTCGTGGTCGAAGGCCGGCTCCTTCCAGGTGCGCTCGCTGTGGCAGTCCGCGCACGTCGGCCCGAGGCCGCCCTTGTGGGTGTCGTCCTTGCGGTGGCAGTCGACGCAGGCCGCCGGCGCCTCGCGCCAGCGCTTGCCGGCCTCGTGGCAGGACTTGCACTCGATGCCGGGCTTGCCGTGCGCGCCGCGCAAGGCGAAGTCGGTTGCGCCATGGTCGAATTTCGCGGTGTCGAAGGCGGCGATGCGCGCCTCCCGGCCCTTGTGCTCGGTGTGGCAGGCGCGGCACTCCTTGCCGGCCACCTCGCCCGAGCGCCCATGGAAGCCGCGCTTGCCGCCCACGTCCGCGGCGGTGTCCTTGTGGCAATCCAGGCACAGGCGGCTCTGGGCCGCCTTGTCGAAGCGCTTGTGGCAGCTCTCGCACTGCGCCTCGATCTTCGCGTGGCCCTCGACCACCTTGCCGGGCATGATCAGCGCGTCGAGGCCCTGCCCGAGGGCGGGCGCCGCGACCCAGACAAGGGCGGCGGCGAACAGGCGCAGCGCACGGCCCATCGCGATCGCGGCCGGCATCAGTACATGTGGACCGCGAGTACGTGGTACGCCGCGCTCAGCACCAGGAGATAGACGAGGGGAATGTGCATCACGTGCCAGAGCGAGAAGATGCGCTCGAAGACGCCGAACTGCGCCGCGGCATTCACCGCGCGCAGGTAGGACCGGACCAGGGCGCCGCCACGCCGGATTCGCTTCGCCTGCGCGGCCCCGTCCCAGCCCCGCGCCGGGCCCTCGCGCCGGATGAGTTGCGCGATTTCGCGGTCGAGCGATGCGGCCACCCCGCGCGCGCGCAGGCGCAGCATGAGAAACCGCCAGGAGCGCTCCAGCGCGCCGCCGCCGCGCGAGAACGCCTCCTCGCGGAAGCGCGCGAGCGCGGCCGCGGCCTCGGGCATCGCGCGCACGAGAGAGGCGAGTCCGCGCTCGGAGGTGCGCATGTGCTCCTCGAACTCGTCCACGCTCGCCTTGCGGCCGTACAGCCCGTGGTGGATCTGGCGGTACGCGTAGCGCCCGATGAACCCGCTCGAGGCCACGATCACCATGCACAGGAGCGCCACCAGCGCATTGAACGAGTTGACCGTGAAGGTGGTGTGGAAGATCACCAGCACCGGCCCGAGGGCGCCCAGCACCATGTGCGCCTGGAACCAGGGCTTCATCGTGCCCAGGCGGCGCAGCACCTTCACGTGCTTGCGAAGCGGATAGCTGAGGAGCATCAGCATCATGAGGCCCCCGGCGAGCCCCAGGCCATAGCCGAAATCCGACCCGGGCGTGTAGGGCTTCAGGATCGCGACGACCCAGGCCGCGGCGGCGATGCCCGCGAGGGCGAACAGCAGGACGGCTTTCGAGACGAAGCGCATGGTCGGGTTGCGGCGGAAACGGAAAATCCCAATAATGAAACGTCTGCGGGAAATATTACCGCAGCCTTATCGCCGCGCAAACACTTCCCGCCGACATGTCGCTATCCGACTACAGCGCCTACCTCGTCTACGCCGTGCCGCTCCTCGGCGTCACGTTGTGGCACGTGCGCGCACGCACGCGGCGCGAGGCGGAAAGCGCCGAGCTCATCCGCGAGGTGCGCGAATCCGGGCTCACCGAGCCGCCGTCGCTGCACCCGGTGATCGACCCGGTGAAGTGCTGCGGCTCGGGCGCCTGCGCGACGGCGTGCCCGGAAGGGGCGATCGGCTTCGTCGCCGGCAAGGCGGTCCTCGCCAATCCCTCGGCCTGCATCGGGCACGGCGCCTGTGCGAGCGCCTGCCCCGTGCAGGCGATCTCGCTCGTCTTCGGCACCGAGCGCCGCGGCGTCGACATCCCGATGGTGAAGCCCACGTTCGAGACCAACGTGGAAGGCCTCTTCATCGCCGGCGAGCTGGGCGGGATGGGCCTCATCCGCAAGTCCGCCGAGCAGGGCAAGCAGGCGATGGGCTTCATCGCGAAGCGCGCGCGCGGCGAAGCGCCGCTCGACGTGGTGATCGTCGGCGCCGGGCCCGCGGGCCTCGCCGCATCGCTCGCCGCGCAGGAAAGGAAGCTGCGCTACGTGACGCTCGAGCAGGAGACCGATATCGGCGGCTCCATCCTGCATTTTCCGCGGCGCAAGATCGCGATGACCGCACCGGTGAAGCTCCCGCTCGTGGGCCGGGCGCTCATGAACGAGATCTCGAAGGAGGAGCTGATCCGGTTCTGGAAGGGCGTCGTCAAGCGCTTCGGGCTGCCGGTGCGCTTCGGCGAGCGCCTGGTGGACATCGCCCCCGACGGCTCGGGCGGCTTTCGCGTGCAGACGACGCGCGAGTCCTACCGGGCCCGCAGCGTGCTGCTCGCGCTCGGCCGGCGCGGAACGCCGCGCAAGCTGGGATCGCCCGGCGAAGACCTGGAAAAGGTGGTCTACCGCCTGCTCGACCCCGAGCAGTATCGCGGGCAGCCCGTGCTGGTCGTCGGCGGTGGCGATTCGGCGCTCGAGGCGGCGCTCACCCTGGCCGCCGAACCGGGCACGGACGTGGTCCTCTCCTACCGCGGCGAGGCGTTCAACCGCGTGAAGCCCAAGAACCGCAAGGGGCTCGAGGAGGCCGCCGCGGCCGGACGGCTGCGCGTGATGCTCGACTCGACGGTGGCGCGCATCGAGCCGAAGCACGTGGTCCTCAAGCACAAGGAGCGCGAAATCCGCGTGGCGAACGAGGCGGTCGTCGTCTGCGCCGGCGGGGAACTGCCCACCCCCTTCCTGAAGAAGGTGGGCATCATGGTCGAGACCCACCACGGCGAGACCGCCTGACTAGCGGTCGATCTCCACGGTCTTCGCCTTCAGCACGCCCTGGGAGACGGGTCCCTTCACGTGGACCTTCAAGCCGTTCACGAGGTCCGCGGGACCGCCGTGGCTGTAGGTCGCGGCCGTCGCGTCGATCAGCTGGCCCTGGACCTTGAAGCTCGCGACCGAGACGAAGTCGGTGATCCTGCCTTCGACCTCGGCGCTGCCGCCCGACTCGGGGGGCTCCGGAAAGCGCACGAGCGTCGCGGTCACCACGCCCGCGGCAAGCCGGCCCTGCACCTCGACCATCCGGCCGTTCGCGAGGCTCGCGGCGGTGCCGCCCTGGTACGCCGTGAGCGAATCGGCCGCGATCGCCTGGTTGTTCACGCGGAAGCTCGCCGGCGACACGAAATCCGAGACCACGCCCGAGAGCGTGACGGTGGTCACCACCTCGATCGGCTGGAAGGTGATCGTCCAGGCGGCCAGAACTCCGCTGGCGAGAAGGCCGTCGACATGCACGCGCCGGCCATTGGCCAGGTCGGCGACGCTGCCACCCGAGTAGCCGGTGCCGGCCGAGGCGGAAACGGGAAGGCCGTTCACGCGGAAGTTCATGGGGCTCGCGAAAGCCTCGATCGCGCCGTCGACCGCGAAGCGCGCGCCTTCGACCACGGCGGGAGGCGGAAAGACGACGCCGCTCGCCCGCAGCACGTCCCCGGCCACGATCCCCGTGACCTGCACCGTCCGGCCGTTGGCGAGATCGGCCGCCGCGCCGCCCGCGAAGGAGGCGGCGCCGGCATCGACCGCCTGGTCGTTCACCCGGAAGCTCGAGACGGAGACGAAATCGGAGATCGCCCCCTGCAGGGTCACCGGCACCGGCGCCGAAGGCTGGAGCGCACCGGCCTTCACGTCGACCACCGTCGCGACGAGCACGCCGCCCTCGACGCGACCCTCGACTTCCACGAGCGCGCCGTTGGCGAAGCTCGCGACTGCCCCCTCGAGACGGGCGCCGGCGCCGTTCACCGGAAGGCCCAGCACGCGAAAGCTTCCCAGGCCCGCGAAATCGGTCACGTAGCCCTCGATCTCCGTCTGCGCGCCCTCGACGGGATCGAACTCGATCCGGCTCGCGACGCTCGCCGCGCGCAGGATGCCGGCCGCATCCAGCGTTCCCCTGATTTCCACGTAGCGCCCGCTCGCGATGCCGCCGTCCAGGCCGGTGACCGCCGCGCCCGCCGATTCCACCACCAGGGCGCCCATCCGCAAGCGCGTTCCCGTCACCTCGCCCACCTTGCCGATGATCGTCGCCGCGGCGGCGGCGGACGGCGCGATCTCGAGGCGAGTGGCGTCGACATGCCCGGCGAAGTAGTCCCAGAAGCCGTAGACGACAACGGCGTCGCCGGCGCGAATGCCCGCGAGGGACGACGACCCCTGGAGCGCGGTATCGGGAAACACCTCGACCCGCTGGCCGAGCACCACGATCTCGCCCGCGACCGGATCGACCGCGGCCACCGGCCCGGCGATGAGCGCGGTCGCCACCACCGTGGACGCCTTGCCCGTGCGCGCGATCGCGTCGATCTCGCCGCGAACCTCCACGATCATGCCCAGCGCCAGTTCCGACACCGGCCGGTTGGCCGCACCGTTGATCGTCACCTCCGCGCCCGATTCGTCGAAGCGCACGCCGCCCACGACGATGCCGCCCAGGCCGGTGATGGGCCCCGAGGCGACGGCCGCCTTGGTCGGGCTGCCGGTTCCTCCCGTGCGCACCACCTGCGGCGACAGGTCGCAGGCCGCGACGAGCGCCGCGGCGGCGAGGAGCGCCGCGCCGCGCGCGAGCACGCCATGCCGGTTCACGATTCGTCCTTCACGGGGGGCTCCCTGTCCTCGGTGTAGAAGTACATGCCGACGTTCAGCCGTTGCGTCGCGCGGCCCGCGGCCTTGTCGCGGACCTCGAGCTCGGCGGTCCGCCGCACGAGCGTTCGCAACACTTCCGACCACTGCTCGCGCGACAGGTGCAGCATCTCGTTCACGCCCTCGGCGCTCAGGTCGTCGGAATAGACGGCCTGGTCGAGAAAGGCGGGCGACCTTCCGAGCAGGTTGTGCACGCCGGCGGCCAGGTGGTCGCCCGCGTTCTCGCCGAAGAAGAAGTGCTTCTCGTCGCCGCTGCGCGAAGGCACGAAGGCCTCGACCCGGAGCGTGACCCGGTCGCGGTCGTCCACGCTCACCATGCCCAGGCGAAGCAGCTCGTCCAGGATGGAGCGCGGCTTCAGGTCGCTCGAGATGCCGTAGGCGAGTCCCGCGAAGCTGCGACCCGAGCCGGCCGCCGAGCGCGCAAGCACCCGGGGCTTGCCGTCCTTGCCGACATAGCGGCGGTCGCTCGCCCAGCGCGTGACCACCTCCGAGAGGACGTTGAGCGAGGCGTTCGCGCCCGCTCCCGCGGGCCGGATGCCCGCGCGAAGGCGCCTCACGTCCTTGCGGTGCACGCCGGTGAGCAGGCTCACGCGCGAATCGGTCGGCGGCGCATCCCCGATGGGAAACTCGGTCGCGGCGACCTTCACGAAGGCATCCTTCAGCATCTCCACGGCGGCCGGCAACGGGATCCCGTTGGCGATCATCAGCCTCGCGACCGGGCGCAGGATGCGCGCAAGGCTCGCAAGCAGTACCGGCGATGGCGCGAGAATCCGGCCCATGTTCCCCGTGCGCCCTTCTGGTTGGCGAATGGCTTTGCGTTCCGCGACAGGGAACAGCCCTCTTGCGGGAAATATTCCCCGGTCAACCCCGTGGTGTCAATGGCCGCCGCTTCCGGTCTCCCGGCCCCGGTCCGCGAAGGCGTCCTGCCGGGCGTCCTTCACGATCTGCGGGGCCAGGGAGCCGCCGATCATCCCGATCGACGAGGCGAGGAGACCCCAGATCTGCGGGGGAATGTCGGCCTCGGGGAAGAAGCGCTCGCAGATCGTCCAGGCGGCGAGGCCCGTGAGCGAGGAGACCAGCGCGCCCTGCGTGCTCGCGCGATGCCAGTAGATGCCGCAGGCGAGCGGGACGAACGCGCCGACGAGCGTCACCTTGTAGGCGTTCTGCACCATCTCGTACATGGTGCTGGTGTTGTTCAGCGCGAATATCAGGACGCCCGCGGTGAAGAAGACCAGGACCACGCGCAGGGTGAGCAGGAAGCGCTTGTCGTCCAGCCGGCCGAAGAGCGGCTTCATCACGTTCTCGGTGAAGAGCGCGGTGGGCGCGAGGAGCGCGCCGGAGGCCGTGGACAGGATGGCCGAGAGGAGCGCGCCGAAGAACATCACCTGCGCGAAAAGCGGCATGTGGGAGAGCACGAGGTTCGGCAGGATCAGCTGCACCTCGCGCCCGCCCTGCTTGAGGAGCCCGCCCACCATCTCCGGGTTCACGAGGAGCGCGGAATAGGCGAGGTACATCGGCACGAAGGCGAGCAGGAAGTAGGCCGCGGCGCCGATGAGCGAGCCGCGAACCGCCGTGTTCTCGTTCTTCGCGCTGGTCACGCGCTGGAAGACGTCCTGCTGCGGGATGGAGCCGATGGCGAGCGTGGCCCAGGCCGCGACGAACGCCCACCACTCCTTGCTGCCGCCCTTGGGCCAGAAGTCGAACTTGCCCGCCTGGGACGCGTGCGTGACCACCGCCTCCACGCCGCCCGCGAGGCCGGTCGCGAGCCAGGCGACGTAGAAGAGGCCGATCACGATGACCACGGACTGGAACAGGTCCGTGAGCGCGACCGACCACATCCCGCCCATCGTCGTGTACACGAGGACGATCACCGCGCCCATGAGGATGCCCTGGTCCAGCGAGATCGCGCCCTGGGAGAGCGAGTTGAAGACGATGCCGAGCGCCGTCAATTGCGCCGAGGTCCAGCCGAGGTAGGAGATGGTGACCGCGAGGCTGGTGAGGACCTCCACGCCGCGCCCGTAGCGCTTGCGGTAGAAGTCGCCGATGGTGAGGAGATCCAGGCGATAGAACGCGCGCGCGAAGAAGAGTGCGACGAAGATGAGGCAGAAGGTCGCGCCGAACGGGTCCGCCGGAACGCCGCCCAGCCCGTCCACGACGAAGGTGGCCGACACCGAGAGCACCGTCTCCGCCCCGAACCAGGTGGCGAACACGGTCGCCACGTTCATGTAGAGCGGGAGGTTTCGTCCCGCGACCAGGTAGTCCTTCGCGTTCGAGACGAATTTCGCCGCGTAGAGGCCGATCGCGATGGTGACGCCGAGGTAGGCGATCGTGAAGAAGACGAGCGTGGTCATGGCGGCGTCGCGGATGCGGGGAAACTTTGCGCCGGAGTCTAGCAAAATTGATGCGCTGCCGCAGGAATGAAGGGGTTCCCAGGCGGAAGGGAAGCTCTGCATTCCCTTTCCCAAGGCGGGCGGTTTCAGGCAGACTCGTGGAAGAAGAACGGCGCGCCCGCACCGCGGCGGCGCCCTCCGCCCAAGATGACCGTGTCGTCCATCCAGCTCGAGGCAGTCAGCAAGCACTGGGGAGCGGTTTGCGCCCTGGACGCGATATCGTTCACGGCCGAACCCGGTTCCTTCGTGGTGCTGCTCGGCCCTTCGGGCTGCGGCAAGTCCACCACCCTGAGGCTCATCGCGGGGCTGGACACGCCCACCGGCGGGAGCATCCGGATCGGCGACCGCGACGTGACCGCCCTGCCGCCCGCGCAGCGCGGCCTCGCGATGGTGTTCCAGTCCTACGCGCTGTTCCCGCACCTCTCGGTCGCCGAGAACATCGTCTTCGGCCTGAAGGTGCGCAAGGTCGCCGCCGGCGAACGCGAGGCGAGGTTGAAGCGCGTGGCCGATCTCCTGGGACTCGCCCCGCTGCTCGCGCGCAAGCCCTCGCAGCTCTCCGGCGGCCAGCAGCAGCGCGTGGCGCTCGGCCGCGCGATCATCGCCGAGCAGCCCGTGTGCCTGATGGACGAGCCGCTGTCCAACCTGGACGCCCAGCTGCGCGGCGAGATGCGCCGGGAGATCCGCTCCCTGCAGCGGCGCCTCGGGATCACCATGGTCTACGTGACCCACGACCAGACCGAGGCCATGACCATGGCCGATCGCGTGGTCCTGCTTCGCGACGGCAGGATCGAGCAGGTCGGCGCTCCCGACGAGCTCTATGGCTCGCCGCGCACCGCCTTCACCGCCGGCTTCATCGGCGCTCCGCCCATGAATCTCCTGGGTCTCGAGCGCCGGGGCGAGGCCTGGCACTTCGCCGGGACGGACGCGCGCGCGCCGTGGGCCGGACAGGACGACGTTCGCCTGGGCGTGCGGCCCGAGGACCTCGACGTGGCCCCGGACGGCCTGCTGCCCGCGCTCGTGGACACCGTCGAGTACCACGGCGCCGATTCCATCGTCGCGGCGAAGGCCGGGGGGCAGTCGCTCCTCATCCGCCTGCCCCGCCACGCGCCGCTTTCGCCGGGCGAGCGCATCCGTGTCACGTGGAAGCCCGACCATCAGCATTTTTTCAACGCCCGGACGGGAGAGCGCATTCCCGCGTGAGCCCGCGCCGGCAACCCCGAGGAGAGACACCATGACCCCGACCCGCACCGCCTGGCGCTCGATCGCCGCGGGATTCGCCTGCCTCGCCGCAGCCGCGTTCGCGCAGACCGAGATCGCGTTCTACTACCCCGTCGCCGTCGGCGGGCCCATCACGAAGATCGTCGACCAGATGGCCGCCGACTTCGAGCGCGAGAACCCCGGCATCAAGGTGAAGCCCGTCTACGCGGGCACCTACCAGGACACGATCGTGAAGGCGGTCACCGCGCACAAGGCCGGGACTCCCCCCGCGACGGCCATCATCCTGTCCACGGACATGTACACGCTGATCGACGAGGACGCCGTCGTTGCCTTCGACGACCTCGCGAAGACCGCCGACGACAGGAAGTGGATGGCGAGCTTCTTCCCGGCCTTCATGGCCAACAGCCAGACCGGCGGCAAGACCTGGGGGATCCCGTTCCAGCGCTCGACGATCGTCCTTTACTGGAACAAGGAGATCTTCAAGGAAGCCGGCCTCGACCCGAACAAGGCGCCGGCCACCTGGCAGGAGATGCTCGACGTCGCGCAGAAGCTCACGGTGCGCGATTCCTCCGGCAACGTGACGCGCTGGGGCGTGCAGATCCCGTCCTCCGGCTTCCCGTACTGGCTCTTCCAGGGCCTCACCACCCCCAACGGCGTCGAGCTCATGAACGCCGCCGGCAACGAGACCTACTTCGACAAGCCCGCGGTCGTCGAGGCGCTGCAGTACTGGGTGGACCTCGGACGCAAGCACAAGGTGATGTCGCCCGGCGTGATCGAGTGGGGCACCACGCCCAAGGACTTCTTCGAGAAGAAGATCGCCATGATGTGGACCACGACCGGCAACCTCACCAACGTGAAGAACAACGCCAAGTTCGACTTCGGCGTGGCGATGCTGCCCGCGGCCAAGCGGCGCGGATCGCCCACGGGCGGCGGCAATTTCTACATCTTCAAGAAGTCCACGAAGGCCGAGCAGGATGCGGCGTTCAAGTTCGCGAAATTCATGACCAGCCCCGAGCGCGCGGCGCAATGGGGCATGGACACGGGCTACGTCGCGGTCCGCCCCGACGCGTGGGAGACGGCGAAGATGAAGGAGTACGTGAAGGGATTTTCCGTGGCGTCCATCGCGCGCGACCAGCTGCAGTACTCCGTCGCCGAGCTGTCCACGCACGAGAACCAGCGCGTCACCAAGGCGCTGAACGACGGCCTGCAGGCCGCGCTCACCGGCGCCAAGACCCCGGCCGAGGCCATGAAGGACGCCCAGGCCGAGGCCACCCGCATCCTGCGCGCGTACAAGCGCTAGCGGCGTGAAGCCTCGCGCGACCATCGCCGTCACCGGCTGGCTGCTGGTCCTGCCGGCGGCGGCGCTGCTCGCGCTCTTCACGCACTTCCCGGTCGTGGCGACCATCATCGACAGCTTCCACGCGACCTCGAGGGCCGGCAAGCCCGGCCCCTTCGTGGGGCTGGAGAACTACCAGGTGATGATGGCCGACGAGGTGTTCTGGAAGTCGCTCTGGAACAACGTCTGGTATTCGCTCGGCACGATTCCGCTGTCCATCACGCTCTCCCTCGTGATGGCCCTGTGGGTGAACTCCGCGATGCGCGGCCGGACCTGGCTTCGCGTCGCGTTCTTCACGCCGACGATCCTGCCGATGATCGCGGTGGCCAACATCTGGCTCTTCTTCTACACGCCGCAGTACGGCCTGCTGGAAAAGCTGACCACGACGCTGGGCTTCGCGACGCACAACTGGCTGGGCTCCGAATCCACGGCGCTCGCCTGCGTGATGGTCGTCGCGGTCTGGAAGGACGCCGGCTTCTTCATGATCTTCTACCTCGCGGCGCTGCAGTCGATTCCGCCCTCGCTCGCCGAGGCCGCGGCGCTCGAGGGCGCGCCGCGCGGCTACTACCTTCGCCGGATCGTGCTGCCGCTGCTCATGCCCACCACGCTCTTCGTGCTGGTGAACGCGGTGATCAACTCGTTTCGCCTGGTCGACCACATCGTCGTGATGACCCGCGGCGGGCCCAACAACGCGACCTCCCTCCTGCTCTTCCACATCTACCAGGTGGGCTTCAGCTTCTGGGACACGGGCTACGCCGCGGCGCTCACCCTCGTGCTCCTCGTGATCCTCGCGGCGGCGGCCATCGGGCAGTTCGTGTTCCTGGACAAGAAGGTGCACTACCAATGAGCCGCCTCTACGAGCCGCGCGGCCCCCGGCTGGCCCTCGAGACCGTGGCGGCGTGGCTGCTGGGCCTGCTCTGGATCCTGCCGCTCGCCTACGCGGTGTGGACGGCGTTCCACCCCTCGGAATATTCGGCGCGGTTCGAGATCCTCGCGCCGCTCACGCTCGCGAATTTCGTGCGCGCCTGGGAGGCGGCGCCGTTCGCGCGCTACTTCGCGAACAGCTTCACGCTGGTGACGATGGTGCTTTCCTGCCAGCTCGTGCTGTGCACGCTCGCCGCGTACGCCTTCGCGAAGTTCGAGTTTCCCGGCAAGGAGATCGCCTTCATCCTCGTGCTGGTGCAGCTCATGATCATGCCCGACGTCCTCATCGTCGAGAACTACCGCACGATGTACCGCCTGGGCATCCTCGATTCCATTCCCGCCATCGGCCTGCCCTACGTCGCCTCCGCCTTCGGGATATTCCTGCTTCGCCAGACCTTCAAGACGGTGCCGAAGGAGCTGGACGAGGCCGCGCGCGTGGAGGGCGCGGGAGCGATCGCGGTGCTGCTGAAGGTCTACGTGCCGCTCGCCAAGCCCGTCTACCTCGCCTACGGCCTGGTCTCCGTGAGCTACCACTGGAACAACTTCCTGTGGCCGCTGATCGTCACCAACTCCGTGGGCTCGCGGCCGGTCACCGTGGGACTGCAGGTGTTCTCCTCCGGCGACCAGGGCATCGACTGGTCGATCATCACGGCGGCCACGCTGATGACCTCCGCGCCGCTGCTCGTGGGCTTCCTCCTGTTCCAGCGCCAGTTCGTGCAGTCGTTCATGAGGGCGGGCATCCGCTAGGCGGGGCCGCGAAGCCGTGGAGGCGCGATCACGATGAAGCTGATCACCTGGAACATCCAGTGGGGACGCGGCCTCGACGGCCGGGTCGACCTCGCCCGCATCGTCGGCCACGCCCGCGCGATGGCCGACTTCGACGTGCTGAACCTGCAGGAGGTCGCCGACAACTTCCCGGCGCTGGAGGGCAACGACCAGGCCGACCAGTTCGCGCAACTCGCCGCCCTCCTGCCCGGCTTCGCGGCGATTGCCGGCTTCGGCGTGGACGTCGACGGGCCCGGCCGGCGCCGGCGGTTCGGAAACGTGATCCTCGCCCGCCTGCCCGTGCTTTCGGCGCGCCGCCACGCGCTGCCCTGGCCCGCGGACCCGGGGCGCGAATCCATGCCGCGGGTGGCGATCGAGGCGACGCTCCGGTGCCCCATGGGGCCGTTGCGGGTCACCACCTCGCACCTGGAGTACTACTCGCCCGTGCAGCGCGCGGCGCAGGCCGCAAGGCTTCGGGAGCTGCACGACGAGGCCTGCGATCGCGCGGCGCGGCCCGGCTTCGCGACCGCCGGGCGCGGCCCGTTCGACCTCGCGGCCGAGACGGCCTCGGCGATCCTCACGGCGGACTTCAATTTTCCGCCGGAGAATCCGGCCTACGACGACATCCAGCGGCCGCTCGCGAGCGGCGGGCCGGCCTACCGCGACGCCTGGGCGCTTCTGAACGGCAGGCGCGCGCACGAACCGACCTTCTGCGTGCACGACCACCGCTACGCCAAACAGCCCTACTGCTGCGATTTCGTCTTCGTGAGCGAGGACCTGGCGAAACGCGTGCGCGAAGTGAGCGTCGACCCCGACACGCGTCTATCCGACCACCAGCCGGTGCTGCTCGACTTCGACGATCGGTGAAGCCCGGAGCAGGCCTCCCCGGCGAGCCGGACGCAGCCGGCCGGGGATGCCCCGCGCACGCCGGGGCTCAGTGCCCCTTCTTGCCCTTGTCGTCCTTGTCCTTGTCGTCCCTGCCTTCGTCGTCGCCGTCCTCATCGTCATCGTCGTCCGCGCGGTCGTTCGCCATGCACTTGCCCTTGTTCCCGCTGTCCGAATCGCGCGTGAGGGGCTTCTGCGTGCCGGTGAAGAAGCCCGCTTCCAGGAACGTGAGTTCCGTGGGGAAGGCCTGGGGGTTCGCCGGGTCCAGCATGGCTTCCACCTCGATGCAGTCCACGCGGAACTTGTCGACGCCGCGGGGAAAGCCGTTCGCGCGGAAATCGAAGAGATCGCCCCCGGCCAGGAAGAACTTGCGGCCGCCGACCTTCAGCTTGTACCAGCTGTCGCCGATGCCGATGGGCAGGCGCACAGTGGCGATCTTCGGATCCTTCTTGCCGGTCCGGTAGTCGTATCCCACGGCGACCACCGGGTCGATGAAGATCGGCACGCCGGGGATCACCGCCACGGAAAAGACGTAGGCGCCGCCGGAGGTCGTGCCGGTGGGCAGGGACACGGGCGTGGCGATGAAGCCGCGCGTGGCGCCCGTCGGGCCATCCGTATAGAGGCCGCTCACCTGCCCGGCGTTGTTGATCGCCTCGCCGATGGTCTGCGTCGCGCCCGGCACGTCCAGCAGCTGGTAGCCCAGCGAATTGCCGACGAAGCCGCTCGTCGCGGCGCCGATGGTGACGAAGCCGGTCATGAGGCCGGTGTCGGTGATGCCGCGCGCGCGCGTCGGGTTGCCGCCGATCTGGAAGAGCACGACCGTCCCGTCGGGCTGGCGAAGAAACGCCTGCGCGCCCCCGGGAAGGACGGCGCTGCCGACCACCTGTCCCGCGTTGTTGATGCCCTGCGCGATGGTGATGAAGGAGCCCGGGACGGTGATGTCCGTGAAGGCCGCCGTCGCCGGGTTGTAGATGTAGCC
>DAORTX010000025.1:16557-18505 GCA_035432885.1 Usitatibacteraceae bacterium
CCGTCGATGCTCGCGTAGCCGACGATGCGGCCGGTGTTGTTCAGCCCGCGCACGTCGGTCATGACCGAGCCGGGGTAGTTGACGGTGTTGAAGACGTAGACCGCGGAGGCGGCCGTGGACATGGAAAGCGCGGCGAGTGCCACCGCCGCGCGGACGAAACCGGGAACCCTGGAACCCATCGTGTTCTCCTCGATGATGGCCGACGGCGAAGCAGGCGAGTCTGCCCTGCGCCGGTCGCGGGCGTCAACGCGGAATATTCCGCAGCCGGGCCGCCGCGCGGGCGGCCGGCCGCGGTGCTAGGATCGCCTGCGGCGAGCGACCGCGCGCCGGGAGAATCGCCATGATGCCGACCCCTGCCCCGGGACTCTTCGCGCTCGGATTGGCGCTCGCGCTTGCCACGGGAGGGATGGGCGCGCAGGCGTCGTCTGCCTTGCCTTGCCAGGCGGGCGACAAGGCCTGCTTCGCGAAAATCCTGGGCTCGTTGCCCGCGAGACGGGCGGCCTTCTGGAAGGATTCGCTCGCGCGCCCGGTCGCCGGGCGCGTGGGCCCCGCGCCGCCCGGCCTGGTCGAGTACCTGCGCATCGACAACCTCGCCAACGGCTACCCGGAAACACCGCGCGCGAGCCGGCTTTCCGGCGACTTCATCGCCGACGTGCGAGGCGCCATCGCCGACATGCCCGCGGCCGTCCAGCGCGTGCTGGGCGGCACGTTCGCCGGCCTGTGGTTCGTGGACGATCTCGGGGGAACCGGCTACACGGACATGTTCGTGGACGGCGAAGGCAGGCCCGTCGGCGGCTTCGTCGTCCTCGACGCGAAAGTCCTGGGGAGATTCACCGCGAACCGTTGGGCCACGTGGAAGGAGAACACGCCCTTCAAGCCGCTGGCGGGGTGGTCGCTCGAGGCTCGGATCGAGGACGCGCCGCGCGACGACCGGCGTGGCGCCATCGGCTACATCCTGCTGCACGAGCTGGGGCACGTGCTTTCCATCAACCGCGACATCCATCCGCGCTGGGACGTTGCGCCGAGGGAGGCTCCGGAACCGGCGCGCTTCCCGTTCTTCGACCTCACGTGGACCATCGACCGGAAGGGCGATCGCTACGCCTCGAGGTTCGACGGCGCGTTCACGATGCGCCCTTCGGTCGTCTACTACCTCGGCGCGAAGCTGGACGCCACGGACATGGCGCCGGCCTACGCAGCGCTCGCGGCGACGAACTTTCCCACGCTCTACGCGGCGACTTCACCCGGCGACGATTTCGCGGAGTCCTTCGCGAGCTATGTGCACACCGTGCTCATGAAGCGGCCGTGGGAGATCGCCATTCGCCACGACGGCAAGACGGTCATGACCTACCGGACGTGCTGGGAAGAGGCGCGCTGCGCCGCCAAGCGCCGGATCCTCGAGGAACTGCTTCGCTGAAGGCCTGAACGGGCGCTGCCCTTCATCCCCCTTCAACGCGCTTCACGGGCCCTACTGGCGCAGAAGGAAGCCCGCCACCATCGCGGCGAGGACGACCGCGATGGCGAGCAGGATCCGGGTCTGCCGGCGCTGCGTGGCCTCGAGGCCGCGGATCGCCCGCTCGATCCGGCCCGGCGCATCGTCGGAGAGGATCCGGTGCACCAGCCGCGGCAGTTGCGGCAGCGTCTTCGACCACATCGGCGCCTCGCGCCGCAGCTGGTTCCAGAGCCCCCGCGGCCCCACCTGCTCGTTCATCCAGCGCTCGAGGATCGGCTGCGCCGCCCGCCGCAGGTCGAGCTCCGGGTCGAGATGCCGGCCCAGCCCCTCCACCTGCAGGAGCGTCTTCTGCAGCAGCACCAGCTGCGGCTGGATGTCCATGCGGAATCGCCGGCCCACCTCGAAGAGGCGGATGAGGAGCTTGCCGAAGTAGATGTCCTTCAGCGGCTTGTCGAAGATCGGCTCGCACACGGAGCGGATGGCGCCCTCGAACTCCTC
>DAORTX010000026.1:0-18314 GCA_035432885.1 Usitatibacteraceae bacterium
CACGCCGAGGACCAGCACGCCCGAGGACGCGCGGGATGCCGGCGCCGGGACGACCGTGATCGGCGGCGGTGCCGCAGCCTGCGCCTCGCCCTTCACGGCGATCTCGACTTGTCGCGCCGTGACTTCCCCCCGACCCAGCGCGGCGAAGAACTCGTCGGTGCGGGCGAACCCGCAGGCCGAGGCGATGCGCTCGTGCGCGAAGCTCGTGGCGCCGAGCCGGGTAAGCTCCTTTTCCAGCGCCCCGCGGCCGGTGGCGACGTCGACTTCGAATTCCTCGTGGCGGAACCACTGCCGCACCTTCGCGAGTGCGCGCGGGCTGGCGAGGTAGTTCCCCGACAGCCAGTCGCGGGACGGCCCGCCCTGCTTCGCGGCGATGATCTCGACCCGCTGCGCGTTGGCGAGCCTCGTGGTGAGCGGGACCATCAGCCCGTCGACCCTGGCGCCGCGGCACCGGTGGCCGAGATCGGAGTGCACGTGATAGGCGAAGTCGACGGGCGTGGCACCTGCGGGAAGGTCGACCACCTGCCCCTGCGGCGTGAGCACGTAGATGGAATCCTCGAAGAGCGCGGCCGGCGCGCCCGGCGCGGCGCCCTGCCCGCCCAGCACGTCCGCCTTCCACGCGAGCACCTGCCGCAGCCACGCGATCTTCGCGTCGAACTTCTGGTCCGCGCGGCGGCCCTCCTTGTAGCGCCAGTGCGCCGCGACGCCGTGCTCGGACTGCCGGTGCATCTCCTCGGTGCGGATCTGGACCTCGAGCGTGCGGCCCTCGGGCCCGACCACGGCCGTGTGCAGGCTGCGGTAGTCGTTCGACTTCGGGCTCGCGATGTAGTCGTCGAACTCTCCCGCCACCGGCGTCCACAGGTCGTGCACCACGCCCAGCACCGCGTAGCACTCGCGCACGTCGCGCACGATCACGCGCACGGCCCGGATGTCGAAGAGCTGCTCGAAGGCGAGGTTCTTGCCCCGCATCTTGCGGAAGATCGAGTAGAGATGCTTCGGCCGCCCCTGGATCGTCGCCTCGACGCCGATCCCGGCGAGCGCCTGCGTGAGCGTGCGCACCACGCGGCCGATGTAGGCCTCGCGGTCGTTTCGCTTCTCGTCCAGCAGCGCCGCGACGGAACGGTAGAGCTCGGGCTCGGTGAAACGGAAGGCGAAGTCCTCGAGCTCCCACCGCAACTCGGCCACGCCAAGCCGGTTGGCGAGCGGCGCGAAGAGCGCGAGGGTCTCCGTTCCCGCCGCGCGGCGCACGGCGTCGTCGGCCTTCGTGAGCGTGCGAAGGAAGGCCAGTCGCTCGGCGAGCTTGATGAGCACCACGCGCACGTCCTCCGCGATGGCAAGCAGCATCTTGCGAAGCTGCTCCGGATCCGAGCCTGCGGCGCTCAGCGCCTCGATGCGGCCGGCGCGGGCGAGGCCCTTCAGCAGGCCCGCGAGGTCCGGGCCGAACGCGGCCCGTATGCCGTCCAGGTCGAGCTCGGCCTCGGGAATGGCGCCGTAGACGAGGGCCGCCGCCACCGTGTCCGGGTCCGCGCCCTGCGCCAGGAGAATCCGCGCGACGCTCACCGCGCGCGCGCACGCGGCATCGCGCCCGGCGGCCTGGCACGCGCCGCGGGCGAGCTGCAGCGCTCGCAGCGGCGCATCGGCCTGCGCCGCGCCAAAGGCCGCGGCGAGGCCGTTTTCCAGCTGCTCGAGATCGGCGCCCGGTTGTTCGGTGATCACGTCGGTGCGGCGCTCTTGCGGTGTCCAGCCGGGATTCTACCTCCCCGCCGGACGCGCCCGGCGCAACCCCGCGCGCCCGCTTTCGGTGCGCGTGCACCATGCAGCGCCGTCGGACGATGCCGCGGGCATTCCTCCTATCGCCCGGTTCCTTCGCGTATTCTCGGTGGCACGAGCCTTGCTCGAACCGGGAAGGAGATCAGGACCGGATGTCGATGCCGCTCAGGAAGTACTACAACGAGATGATCGCCGAGGACGGTTCGGTGAGGCCGCACTACGCGCCGTTCGCGCAGTGGCTTCGCGAGACGCCGCCGGAGCGGATCGCGCAGAACCGGCACGCCGCCGATCTCCTGTTCCACCGCGTGGGCATCACTTTCGCGGTCTATGGCGAGGCCTCGGGCACGGAGCGGCTCATTCCGTTCGACATCGTCCCGCACATGATCCCCGGGCCCACCTGGGAGCGCCTGGCCGAGGGGCTCCGGCAGCGCGTGACCGCGCTCAACCGCTTTCTCGACGACATCTACCACGGCCAGGAGATCATCCGCGCGGGAAAGATCACGCGGGAGGAAGTCGAGGGCAACAGCCAGTTCCGCCCCGAGATGGTCGGCGTGGACGTGCCGGGCGGCATCTACGCCCACGTGGCCGGCGTCGACCTGGTGAAGAACGCGGACGGCGAGTACTACGTCCTGGAGGACAACCTGCGCACGCCCTCGGGTGTTTCCTACATGATCGAGAACCGCAAGATGATGATGCGGCTCTTTCCGGAGCTCTTCGCCACCCAGGCCATCCGGCCCGTCGAGCACTATCCCGACCTGCTGCTGGAGAGCCTTCGCGAGGTGGCCCCGCGCGGCATCGACAGCCCGACGATCGTGCTGCTCACCCCGGGACACCACAACAGCGCCTATTTCGAGCACGCCTTCCTCGCCCAGCAGATGGGCATCGAACTCGTCGAGGGGCAGGACCTCTTCGTGCAGGACCGCGCCGTGTTCATGCGCACCACCCAGGGACCGCAGCGCGTGGACGTGATCTACCGGCGGATCGACGACGACTTCCTCGACCCCCTCGCCTTCCGGCCCGATTCGATGCTGGGCGTGCCCGGCCTGCTGGAGGCCTACCGCAGCGGCGGCGTCACGCTCGCCAACGCCATCGGCACCGGGGTCGCCGACGACAAGTCGATGTATCCCTTCGTGCCTGAGATGATCCGCTTCTACCTGGGCGAAGAGCCGATCCTCAACAACGTGCCGACCTACCTCCTGCGCAACCCCGACGACCTCGCCTACGCGCTCGCGCACCTCGAGGAACTGGTGGTGAAGGAGACGCAGGGCTCGGGCGGCTACGGCATGCTGGTGGGCCCGACGGCCACCGCGGACGAGCGCGAGCGCTACCGCCAGCGGATCCTCGACACGCCGGGACGCTTCATCGCGCAGCCCACGCTCTCGCTCTCGCAGGTGCCGACCTTCTGCGCGGACACGCTCGCCGCGCGCCACATCGACCTGCGCCCCTACGTGCTCTCCGCGGGAGAGGTCCGGTTCGTGCCGGGGGGCCTCACGAGGGTGGCGCTGCGGGAGGGCTCGCTCGTGGTGAACTCCTCCCAGGGCGGGGGCGTGAAGGACACCTGGGTGGTGGACTGAAGCCATGCTTTCGCGGGTCGCCTCCAACCTCTACTGGATGAGCCGCTACGTCGAGCGGGCCGAGAACACCGCGCGCGTCCTCGACGTGACCTGGCGCATGTCGCTCCTGGTGAAGGAGCAGCGCCTGAAGGACCAGGAATGGTCGGCGCCGCTCCACATCACCGGCACGCTCTTTCCCTTCGCCGGCCGCCACAGCCTGGTGTGCGCGAAGGAGGTGCTGCACTTCATGGCGCTCGACGCCGAGAACCCCTCCTCGATCTACTCCTGCGCCCGCCAGGCCCGGGAGAATGCGCGCGCGGTCCGCGGCGCGATCACCTCGGAGATGTGGGAGGTGGTGAACTCGACCTGGCTCGAGATGCAGCAGATGACCGAGGACAACATGAACGCCAAGGGCGCCTCGAGCTTCTTCGACTGGGTGAAGGAGCGAAGCCACCTGTTTCGCGGGGTCACCTTCGGCACCATGCGGCGCGACGACTCCTACCATTTCACGCGCCTCGGAACGCACATGGAGCGCGCCGACTCCACGGCGCGGATCCTCGACGTGAAGTACCACGTGCTGCTGCCCAGCGTGAAGGACGTGGGCGGCGCCGTCGACTACTACCAGTGGTCGGCCGTGCTGCGCTCGGTGTCGGCCTTCGAGACCTACCGGAAGGTCTACCGGGACGTGATCACGCCGCTCAAGCTCGCCGAGCTCCTGATCATGCGAGACGACATTCCCCGCAGCCTGCACTTCTGCATGCGCCAGGTGAGCGAGATGCTCGACCTCGTGAGGAACGACCGCTCGGGAGAATGCCTGCGGCTCGCCGGCCGGCTCCTGTCGCAATTGCGCTACGGCCGGATCCAGGACATCTTCGCCGAGGGCCTGCACGAGTACCTCACGGAGTACCTCGACGCGATGCAGGAACTCTCCGACGAGATCCAGAAGAGCTACTTCGCGCCGACGCTGGTTGACTAGGCCCGGGAGAAAGCCCCGGGGCGGCCATGGGTTATGATTTTGCTTCGCGCGAACCCGAGAGATTTCCCGAACCATGACTTACTGCGTCGCCCTGCGCCTGGACGCCGGCATGATCTTCGCCTCCGATTCGCGGACCAACGCGGGCGTGGACCACGTGTCCACGTTCACCAAGATGCGCGTCTTCGAGAGGAAGGACGACCGGGTGATCGTGGTCCTGTCCTCCGGGAACCTCGCCATCACGCAAGGCGTGGTGAACCTGCTCGATCGCCACCAGCACGCGGCCGACGGCCAGCTCACGATCTGGAATGCCGAGTCGATGTACGACGCGGCCAGCCTCGTCGGGGACGCGCTGCGCGAGATGCAGCGAAAGGACGGCGCCCTGCTCACCCAGAGCAACATCGACGCGGGCGCGAACCTGATCGTCGGCGGGCAGATCAAGGGCGAGCCGATGCGCCTTTTCCACGTCTACACCCAGGGCAACTTCATCGAGGCCACCGAGGACACGCCCTACTTCCAGCTGGGCGAGTCGAAGTACGGCAAGCCCATCCTGGACCGCGTCGTGAACACCGGCACCCCGCAGAAGGAAGCGGCCAAGTGCATCCTCATCTCCTTCGACTCCACCATGAAGTCCAACATCTCGGTCGGCCTGCCGATCGACATGCTCTGGCTTCCCCGGGACAGCCTGCGCGTGGGCCTGCAGCAGAAGATCCGCGAGGGCGACCCCTATTTCACGATGCTGCGTTCGCGCTGGGGCGGGGGATTGCGGCGCGTGTTCGGGGAGCTTCCCGATCCGGACTGGCTCGAGTGATTCGGCGTCCCTTCCCGGTGAAGACGTGACGATCCGGGTCGCGCTCCACCACCGCACTTCCTACGCTTTCGACCCCGCGGTGGGGCTCTCCCCGCACGACGTGAGGCTGCGGCCCGCGGCGCACTGCCGCACGCCGATCGAGAGCTACTCGTTCACGGTGCGGCCGGCGAAGCACTTCATCAACTGGCAGCAGGATCCCTACGGCAACTGGGTCGCGCGCCTGGTGTTTCCCGAGAAGGCGCGCTCGCTCGAGATCACGGTCGACCTCGTGGCCGACATGACGGTGATCAACCCCTTCGACTTCTTCGTCGACAAGACCGCCGAACAGTTCCCCTTCGCCTACACGCCCGACAACGCCCGGGAACTCGCGCCCTACCTGGAGCTGGAGCCGCTCACGCCGAGGCTCGCCGACTGGGTCGAGCGGGCGCGGGCGCGCCGGCTGGCGGCCCCGATCACCACGATCGACTTCCTCGTGGGCGTGAACGGCGACCTGCAGAGGGACGTGAAATACCTCATCCGGATGGAGGCGGGCATCCAGTCGCCGGAGCACACGCTCGAGAGCGCGCAGGGCTCCTGCCGCGATTCGGCCTGGCTGCTCGTGCAGATCCTGCGCCGTTTCGGGCTCGCCGCCCGCTTCGCCTCGGGCTACCTGATCCAGCTCACCGCCGACCAGAAGCCCCTCGACGGCCCTGGCGGCACCGACCACGACTTCACCGACCTGCACGCCTGGTGCGAGGCCTATGTCCCCGGCGCGGGGTGGATCGGGCTCGATCCCACGTCCGGGCTCCTCGCGGGCGAGGGCCACATCCCGCTCGCCTGCACGGCACTGCCCTCGAGTGCCGCGCCCGTCACCGGCTTCACCGACACCTGCCGGACCGAATTCGATTTCGAGATGAAGGTCACGCGCATCCACGAGGATCCGCGGGTGACGCGCCCCTTCGACGACGCGCAGTGGGCCGCGATCGAGCACCTCGGCCGGCAGGTCGATCGCGAACTGGCCGACGGGGACACGCGGCTCACCATGGGCGGGGAGCCCACCTTCGTGTCCATCGACGACATGGACGGCCCGGAGTGGAACTACACCCCGACCTCGCCGCGCAAGGTCGAGCTGGCCGTGGACCTCCTGCGGCGCCTGCGCGAGCGTTTCGCGCCGGGCGCGGTGCTGCACTTCGGACAGGGCAAGTGGTACCCCGGCGAGGAGCTTCCGCGCTGGGCGTATTCGTGCTTCTGGCGCCGTGACGGCACGCCGCTCTGGCAGGACTCCTCGCCGCAGCCCGACGGCATCGACCCGTCCGGGCGCCAATCGCCGCGCCTCGATCCGCCGACCGCGCAGGACGCGAGCCGCTTCGCCACGCAACTCGCGAAGGCGCTCGGCCTGTCCCCCGACTTCGTGCTGCCGGCCTACGAGGATCCGTGGAAGATCCTGCGCGACGAATCCCACCTGCCTCCCGACCTGGACCCGCTTTCCGGGGACCTCGCCGACGGCGCCGTGCGCGCCCGGCTCGCCGCCGAGGTCGCGGGAACGCTCGGCGTGCCGGCGGGGTTCATCCTGCCCGTGAAGGCGCTCGCACGCCGCAAGTCCGCCGACGCCACGGCGTGGGCGAGTTCGCGCTGGCCGCTTCGCCGCGGCCATGTGTTCCTGCTCGAGGGCAATTCGCCGATCGGCTGGCGCCTGCCCCTGGCTTCGCTGCCGGCGGTGCTGCCCGAGGACGACGAGCCGGTCATCGCGACCGATCCGTTCGAGCGCCGCGACGCGCTTGGCGAGCGCGGAACCGCTCCCGCCGGGAATGGCGCGGGCGACGCGGCCGCGCCGGACCCGCGCGCGAGGGAGGTCGTGCGCACCTGCCTGTGCGTGCAGCTTCGCGAGTCGAGGCTGCACGTCTTCCTGCCGCCCGTCTCGCTCATGGAGGACTTCGTCTCCCTCGTGGCGGCGATCGAGTCGACCTCGCGCGCGCTCGGGCAGCCCGTGCGCCTGGAGGGCTACGCGCCTCCGGACGACCCGCGGATCGCGCGCTTCGCCATCACGCCGGACCCGGGCGTGATCGAGGTGAACATCCACCCGGCCGCCGGCTGGGACGAACTCGTCCGCCACGTGAGCGTGCTCTACGAGGAAGCGCGCCTCGCCCGCCTGGGCACCGAGAAGTTCATGCTCGACGGCCGGCACACGGGCACCGGTGGCGGCAACCACGTCACGCTGGGCGGTCCCACGGCGGCCGACAGCCCGCTGCTTCGCCGCCCCGACCTGCTCCGCTCGCTCATCTCCTACTGGCAGGTCCATCCTTCGCTCTCCTACCTCTTCTCCGGCCTCTTCATCGGCCCGACGAGCCAGAGCCCGCGCGTGGACGAGGCGAGGGACGACGCGCTCTACGAGCTGGAGATCGCCTTCGAGCAGCTGGATGCCGCGCTGCCGCCGGGCGAATCGAACGAGAAGCCCTGGCTGGTGGACAGGATCCTGCGAAACTTCCTCGTCGACCTGACCGGCAACACCCATCGCGCCGAGTTCTCGATCGACAAGCTCTACGCGCCCGGCACCGCCACCGGCCGCCTGGGACTGCTCGAGTTCCGCGCCTTCGAGATGCCGCCGCACGCCCGGATGAGCCTGCTGCAGATGCTTCTCGTGCGAGCGCTCGTGGCCCGCTTCTGGAAGACGCCGTTCCGCGGCCGGCTCGTCGACTGGGGCACGCGCCTGCACGACGCCTTCATGCTGCCGCACTTCGTCGCCCAGGACCTGCGCCACGTGGTCGAGGACTTGCAGGGCGCCGGCTACGACTTCCGCCTGGCGTGGTTCGCGCCCTTCCTCGAGTTCCGCTTCCCGCGCTTCGGCACCGTCACCTACGAGGGCATCGAACTCGAGATCCGCCAGGCCATCGAGCCGTGGCATGTGCTGGGCGAGGAGGTCTCGAAAGTGGGCACGGCGCGCTATGTCGACGCCTCCGTCGAACGCCTCCAGGTGCACGCGAGCAACCTGAACACCACGCGATACGCCGTCGCCTGCAACGGCCGGCGCGTGCCGCTCGCCGCCGCCGGTCGGCCGGGCGAGTACGTCGCCGGCGTTCGCTACAAGGCGTGGGCGCCGACCTTCGCGCTCCATCCCACCATCGAGCCGCAGGCGCCGCTGGTCTTCGACATCGTGGATCTCTGGAACGGCCGCTCCATCGGCGGCTGCACCTACCATGTGGCGCACCCCGGGGGGCGCAACTACGAGACCTTCCCGGTGAACGCCCTGGAGGCCGAAGCCCGCCGCGTGGCCCGCTTCCAGGCCATGGGCCATTCGCCGGGGCCCATGACGCTCGCCGAGGAGGCGCGCAACTCCCGCTTCCCCCTCACGCTGGACCTGCGCAAGGGGCCCGAGGCCGCGGCCTAGCCACGGCCCGCGCGCGCGGGCCCGCGCTCGCTCCAGTAGCGCGCGTCTTCCACCAGCGGACGAACGGCGACCGTGTCCGCCACGTGTCCCGGCAGCGTCAAGCGCAAGGCGCCCAGGATGTCCGTGCGCAGGATCGCCGCGCCCTGCTCGCGGTAGCGCGACTCGACCGCGGCGGACGGCTGGCGGAATCGGTTTCGCCACCCGACGGAGACGATCGCCACCGAGGGCGAGACCGCCGCGACGAACGCCGGCGTGGACGACGTCCGCGAACCGTGGTGCGGCACGAGCAGCGCCTCCGCGCGGAGCCGCCCCCCCCACCGGGCGACGATCTCGGCTTCCGCCCGCCGCTCGATGTCCGCCGTGAGGAGCACGGCGCCCGCGACGGTGGCGACCCGCATGACGCAGGAGCGATCGTTGCCGCGGCGGCCGCCGTCGAGCGCGGAAACCGCCGGATGCAGGATCTCGAAGTCCACGCCGTCCCAGTTCCAGCGCGACCCCGAAAGGCACGGGTGCGACATCGGCGCGAGCCGGTGGCGCTCGTCGCCGGGCGGGAGCGACGACAGCAGCCACGGCGGTTCGCGCGAACGGGCGAGCGTGCGCGCGCCTCCCGCATGGTCATCGTCCCCGTGGCTGATCACGAGGCCATCGAGCCGCCGGACGCCTTCGCCCCGAAGAAACGGCACGACGATGCGCCCGCCGCTGTCCGATTCCGCGCTCCACGACGGGCCGGCGTCGTAGGCGAGCGCGCGCGTGGCCGTCCGGACCACCACCGCGAGGCCCTGCCCCACGTCGAGCACGTCCACCCACGCCTCGCCCGGCGCCGGCGCAGGCGCGCGGTAGAAGGCGAGCGGCAGCAGGAAAGCCGCCGCCGCGGCGCGAAGCGGAACGCCGCGCGGCGACAGGAGAAGCAAGGCGCCGGCCGCGGCGAGACAGGAAAGCACCATCGGCGCGCCGGCGCTCTCGGCCACGGCGCCCGGCAAGGCCGCGAGCCCTTGCAGGGGCGCCATCGCGATCTCCAGCAGGGCATGCGCGGGAACCAGCAGCACCGGCAGCGGCAGAAGGGCGCCAGCCAGCGTGAGCGGCACGATGACCATGCTCACCAGCGGAATCGCGAACGCATTGGCGAGCGGCGAGACGAGCGAGACCTCGCCGAAGCAGGCCGCGAGAATCGGCGCGAGTGCCAGCGTCACGGCCGCCTGGACAAGCGCCGCCGAGCCCAAAGTGCCGGGCGGGCGATCGCGCAGCGCGAGGGCGAAGAAGATCGCGCCGATGGCCCCGAAGGACAGCCAGAAGCCCGGCGCGAGGACGGACCAGGGATCGGCCAGGACGACGGCGAGGGCCGCCGCGCACAGCACGCGCGAAGGCGAGGCCGGGCGCTCGAGCAGCAGGCTCGCCGCCGCCGTGCCTAGCATCACGAAGGTGCGCTGCGCCGGCACGCCGAACCCGGCGACGAGCGTGTACGCGGCCGCGGCGAGCACACCCGCCACGGCGGCGGCCTTCCGGGCCGGCACGGCGAGCGCGAGCGAGGGCACGCGCACCCAAAGGAACGCCGTGACCGCGAAGGCGAGGCTCGCGAACATCGTGACGTGAAGCCCGGAAATGCTCATGAGGTGGCCCACGCCGGTGCGCCAGAACACCTCCCAGTCCTCGCCCGCGATGGCGTCCTGGTCGCCGACCGCGAGCGCCACCAGGACGCCGGCGTGGCGGGCCTCGCCCAGGGTGGCCTGCATGGCGTCGCGAACGTTGCCGCGCAGCCTGTGCAGCGATTGCGGCCAGCCCGGTTCGTGACCTGCGACGAGCACGGGCGGCGGCGACGATCGCACGTACCCGGTGGCGCGGATGCCGCGCGCCAGTGCCCAGGCTTCGAAGTCGAAGGCGTGCGGGTTCGCGAGCCCGCGCGGGCGCTTCAGTCGCACCGTGAACCGCCATCGCTCGCCGGCACGCAGAGGCGGCGGGCCGGCGGTCTCGCGGCCCTCCCCTTCGCGCGGGGCATACCAGGCGAGCGACACCCGAGAGGGCACGGAGAAATCCGGCGCCACCGCGACGGCATCGAAATCGAATCGCGTTCCCCGCTCACCGGGCCGGGGCAGGCCCGAGATGACGCCCTCGATCTCGATGTCGCGGCCTTCCAGGGCACGGGGCAACTCGTCGGCGAGGCGAGCCCGGGCTCGCCAGGCCGCGAGGTCGTAGCCCGCCGCGAGCCCCGCGACCGCGATCAGGATCGCCCTCGCGAGCGCGTGCCGCGTGAGCCTCGAGGCGAGCGCCACCGCCACGGCGGGACCGAGGAGTCGAAAGTCCGGCAGTGCCGTCGAATGCTGCAGCGCGACGGTGCCGGCCACGAAAGCGGCGGAAAGGATGCGCAAGGAAATGGGCGTGCGGCGGATCGGGATCGGTGGCGTGTGCCGCTACGCTAGAATCCCTGAACGCGCCACCTCGCCGGCGCGCCGACATGATCCGACGCAAACTCAGGCAAGCGCTTCCCTCCCCGGACAGCATCCGCGGGCACCGATGGCTGCAATGGTGCGCGCCCTTGCTCTCGCATCCGCGCCTGTGGCACCTGCACCGGCGCGCCGTCGCCCTGGGCGTGGCCATCGGCCTGGTGACGGGCCTGATCCCCGGCCCGGTGCAGATGCTGATGGCCGCGGTGATCGCGGTCCCGCTTCGCGCCAACATCCCGGCGGCGGTCTTCACGACGCTCTACACCAATCCGTTCACCTTCGTGCCGCTCTACATCCTCGCCTACAACGTCGGCCGGCTGGTCACGGGCGACTCGACGCCCTTCGTCGCTCCGCCGGACATGGGCTGGAGCTGGGAGGCTTTCGTGCAACTCGTGCCGAGCCTCTATTCCTGGATCGTTTCCCTGGGCGGCACCCTGGCGGTCGGCCTCGCGATCCAGTGCACCGTGTTCGCGGTCGGGGGCTACGCGTTCACGATGATCGCCTGGCGCGTGATCGTCGCTCGCGCCTGGCGCAAGCGAGGCGAACGTCGGGCCGGAGTGCGCCCGTGAGGCCCGCCTACTGGGACGAGGCCAAGGCACACCTCGCGAAGAAGGACCGCGTGCTGCGCCGGATCATCCGCGAACACCCGGACGCGAACCTGCGCACGCGCGGCGACGCCTTTCGCACGCTCGCCCGCTCCGTCGTCGGGCAGCAGATCTCGGTCAAAGCCGCCCAGGCCGTTTGGGACCGCTTCGAGGCGCTCGCCACCGACGTGGTTCCAGCCCGTGTCGCCGCGATGGACGAGGAAGCGCTGCGCGCCGCGGGACTTTCGCGGATGAAGGTCGCCTACCTGAAGGATCTCGCCCTTCATTTCCACGAAGGCGCGCTGAAGCCCCGGCGGTGGGCGCGGATGGACGACGAGGCGGTCGTCGCGGATCTCGTCCGGGTGAAGGGCATCGGCCGGTGGAGCGTGGAGATGTTCCTCATCTTCCACCTCATGCGTCCCAACGTGCTGCCGGTGGGCGACCTGGGCCTGCAACGCGCCATGGAGCGCCATTACAACGGCGGCGACGATCTCACCAGGGACGACATGCGCGGGATTGCCGCGGCCTGGCAGCCGTGGTGCTCCGTGGCGACCTGGTATCTCTGGCGTTCGCTCGATCCGGTGCCGGTGGAGTACTAGCGTGGCGCCGCTTCGCCTCGTCCCGCCTTCGGCGAGGTACAAGGACTCCTACCGGGCCCTCGTGGCCGAGTTCGTCGCCGGCGGCGAGCCGCTGGTTCCCTTCACCCTCGCGTTTCCCCACGAGAATTTCGAGGCCTTGCTCGCGGACCTGGCCGGCGCCGAGCGCGGCATCGGCGTCCCGATCGGCTTCGTGCCCCACTCGACTTTCTGGCTGGTGCGCGGCGAGGAGATCGTCGGCGTGTCGAACCTGCGCCACCGGCTGAACGACAAGCTCCTCGTCGAAGGCGGCCACATCGGCTACGGCGTGCGACCCGGCGCCCGCGGCCAGGGCCTGGGGCGGGAGATCCTGCGGCTCACCCTCGCCGAGGCGGCACGCCGGGGCATCGCGCGCGTGCTCCTCACCTGCTCGAAGGACAACCCCGCCTCCTCGGCGGTGATCGCGGCCAACGGGGGGCAGCTCGAATCGGAGGCCTGGGTCGAGGCGCGCGGAAAGATCGTCCAGCGCTGGTGGATCGAGGTCCCCCGGAGCCGCGCCCCCGAGGGCAACTAGCGGTTGCGCAGGCGGCGCTGCTGTTCCTCGAGGTACTTGCGGTACTCGCTCTCGCGGGCCTCGCGCTGGGCCTGCGCGTGGCGAGCGGCGCGAAGGCGCTCCTCCTCGAGTTCCTGCCGGCGCAGGTATTCCTTCTGGCGCTCGACCTCGACCAGGGCCGAGCGGCGCTCGGCCTCCTGTTCGCGGCGTTCCCGCTCCGCCTCGCGCCGCTCCTCGAGAGCCGAGCGCCTTTCCTGGCTCGCGCGCGCCGCCTCGGCCTGGCGAACCCTCGATGCCTCGTAGTGCCGGGCGCGATCGTAATCTGCGCGCTCCCGCTCGATCCGCATCCGCTCGCGGCGCTCGCGCGTGAGCGCCGCGGTCTCCTCGCGGCGCTCCTGCAGTTCCTCCCGGCGAGCCTCGGCGAGTTCGGCCGCGCGGCGGGCGCTTTCCGCCGCGATGGCGGCCTGTTCGGCTTCAAGCCGGACGCGTTCCTTTTCGTGCGATCGCTCGACCGCCCAGTACCCGCCCGCGGCAAGTGCCACCACCGCCGCGACCGTGGCGACCATCCGCCAGGCAATCCCCGGCGATTCCTCCCCGCCGTCGCCCGACTCCCAGTCCGCGAGCTTCTCGTCGTAGGGGCCGCGCTTGGCGGCGACGGACAGGGTCACGTACGCTTCCCGGAGAAGACGCTCCTCCTCGCGCCGCTTGGCGGGGCTCACCGCGTAGGCGGGGTCGGCCACCGCCTTCAGCTTGCCCTCGAAGGCGAAGCGGATGATCTGCGCGCTCGCGTCCCTCGCGACGCCCAGGACCTGGTAGAAGTCTTGCACGGCGGCTCCCGGAATGGCCCGCGAGGATTCTAGCGCGCCGCCTCAGTCCTGCGCGAGGCGACCGTCGGCGAGCCGCAACCGCCGGTCCATGCGCGAGGCGAGCTCGGGGTCATGGGTCACCATCACGAAGGCGGCGCCGTGGCGGCGGTTGAGTGCCACGATGAGGTCGAAGACCTGCCCGGCGGTGGCGCGATCGAGGTTTCCCGTGGGCTCGTCGGCGAGCACGCAGGCCGGCTGCGTGACCAGCGCCCGCGCCACCGCCACCCGCTGGCGCTCGCCGCCGGAGAGCTCCCCGGGCCGGTGCGCGAGGCGGTGGCCGAGGCCCACTTCCTCGAGCATCGCCCGCGCGCGGGCGAGGGCATCCGCCTGGGCCATCCGCCGGATGGCGAGCGGCATCGCCACGTTCTCGAGCGCGCTGAATTCCGGCAACAGGTGGTGGAACTGGTAGACGAAGCCCAGGGCGGCGTTGCGCAGTTCGCCTTGCGCCTTCGGGTCGAGCGAGGCCATGTCGCGGCCCGCGAGCGCCACGCGGCCCGCGCTCGGCCGGTCGAGGCCGCCCAGCAAGTGAAGGAGCGTGCTCTTGCCCGATCCCGAGGCGCCCACGATCGCGACCGACTCGCCGGCGCGAACCTCGAAATCCACGCCGCGCAGCACCGGCACCGCGACCTCGCCCAGCCCGAAGGTCTTGGCGAGCCCCGCGCAGGAAAGGACCGCCTCACTCATAGCGCAGGGCCTCCGCCGGGTTCACGCGCGCCGCCCGCCAGCTCGGGTAGAGCGTGGCGAGGAAGGAAAGCCCCAGTGCCACGCCCGCCACCATCCACACGTCGCGCCACTCGAGCTGCGAGGGCAGCTCGCTGATGTAGTAGACCTCGCGAGAGAGGATCTGGAAGTCGAAGGCGCGCTCGATCGCCGGCACCACGACGTCGATGTTGAGCGACAGGACCACGCCCAGCAGGACGCCCAGCGCCGTGCCGATCACGCCGATCAGCGTGCCCTGCACCATGAAGATCTTCATGACCGCGGCGGGCGATGCCCCAAGGGTGCGAAGGATCGCGATGTCGGGATGCTTGTCGGTGACCACCATCACCAGGGTGGAGACGAGGTTGAATGCCGCCACGGCGATGATGAGCGTGAGGATGATGAACATCATCCGCTTCTCGATCTGGATGGCGCGGAAGTAGTTGGCGTTCTGCTGCGTCCAGTCGGTGACCTGGGCGTCGGCGGGGAGCGTCCTCGCCAACTCGCGCGCCACGCGCGGGGCCTCGTAGAGGTTCGCGAGCTTCAGGCGCACGCCGCTCGCCGCGTCGCCCAGGCGGTAGAGCACCTGCGCGTCCTCCAGGCGCACGAGCGCGAGACCCGAGTCGTACTCGAAGTGCCCGACGGAAAACACGCCGGTCACGCGAAACTGCTTCAGGCGCGGCACGAGCCCCGCGGGCGTGACCTGCCCCTGCGGTGCGATGAGCGTGACGCGCTCGCCCCTGCGCACCTGCAGGCCGCGCGCGAGGTCGGCGCCCAGGACGATGCCGAACTCTCCCGGCTGCAGGTCCTGGAGCCTGCCGTCGCGCATGTGGGCGCCGAAGTCGGCGACCTTGTCCTCGAGTTCCGGGACGACGCCGCGCACGAACACGCCGCGCACCTGCGAGCCGGACGAAAGCAGGCCCTGGGCCGCCACGAAGGGCGCCGCCGCCACCACGGCCGGGTTCGCCTGCGCCTGCTCCGCGATCCGCCGCCAGTCGGGAAGCCCGCCTTCGGCGGCAAGCACCTGCACGTGGGAGGCCACGCCCAGGATCCGCGAGCGGATCTCGCGCTCGAAGCCGTTCATCACCGACATCACCGTCACGAGCGCGGCGATCCCCAGCGCGATGCCCAGCATCGACACGAGCGAGATGAACGAGATGAAGTGGTTGCGGCGCTTGGCGCGCGTGTAGCGAAGGCCGACGAAAAGCTCGAATGGCTGCAAGAAGGCGGATCCGGAAAAAGGGGGGATGCGGGGCTCCTATTATCCCTCGCCCTCGCCGGCAAGGGATAATCGAAGGGTAGCGTCCCCTTCGATGCCGCCGTTCATGCCCCTCACCCTGCTCGTCCCCGACCTTCTGCCACCCGCCGACGCCCCGGCGGAAATGCGCTCGCTTCGCCTGCCCCGGCTCGAGCACTGGCTTGCGCGCGCCGACGCCTCGCGCGAGGCGGGGGCCGGCAGCGCGTGGCTCCTGCGGCAATGGGGCCTGGGCCAAGACGCCCCCGTCGCCGCGCTCACGCTCGCCTCCGACGGCGGGCCGCGCGAGGGATCGTGGCTTCGCGCCGACCCCGTGCACCAGAGAGTCGGGCGAAACGCCCTCACCCTCCACGAGGCTTCGGTGCTCTCGCTCACGCGGGAAGAGGCCGACGCGGCGATCTTCGAGCTGAACGATTTCTTCGCGGTCGATGGACTGGAGTTCGTCGCCCCGGCGCCCGATCGATGGTACGTCCGCGTGCCCCCCGGCGAGTTGCCCAGGACGGTTCCCCTGGAGGATGCCGTGGGCCGCAACCCCTTCGGCATGCTTCCGGAAGGCGGCATGCGCCTGAAGTGGCCCTCGCTCTTCAGCGAGGCGCAGATGCTCCTCGCGAAGCTCGCGCTCAATTCCGCGCGGGAAGCCTCGGGGCGGCCCACGCTCAACGCCGTGTGGTTCTGGGGCGGCGGCGAGTATCCGGCGGGGCTTCCACGGCCCTTCGCGAGCGTGGCGGCGGACGATCCCCTCGCCCGCAGTCTCGCGCTCGCGAGCGGCTGTGCGGTGAAGGCGCTCCCCGCCGGCATCGAGCAGTTGCCCTCGCGCGAGTCGACGGCCAGCCTCGCCGTCGCGGACTCCCTGAGAAGGCCCTTTCTCCGGGGAGACTGGGAAGCCTGGCAAGCCGCTGCCCTGGCCCTGGAGCGCGACTGGTTCTCCCGCCTCGGCGAGGCGGCGCTCGCCTTCGGCGGCGTTCGCCTCGTGCTGCCGGCCGAGCGCGACACCGCGGTCTTCGACCTTCCTCCGGGCGCCCGCTGGCGTTGGCTGCGGCGGACCCGCGCCCTCGCGACCCATGCCTGAGGTCGTCGAGCGCGGCGTCGACGAATCCGCGCGGGCACGCCTCGTCGAAGGCGGCATCGCGCCGCGTCTCGCCCGGCTCTTCGCCGCGCGCGGCGTGACGGCAGCCGCCGAACTCGCCACCGCCCTGCCGGGGCTCGCGCTGCCGGAACGCCTGGCCCACGTCGGCGACGCCGCCGGGCTGCTCGCCGACGCGATCGGGGCCGGGCAGCGAATCCTCATCGTCGCCGACTACGACGCGGACGGCGCCACCGCCTGCGCGGTCGGCCTTCGGGCGCTGCGCGCCATGGGCGCGAAGGTCGATTTCCTCGTGCCCGATCGCTTCCGCTTCGGATACGGCCTCACGCCCGAGATCGTGCGGATCGCGGCCGGGCGCACGCCCGACCTGCTCGTCACGGTCGACAACGGGATCGCCGCCGTCGACGGCGTGGCCGAGGCCAACCGCCTGGGCATGCGGGTCCTCGTCACCGATCATCACCTGCCCGGCGACGAAAGGCCGCAAGCGGCCTGCATCGTGAACCCGAACCAGGCCGGCTGCGGCTTCCCGAGCAAGCACCTCGCCGGCGTGGGCGTGATCTTCTACGTGATGACGGCGCTTCGCGCGGAGCTGCGGCGCCGCGGCCGCTTCGCCGGGCACGCGGAGCCGAATCTCGCCTGCCTCCTCGACCTGGTCGCGCTGGGCACCGTGGCCGATGTCGTGAGGCTCGATGCCAACAACCGCATCCTCGTGGCGCAGGGGCTCGCGCGCATCCGTGCCGGCCAATCCTGCCCGGGCATCGCGGCGCTCATGGCCGTCGCCGGACGCGAACCGCGTCGCGCCGGCGCCCACGACCTCGGTTTCGCCGTCGGCCCGCGCCTGAACGCGGCCGGACGCCTGGAGGACATGACGATCGGCATCGAGTGCCTCGCGACGGACGACCCGGGCAAGGCGCGAAGCCTCGCCGAGAGGCTCGACGCCCTGAACCGCGAGCGCCGCGGAATCGAGGCGGACATGCAGGACTCGGCCCTCGCGATGCTCGCGGACATCGATCCCGGCGACGGGTTCTCGCTGACCGTCCACCGCCCCGAATGGCATGCGGGCGTGGTGGGGCTCCTCGCCTCGCGCCTCAAGGACCGCTTCCACCGCCCGGTCTTCGCCTTCGCGGCGGACAATGACGGCAAGCTGAAGGGCTCCGGCCGCGCGATCCCGGGGCTGCATCTTCGCGATGCCCTCGACCTCGTCGCGAAGCGATCGCCCGGGCTCATCGAGCGCTTCGGCGGCCATGCGGCGGCGGCCGGCGCCACCCTCCACGCCGGAAGCCTCGAGGCGTTCGGCGCCGCGTTCGAATCGGTGTCGCGGGAACTCCTCTCCCCGGCGGATCTCGAGCAGCGCATCGAGACCGACGGCGAGCTCTCCGCCGACGAGATCAGCTTCGACTTCGCCGCCGAGCTGCGCGGCTTCGTCTGGGGACAGGGCTTTCCCGAGCCGCGCTTCGCGGGGCGCTTCTCGGTCGAGGCCCAGCGGGTCGTCGGGCAGAAGCACACGCGCCTCACGCTGGGTCTGGGCGGGCGCCGGTTCACCGCCATGCGCTTCGGCGAGGCCGATCCCTTTCCGGGCGCCATCGACGCGGTCTACCGGCTGGACGTGAACGAGTACAACGGCACCGAGTCGCTGCAGCTCATCGTCGAACACTGGAGCGCGTGACTGCCGGGCAATCCGTTTTCATCGCGCCGGCCCCCGACCCGACGCGATTCGGGGTGGAGGATGGGGGAACCCTTTCCGGACTCAATACCCCATTCGTCCGCAAACGACACCGCCTCCTTCGCC
>DAORTX010000027.1:0-18110 GCA_035432885.1 Usitatibacteraceae bacterium
CGCATGACCGGTCGAAACGTGTGCGTCACGCCAGCGGGTCCGGAGAATTCGCCCCGCCCGGAGGACAGCGGTCATCCAGCCGAGGGCGGCCTCGCCCGGGCACGCCACGTGTTCCTGTCGGGAAACGCGCTGCCGGAACGCTGGCGCGGACGCGAGGCGTTCACCATCCTCGAGACGGGCTTCGGGTCCGGGCTCAATTTCCTCGCCGCCTGGGAAGCCCTGCGCGCCGATTCCCGGGCGCCGACGCGGCTGCACTACGTCGGCGTCGAGCCGCACCCTTTCCTCGCCGGCGATCTGGCAACGGCGCTCGCCCCCTTCGCCGAACTGCGCGAGCTGGCCACCGCCTTGCTGGCGGTGTGGCCACCGCCGATCGCCGGCTTCCACCGCTTGCAGTTCGACGGCGGTCGCCTGCGGCTCACGCTGCTCGCGGGGGATGCGATCGCGTTGCTCGCGCAGCTCGACGCGAAGGCCGACGCCTTGTTCCTCGACGGGCACGCGCCGGCCCGCAATCCCGAGATGTGGTCCCCGGAGATGGTCCGGGAGCTCGCGCGGCTCGCCGCACCGGGCGCGACGGTCGCCACCGCGACGACCGCGGGCGGCGTTCGCTCCGCCCTGGCGGGGGCGGGCTTCCAGGTCGAGCTTCGCGAGGGCGCCGGGCGGCGGCGCGACGTGCTCGTGGGCACGCGCGCGGGGGAAGCCGTTTCGCCGCCGCGGGCACCGCGCCGCGCCGTGATCGTGGGCGCCGGGCTCGCGGGCATGCTGTGCGCCGAGCGGCTCGCGACACGCGGCTGGACCATCGACCTCGTCGACGCGCGCGAAAAGCGCACCGGCTCGACCGTCGGCCTCGTGCGCCCGATCGCCAACGTTCGCGACGCCGAGAACGCGAGAGCTTCCCGGCCCGCCTTCCTGTATGCGCTCCAGCATTTCCGCGCGCTCCAGCACGACGGCTACCATCTCGTCTGGCATCGCTGCGGCGTGCTCCAGCTCGCCGACGGCGAAGACGAGGCGGGGCGCTTCGCGGCGATCGTTTCGGCGCAGGGCCACTCCCCCGACTTCCTTCGATACGTGGACGCGGGGGAGGCGCAGCGCCTGGCCGGGCGGGCCGTGCGCGGACCGGGCTGGTGGATGCCTTCGGGGGCTTGGGTCTCGCCCGGCAGCCTTGCCGCGGCGCTGCGCGCGAGCGCGGGCGAGCGCGCGCGCTTTCACCTGGGCCGGCCGGTCGAGCGGATCGAGCGGGAAGGCTCCGACTGGCGTGCGATCGACGCCGGCGGATCGGTCATCGCCGAGGCCCCGATCCTCATCGTCGCGAACGCCGTCGATGCGAAGCGCCTGGCTCCCGAAGCCCGGCTCGCGCTCGCGAGCGTTCGCGGGCAGGTGAGCTTCCTGCCGGCTTCGGCCTCGCGGACGCTGGAGGTGATCGTGAGCGGCAGCGGCTATGTCGCGCCGCTGCCCGACGGCGGGCACGTGGTGGGCGCCACCTACCAGCATGACGACCACGGGGAAGACGTTCGCGAAGCCGACCATCGCGAGAACCTGGCCCGCGCCGGCAGGATGCTCCCGGGCTTCGCCGACGGCGTCTCGCCGGCCGACCTCGACGGACTCGCCGGCTTCCGCACCACCGTGCCCGACCGCCTGCCGATCTTCGGCGAGACGCTCCTGCCGGGGCTCTGGGTCGCCACCGGCCTGGGATCGCGCGGGCTGCTGTGGGGGCCGATCGGGGCGGAGCTCATCGTCTCGCGCCTGGAAGACGAACCGGCGCCCCTGCCGCGGGATCTGGCCGGCACCCTGTCGCCGCGACGCTTCCTGTCCTAGGGCGCGGTGCCCTGCTTGCGGATCGCGACCCGGGCGCCGTCGGCGAGCTCGTTGCCCGGGTAGAGCACGACCTCGTCGCCCTCGGCGAGCCCGTCGACGATCTCGGCCTCGCGCGATCCGCGCAAGCCGACCTTCACGCCGCGGGCCGCGAGGCGGTTCCCCTCGACGCGGAAGGCCGTCCACTGGCCCTCGCGCCGGAAGAGCGCGCCGACCGGCACCCGCAGCGCATCGGCCTTGCTCGCGACGACGATCCTCGCGTCCACGCGGTAGGCATCGCCGATCCCCGGTGGCACGGCCCTGAAATCCGCGATGACGTTCACGCGCTGCTCCTCGACGCCGAGCGCGGAGATCTTCCGGAACGCCGAGGGCTCGACGGCGCGAACGACCGCCTCGACCACCTCGGGGCCTCCCCATCCGGTGAGCAGCATGGGCATGCCGGGCTTCACGCGCACCGCATCGTTCGACAGGACGTCCACCACGACCTCGAGCGCATTCGGGTCGCCCACGACGACGAGCAAGGCGCCCGGCTGCACGACCCGCTCGCTCCGGTCGGCGATGCGCAGGACCCGGCCGTCGACCGGCGACACGATGCGCACCGTCGGCGCCTTCTCGCGAACGGCGGTGAGCGTCGCGCGGGCCGCCTCGACCTCCGCCGCGGCCGCCGCCGTCCGGGAGCGGGCGGCCTTGAGGTCGGCGCCCTTCGTCCTGGCCGCGGTCTCGGCCTGCTCCAGCGCCTGTTCCGACACGAACTTCTTCGCCACGAGGTCGACCGCGCGCTCGCGCTCTCGCCCGGCCTGCGCGGCATCGATGTCCGCGCGGCGGACGCGCTCCTGCGCTTCCGTGAGCATGGCCCGGGCAGCGTCGAGCTTCGCCTCGAGCATCTCGCGATCGGACGCCGAAACCGGCAACGGCGCGATCTCCGCGACCCGCTGGCCCGCCTTCACGGGGTCGCCCTCGCGCAGCTCGATCCGCAGCAGCCGCCCCGCGACCGGCGCGGCCACGCCGAAGCGATCGACCGCGCGCGTCTCGCCGTCCTCCTCGATCGTGACCTGCACGGGCCCGCGCGCCACGCGGGCCGTCTCCACCAGGCGCGGCGCGGGCCACGCCCACCAGGCCAGCAGCGCGACCAGGGCCAGCGTCGCCGCCGCGCTTGCGATCTTCTTCCTCGACAGGCTCATGTCACGCTCCGGTTCATTCGCGCGCCTTCAGCGCGGCCACGAGATCCATGCGCCGCAGGCGCCAGGCGACCGCCCCGCCCGAGGCCACCGCCGCGATCGCCACCGCGCCCATCGCACCCACGAGGTTCGCGCCGGTCACCACGAAGGGCATCCGCCACATCTGCGTGGAAAGCATCCAGACGAAGTAGAGCGTGAGCGCGATGCCCAGGGCAAGCCCCGCGGGCAGGCCGGCCACGGTGATGACCGCCTGCTCGCCCAGGAGCAGCGAAGCGGATTCGCGCTGCGTGAAGCCGAGGACGCGCAGGGTGGCGAGCTCGTAGCCGCGCTCCGAGAGCGCGATGCGGGCGCCGTTGTAGACCAGCCCGAAGGCGATGATCCACGCGAAGACGAGGTTCACCGCGATCATGATGCCGACGCTTCGATCGATCATCTCGGCGAACCGCCCGTAGGTCGCCTCGCGCAGGTTCGCGCCGGCGACCTGCGGCATCGCCTTCAGCGCGGCGAAGAGGCGCTCGCGCTCGCGCCCGTCGACCCGCAGGTACGCGCCGGTCAGCACGTCGCCCTCCTCCATCAGGCGGTTGGCCGTCTCGCGCGAAACGTAGGCCGCGTAGCCGATCGGCTCGTCGACGATCCCCGCGATGAGCAGGGAGCGGCTCGGGCGCTTCCCCTCCATCACCTCGACCTCGATCGTGTCGCCGGCGCGGACCTCGAGGGTCTTCGCGAAAATGGACGTGAGCAGGACGCCCTCGGGCGGGATCGCGAAGGCCCTGCCGTCGCCGCCCACGACCCGGCGCAGGAGCGGGTTCTCCTCGAGCCCGAAGAGAACGCCGCGCTTCACCCGATGACCGCGGTGGAGCCGCGCCGGGGCGATGCGGAAGGGCTCGACCTCCATCACGCCGGGCATGGCCCGCAGGGCGTCGAGCGCCGGGCGCGCGCGCGGCTCCGTGAGCAGCACCTGCACGTCCTCGCGCTGCACGATCGTGAACTGCCAGTCCATGAGGTAGCGCACGCCGTCGAGCATCGCCGACATCATCACGAGCAACGCCACGGCAATGGCGATGCCGGTCACGCCGGCGATCGCGCGCAGGGGCCGTCGGGCGAGGTTTCGCGCCAGCATCCGGCCCGCGGGCGACAGCGCGCGCCGCATTCCCCACTTCTCGACCACGCCCGCGTGAAAGGCCGGCGGCGGCTCGGGGCGCATCGAATCCGCCGGCGCGAGCCGCGAGGCGCGCAAGGCGGCCGGCAAGGCGCCCAGCGCCGCCGCTCCCACCGCGAGCGCGACCCCGGCCAGGGCGACGGGGATCCGGTGACCCTCGCCGTGCATCGGGAAATAGTAGTACTCGGCGTAGAGCGCCAGCATGTAGCCGGCGAACGGCAATCCCGTCGCCACGCCGATGGCCGCGCCGATGAGCGATATCACCAGCGCGAGCTTGAGATAGTGGATCGAGATTTCCGCCCCGGAATAGCCGAACGCCTTCAGGAGGCCGACTTGCGAGCGCTGCATCTGCACGAGACGCGTGAGGACGGTGTAGAGCAGGAAGGCCCCCACCGCGAGGAAGATCGACGGCGTGATGCGCGCCATCGTCCGGTTCTGCGCGATCTCGTCCGAGAGGAAACGGTGCGAGATCTGGTCCTCGCGATCGTAGGCGCCCACGCCGCCGTAGGGGGCGAGCACGCGGTCCATTTCGCCCAGCACCGCGGCCACCGCGGCCCCCGGGCTCACGCGGGCGGTCACGGAATTGAATGCCCCCTCCATGTCGTAGGCCTTGGCGAGCCCCTTGCGGTCCATCCAGAGGATGCCGTAGCGCTGGTTGTCGGGCACCAGCTGCCCCGGCCCCAGCGCGTAGATGAACTCCGGCGAGTTGGCCACGCCCACCACCCGGAGCACCTTGAACCGCCCGTTCATCACGGCGCGGATCGCGTCCCCCGGCTCGAGGCGGTTGGCGACCGCGAACGCCTCGGCGGCGAGCACCTCGTCCTCCGCGTTCGCCACCGGCATGCGACCGCGGCGAAGGTGAAGCCCTTCGGGACTGCCGTCGGCGCCGCGGGAGAGCGAGACGATGCGGCCTCGCGCGGGCTCCGCGAGACCGGGCACGTCGAGATTGACCCGGACGGACACGCGCGTCTCGAGCGATGCCACGCCGGCGATCGCGACGAGCGAGGCGGCGACGTGGTCCGGGGCCCGCACCAGGTCGGCGAAGACGTCGGCGAAGCGGTACTCCTCGTAGAACGCCGCCTGGGAAGCCGAGAGGGTCCGGTTCACCGAGGAGAGCGACACGAAGGAATTGATTCCCCCCGCCACCACCATCGCGCAGGCGAGGATCTGGCCGCGCATGTGCCACGCGTCGCGAAGGATCTTCAGGTCGAGGGCGCCGATCCTCACCATTGGAGCTCCGAGGCGGGCAGGCGCACCGCGTTGGACGCGATCTCCACGATCCTGCCGCTCGACATGCGGATCACGCGATCGCCCATGGCCGCGATCGAGGCGTTGTGCGTGATGACCGCGGTGATGGTGCCCAGCTCGCGATTGACCCGCTCGAGCACTTCCAGCACGAGCCGCCCCGTCACCACGTCGAGCGCGCCCGTGGGCTCGTCGCAGAGCAGGACGTCCGGGCGCTTCGCCACCGCGCGCGCGATGGCCACCCGCTGCTGCTCGCCGCCCGAGAGCTGCGCGGGAAAGTGATCCGCGCGATCGGCGAGGCCCACGAGTCCCAGCGCCTCGCGCGGATCCATGGGCCGCACGGCGATGTCGGTGACCAGCGCGACGTTCTCCGCCGCGGTGAGGCTGGGGATGAGGTTGTAGAACTGGAACACGAAGCCCACGTGCTCGCGGCGAAAGCGCGTGAGGCGCTCGTCGCCGCCTTCCGAGAGCGCGTGCCCGAGATAGTCCACCTCGCCCGACGTGGGCGTGTCGAGCCCGCCCAGGAGGTTGAGGAGCGTCGACTTGCCGCTGCCCGAGGGACCGAGGAGCACGACGAACTCCCCGGCGAAGAGCTGCAGGGAAACCTCGCGCAGGGCCACGACCTCGAGGTCGCCCACGTGATAGACCTTGGAGACGTCGCGCATCCGGAACACCGGAGCGGTCAAGGAAGATCCTCCCGAGCCTGCGATGGCTCCATCATGGGACGCGTGCCGCATGCGACGGCTGACCTCGGTCAATCGTTGCCTCGGTCGCGCGCGGCGGCCGGCATCGCTTCAGTGGACCGTTCCCCCGCCCGCGCGGGGCAGGACCGGCGCCGCGCCCGCCGGGCCCTCGCCGGTCTTCAGGTGCGGCGCGAGCAGCGAATGGTGCATCAGCACGCTCGCGAGATGGGCGCGCTCGACGGGGGGCATCGCGATGGACACCCAGCCGTGGGCGAGGTGCCGGATCTGGATCACGGTGTTCTCCCCCGCGAGAAACACGAACCACGCGGGATTGAGCGTCGCCTCGAACTCCTTGGGCGCCTCGTTCGGCTGCGGGTCCGTTCGCTTCGTTCGCTCCTTCGCCGCAGCCGCGATGAGCTGGTCCAACTCGGCGGCCGACAGCGCGGCCAGTTCCCCTGGTGTCATGGCGATCTCCCGGTTTCGCGCGATCGGCGGCGGTCACGGCGGCCCGGGCATCGCCCGCAGGCATGGTGCGCCGACCCGCTTGCCCGTCATAATCGCAAGATACCGGAAAGGACCGCGCATGCCCGACGACGACGACCTGGATTTCACCTCCCCGAGCGCCCCGGCGGCTCCGGAGGCGCCCGCGACGCCGTCGGCCCCGTTCAAGGCCGCGCGCAGCCCGTTCTACAAGGCCGAGGTCGCCGAGCTGATCTTCCGCAGCGCCGGCAAGGCGGAGCGCTACGTTGCCGGGCAGGCGATCTTCGCCGAGGACCAGAAGGTCTCCGGCGGCGGGATCTTCTCGATGCGCGCGGCGACCCGGATGTATTTTCTCGCCGAGGGAGAGGTGGCGCTCTCGATCGACGGGCGCCCCCTGGACACGGTCTCGAAAGGCGAGGTCTTCGGCGAGATGGCCGTCATCAGCGAACGGCCGCGGACCGCCACGGCCACCGCGAAGACGGCGTGCGTCGTCCATTCGCTCAGCGCGGACGAGCTGCGCGCGGCGCTCGCGACCTTGCCCGATTTCGCCCTGATGCTGATGAGCGTGATGTTCGACCGGCTTCGCTTCATCGCGGCGCGACTGGCGACGCGCCGCGCGACGATCGCTGTCCGCCAGCCGGAAGCGCCGGTCTTCGATGCCGCGCTCCTCGCCCAGCTCGAGGGTGCTCTCGCGCAGCCGATGCCCGCCCGGTATGCCGCGGGCGCCTCCATCATGCGCGAGGGACAGGCCGGCGTGGTCATGTACGTCGTGAAATCCGGGCGCGTGTCGATTTCCCTCGGCGCGAACGTGGTGGAGATCGTGGGCACGGGGGGCACCTTCGGCGAGATGGCCCTGGTGGACCAGTCGCCGCGCATCGCCAGCGCGGCGGCCATCGAGGACTGCGAGCTCCTCGCGATCGACCGCGCGGCGCTCATGGGCGCGGTGAAGCAGCAGCCGGCGTTCGCGATGGCGATGCTGCGCTCCATCGCCGATCGCCTGCGGCACATGAACGCGCAGCTGGGCTAGGCTCGCTCAGGCGGGCTTTCGCCAGTACACGCCCGTCCAGTCGATCTTCTCCAGGGGAACGGAGTCCCCGCGTCGGGCGCGGAACTCGTCGACCGCCCGGCGGCACGGCAGGAAGTCGCCGTAGTCGTCCACGACCACGAATCCCCCCGGCACCACCTTGTCGTACAGGGACTCGAGCGCGTCCCGCGTCGACTCGTAGAGATCGCCGTCGAGCCTGAGGAGCGCCAGGCGCTCGATGGGCGCGCCGGGAAGCGTGTCGCGAAACCACCCCTCGAGGAAGCGCACGCGATCGTCGAGCAGGCCGTAGCGGGCGAAGAGGTCCCGGACTTCGTCGACCGGGACCGCGAGGATCGGCGTGGTCGCGGGCGTGTAATCGCGTCCCGCGTCCTCCGGGTGCGTCGGCGGCGGCAGCCCTGCGAAGGAATCGGCGGCCCACACGGTGCGACCTTCCAGGGACCAGATGTCCAGGTAGCCGCGCATGAACACCGTGCACCCGCCGCGCCAGACGCCGGTCTCGATGAGATCGCCGGGAATGTTCTCCAGGCGAATCGCATCGAGGCAGGATTCGAGGCTGTCCAGGCGGCGGCGCCCCACCATGGTGTGGGAGAACTCGCAGACGTTGCGCAGGTTGAGCATCTGCACCGTGCCGTCGGGGCGGGGAATGCCGACCTTCCACCACGGACGGCCCTCGGCGCGCGCCGCGCGGACCTGGTCCAGGATGGCCGGAAGCGCCGATCCCACATGACGCAGCGCGCGATCGTCGATCGGGCGGTTGGCATGGAGGGAGGTGAACACGTAGAGCAGCCGGACCTCGTTCTCCAGGTAGAGCTCGTTCGCCAGGGACTTCTTCAGCAGGTCGAGGTAGCGGCGCTCGCGGCGGCCTTCATCGGCTTCGGGCATGCGCGAATTCTAGCAGCGGCGACCGGCGCCGGCCTCCCGTGGCGCGAGGGCCCGCGGGCGATCGCGGGCCGGAGTTATCCACAATCGGCCTCGCCGTGCCTCCATCGGTGGCCATTCCGCGCGCGGGTATGCCTAGAATGGCTGTTTCCGCTTCCGGCAGCGGTCCGTGCCGCGCCGCCGCAAACCCCAGGGCACCATGAACGATCTTTCGCACGCCGCCGTTCCCGGCTCCATCGAGGACGATTCCGGCGAAGTCATTTCCATCCGCGGCGCGCGGCAGAACAACCTCAAGAACATCGACGTCGACATCCCGGCGGGCGAACTCGTGGTGGTGACGGGGCCATCCGGCTCGGGAAAGAGCTCGCTCGTCTTCGACACGCTCTTCGCCGAGGGCCAGCGCCGGTACGTGGAGACCTTCTCGCCCTACGCGCGGCAGTTCCTCGACCGGATGGACAAGCCGCAGGTGGATTCGATCGAGGGCGTCCCGCCGGCCATCGCGATCGACCAGACCAATCCGGTGCGCACGTCACGCTCCACGGTCGGCACGATGACGGAGCTGAACGACCACCTGAAGCTCCTCTTCGCCCGCGCGGGCCGACTCTTCTGCCGCGGCTGCGCGCGGCCCGTGCGCCGCGACACGCCCGAGTCCATCTTCGCCGACCTCGCCCTTCGCGCCGGCGCCGCCGGCGACCCCCGTCTCGCGATCACCTTTCCCATCGTGGTGCCGAAGAACTTCACGCCGGAGGAGGTCGCGAAGCACCTCGAGGCGCAGGGCTACGCGCGCATCCATCGGCGCAAGGGCTCGAGCCTCGACGTGACGCAGGATCGCGTGCGGCTGGGCAGCGTCGAGAAGGCGCGCCTGGTGGAGGCGATCGAGGCGGCGCTTCGGGTGGGCGGCGGCAAGGTGAACGTGTTCGTGGAGCCTCCCGCCTCCGAGCCTCCCCGCGCGGGAGACAAGGGCGAGACGGCATGGCGCTACTCGACCGGCCTGCACTGCCCCGATTGCGACATCCACTACGCCGACCCGAGCCCGGCGCGCTTTTCGTTCAACTCCCCGATCGGCGCCTGCGGCGAGTGCCGCGGCTTCGGCCGCGTGATCGGCGTCGACTACGGCCTCGTGATTCCCGACGAGTCGAAGCCGCTCGGCGGCGGCGCGGTGAAGCCGTTCCAGACCGCGAGCTTCGACGAGTGCCAGGACGACCTCGAGAAGTACGCGAAACGGCGCGGCGTGGCGCTCGACATCGCGTGGCGCGATCTTCCGGAAGCGCACCGGCGCTGGGTCATCGAAGGCGACGACGACTGGATCGGCTGGAAGAAGACGGGCAAGACGCACTGGTACGGCGTGCAGCGCTTCTTCGCGTGGCTGGAGACCAAGGCCTACAAGATGCACATCCGGGTCCTGCTCTCGAAGTACCGGGCCTACACGCCCTGCGCCGCCTGCGACGGGGCGAGGCTCAAGCCCGAGTCGATGCTCTGGCGGGTGGGCACGAAGGCCGAGGCCGATGCCGCCCTCGCGCCGGAGAAGCGCTACCCGCCGCGCGAAACGAGATGGAGCCTGGACGGGCTCGCGGCGCTCCCGGGGCTCTGCCTGCACGACGTGATGCTCCTGCCGATCGCCGCCGCGCGGACCTTCTTCGAGCGCCTGGCGCTGCCCGCGCCCCTGGACGAGGCCACCGAACTGCTCCTCGAGGCGGTCAACGCCCGGCTGGGGTTCGTCTGCGAGGTGGGCCTGGGCTACCTCACCCTCGACCGCCAGTCGCGCACGCTCTCGGGCGGCGAGGTGCAGCGCATCAACCTCACCACGGCCCTCGGCACGTCGCTCGTGAACACGCTCTTCGTGCTGGACGAGCCCTCGATCGGGCTGCACCCGCGCGACATGGGCCGGGTGATCGGCGTGATGAAGCGGCTTCGCGACGCGGGCAACTCGCTCGTCGTGGTCGAGCACGACCCGCAGATCATGCTGGAAGCCGACCGGCTCCTCGACATGGGCCCGGGGCCCGGCGAACGAGGTGGCGAGGTGGTGTTCTTCGGCACGCCCGACGAGCTCCGCGGGCGCGATACCGTGACCGCGGAATACCTGTCCGGGCGCCGCCGCGCGGACGCCGGCGTCGCTTCGAACCCGCCCGCCGCCGACACGCCGCGCCTCGCGATCCGCGGCATCACCGAACACAACCTCAAGGGAATCGACGTCGAATTGCCGCTGAACCGGTTCACCTGCGTGACCGGGGTGTCGGGCTCGGGCAAGTCCACGCTGATCCAGGACGTCCTCCACCCGGCGCTGCTCAAGCACCTGGGCAAGCCGAGCGAGACGCCGGGCGCGTTCCGGGAACTGCACGGCGCCGCCCGCATCTCGGACGTGGTCTTCGTGGACCAGTCGCCTATCGGCCGCACGACGCGTTCGAACCCCGCGAGCTACGTCGGCGCCTTCGACGCGATCCGCGCCCTCTTCGCGAAGACGCAGGAGTCCAGGTCCCGCGGCTACACCCCCGGCACGTTCAGCTTCAATTCGGGCAACGGCCGCTGCCCGACGTGCAGCGGCAACGGCTTCGAGCACGTCGAGATGCAGTTCCTCTCCGACGTGTACCTGCGCTGCCCGGACTGCAACGGCAGGCGCTACCGGGAGGAAGTCCTCGAAGTCACGTGGGGCGGGCGCAGCATCGCCGAAGCGCTCGAGCTCACGGTGAACGAGGCGCTTTCCTTCTTCGCCGCGGAAGCGGACGTGGTCGCGCGGCTCAAGCCCCTGGCCGACGTGGGGCTCGACTACCTCCGGCTGGGGCAGCCCGTGCCGACGCTCTCCGGCGGCGAGGCGCAGCGCCTGAAGCTCGCCGGTCACCTGATCGAGGCTTCCGGCCGGCCGGTCGCGATGCTTCCCCGCAGGCCCGCGGCGGGCATCGCGGCGGCGCTTCATCCCGCCGCGGCTCCGGCGAAGACGCGCCTGTTCCTGTTCGACGAGCCCACCACGGGCCTGCACTTCGACGACGTGGCGAAGCTGCTCGCCGCATTCCGCCGCCTGATCGCCGCCGGCCATTCGCTCGTCGTGATCGAGCACAACCTGGACGTGATCCGCGCCTGCGACTGGCTGGTCGACCTGGGCCCCGAAGGCGGCGACGCCGGCGGCGAGATCGTCTTCGCGGGGACGCCGGCGCAGGCGATGGGCCATCGCGCTTCCCACACGGGCAAGGCGCTCCTCGACTACGACAAGGCCCTGCGTTCGACGCAGCGTCCACGCGCACCGGCTTCCCTCGGCGTGTCCGAAGACTTGCGTCCGCAATCTGCCGCCCCGCACCGGTTCTCCGGGAACATCGAGGTCCGCCACGCCCGGGAACACAACCTCAAGGGCATCGACGTCGACATCCCGCGCGGGAAGTTCACCGTGATCACGGGCGTCTCGGGGTCGGGCAAGTCCACGCTCGCCTTCGACATCCTCTTCGCCGAGGGCCAGCGCCGCTACCTCGAATCCCTCAACGCCTACGCGCGCCAGTTCGTGCAGCCCGCCTCGAAACCCGACGTCGACGCGATCTTCGGCATTCCGCCCACGGTGGCGATCGAACAACGCACGAGCCGCGGCGGCTCCAAGAGCACGGTGGCCACCCAGACCGAGATCCAGCACTTCCTGCGCCTGCTCTTCGTGAAGCTGGGCACCCAGCATTGCCCCGACTGCGACGTTCCCATCGAGCCGCAGAGCGTGGAGGCGATCGCGGCACGCCTCTCCCGGGACCATCGCGGCGAGCGCATCGGATTGCTGGCGCCCCTGGTGACGAGCCGCAAGGGCTACTACACGGACCTCGCCAAGTGGGCCGGGTCGAAGGGCGTCTCGCACCTTCGCGTGGACGGGAACTTCCTGCCCACCGACCGCTGGCCGAGGCTGGACCGGTTCCGCGAGCACTCGATCGAGATGCCGGTCGCGGAAGTGGACATCGCACCCGCGAACGAAGGCGCGCTGCGCGCGGCGATCGCGGCCGCCGTGGAGCATGGAAAGGGCGTGGTTCACGTCCTCGCGGGCGGCTGGGGCGCGCGCGAGGCGACGATCTTCTCCACGAAGCGCGCGTGCCGCTCCTGCGGACGCAGCTTTCCGGAACTCGACCCGCGTCTCTTCTCCTACAACTCGAAGCACGGCTGGTGCCCCGCCTGCTTCGGCACCGGCGTGAAGCTCGAGGGTTCCGGGATCGACTGGAACGACGAGCGGGCGAAGACCGGCACGGAGGATCACGTGCTCGATTCCTGGGTCTCGTGGCTGGAGCTGGACGAGGCCTGCCCCGCGTGCGACGGAAAGCGCCTGAATCGCGAGGCCCTCGCCGTGCGCTTCCGCGGGCAGTCCATCGCCGCCATGAGCGCCCAGCCGATCGAGGCCGCGCACCGGTTCTTCCGAGGGCTCGAACTCGCCGGCCGGCAGCGGGAGATCGCGCGCGACATCCTCGCGGAACTCGCTTCGCGACTGTCCTTCCTGGAGCAGGTGGGGCTGGGCTACCTGTCGCTCGACCGCGGCGCGCCCACGCTGTCCGGCGGCGAGGCGCAGCGGATTCGCCTCGCGGCGCAGCTCGGCTCCAACCTGCGCGGCGTGTGCTACATCCTGGATGAGCCGACGATCGGCCTTCACCCGCGCGACAACCGCGTCCTGCTGGAGACGCTTCGCCGGCTGGGCGCCAAGGGAAACACGCTCGTGGTGGTGGAGCACGACGAGGACACGATCCGCCACGCGCAGCACGTGATCGACCTGGGCCCCGGCGCGGGCCGGCTCGGCGGTCACATCGTGGCGCAGGGAACGGCGGACGAGCTTCGCGCGAACCCGGATTCGCTCACGGGCCGTTTCCTCGCCAATCCGCTCAGGCACCCGGTCCAGCCGAGACGCGAGGTGGGCCCGAAACGCCCGGCCATCGCCGTCACCGGCGCGGGCCTGCACAACCTCCGCAATGTCGACGTTCGCTTCCCGCTGGCCCGGCTTTCGGTGGTGACGGGCGTCTCGGGCTCCGGGAAGTCGACCCTGGCCCGCGACGTGCTCCGGGCGAATCTCGAGCGCCTCGTCGCGAGCGCGCGCGATCGCAAGGCGGCGCCGGCGATGGCCGGATGCAAGGCGATCACGGGCTGGGAACCGGTGACTCGCGTGCTCGAAGTGGACCAGACTCCCATCGGCAAGACGCCGCGCTCCTGCCCGGCGACCTACGTGGGATTCTTCGACACCATCCGCAAGCTGTTCGCCGACACGCAGGAAGCGCGCATCCGCGGCTACACCGCGAGCCGGTTTTCCTTCAACGCGGCCTCGGCGGGCAAGAAGGGCAAGGGCAGCGGCGCGGGCGGGCGCTGCGACGCCTGCGAAGGCCAGGGCGTGAAGAAGATCGAGATGAGCTTCCTGCCGGACGTGAAGGTCGTGTGCGAAGCGTGCGCGGGCGCGCGCTTCAACCCGGAAACGCTCGCCGTTCGCCTGCGCGGCAAGTCCATCGGCGACGTCCTCGCCCTGAGCGTCGACGAGGCCGTGGACTTCTTCTCCGCCCACCCCTCGATCCACCACGCCCTGAGGCTGCTCCAGGACGTGGGCCTGGGCTACCTCACCCTCGGGCAGCAGAGCCCGACGCTCTCCGGTGGCGAGGCGCAGCGCATCAAGCTGGTGACGGAGCTCTCGAAGGTGAGAAACGTCGAGGCTCCCGGCCCCCGCGGTCCGCGACCGGGCGGCCAGCACACCCTCTACGTCCTCGACGAACCGACCGTGGGCTTGCACATGGCCGACGTGGAAAGGCTCATCCGCGTGCTCCACCGCCTCGTGGACGCGGGCAACACCGTGGTCCTCATCGAGCATAATCTCGATGTGATCGCCGAAGTCGACTGGATCGTGGACCTGGGCCCCGAGGGCGGGGACGGCGGCGGGCGCGTGGTGATGGCCGCCGCGCCCGAGGCGTTCCTCGCCGCGGAAGCGCGCTCGCACACGGCGAAGGCTCTGCGCGATTTCCTGAAGGGACATGGACATGCCAGGCACGTCGCGTAGGCCGATCGCGGGGCTGGTCGCCTGCGCCGCGCTCCTGGGTCCGGGATCCCCACAGGCGGCGGACCCGGACAAGGTCTTCCGCTACGCGTTTCCCGTGGCGGAAACCTCGCTCGATCCGCAGAAGATCAGCGATCTCTATTCGAACGTCCTCAATGCCGGCATGTTCGACGCGCCGCTCAAGTACGACTACCTCGCGCGGCCCCTGAAGCTAAAGCCGAACACGCTCGCCTCGATGCCGGAGATCAGCGCCGACGGCCTCACCTACACGCTTCGCGTCCGGCCCGGCATCCATTTCGCCGACGACCCCGCATTCGGCGGCAAGAAGCGCGAACTGGTGGCCGAGGATTACGTCTACACCATCAAGCGCCTGATGGACCCGAAGCTCGCGGCGCCGCTGCTGGCCGAGATCGAGGGCATCATCGCCGGCAGCGACGAGGCGCTCGCCCGGGCGAGGAAAGCGAACCGCTTCGACTACGACGCGCCCATCGAGGGATTGAAGGCGCTCGACCGCTACACCTTCCAGATCAAGCTCACGCAGCCTTTCTACGTCTTCATCTACAACCTCGCCGACTGCCGCGTATCCTGCGCCGTCGCCCGGGAGGTGGTGGAGCGCTACGGCGACGACATCGGCTCGCACCCCGTCGGCACGGGCGCGTTCCGCCTCGCGTTCTGGAAGCGCTCGTCCAAGCTCGTCTTCGAGCCGAACCCGAATTTCCGCGAGGAGCATTTCGACGGCGAGCCGGGGCCGGGGGACGCCGAGGGACAGGCCATCCTCGCGCGGCAGAAGGGCAAGCGCCTGCCCCTGGTGGGCCGGGTGGAGGTGTACATCGTCGAGGAGGTGCAGCCGCGCTGGCTCGCGTTTCTCAACGAGGAACACGACCTCGCGTTCGAGGTCTCGAGCGAATTCGCCAACCTGGCCTTCCCCAACAACCGGCTGGCACCGAACCTGCGCAAGCGCGGCATCCGCATGGCGCAGGTCCCGGGACTCGACCTGACCTTCGCCTACTTCAACATGGAAGACCCCCTCGTCGGCGGCTACACGCCCGAAAAGGTGGCGCTGCGGCGCGCCGTCTCGCTCGCCTACAACACGAAGGACGAGATCGCCATCATCCGCAAGGGCCAGGCGATTCCGGCTCACACCCCCTACAGCCCCGGCGTGGCGGGCTACGACCCGGACTTCCGCACCACCGCCAACGAATACAGCGTCGCCAAGGCGCGGGCGCTCCTGGACATGTTCGGCTACGTGGACCGCGATGGCGACGGCTACCGGGAGACGCCGGAGGGAAAGCCGCTCGCGCTGCAGTTCGCCTCGACGCCCAGCGCCCGCGACCAGCAGGTCGACGAGCTGTGGAAGCGCAGCATGGACGACGTGGGCCTCAGGATCACGTTCAAGAAGGCGAAGTGGCCCGATCTCCTCAAGGAGTCGAACGCCGGCAAGCTGATGATCTGGCAGCTCGGTGGCGCAGCGTCCTCGCCCGACGCGGACACCTGGCTCTCCGTGCTGTACGGGCCGAACGCGGGATTCAAGGGCAACCGGGCGCGGTTCAGGCTCGACGCCTACGACCGCCTCTACGAGAAGGCGCGCGTGACGCCCGACAGCCCGGAACGCACGAAGCTCTACCAGGAAATGACGAGGATCATGGTGGCCTACGCGCCGTGGAAGGTGAACACGCACCGCATCCTCACGGACATGTGGTATCCCTGGGTGGTGGGCTTTCGCCGCCCCGCCGTGCAGAGCAACAACTTCTGGAAGTACATCGACATCGACCTCTCGAAGCACCCGCCGACCGCGCACTGATCCGGAGCCCCGATGGACCCCATCGCCCACCTCGCCCTTGCCACGCTCGTCTTTCTCGCCACCCATTTCGTCTCGAGCACCTCGCTCCGCGGTTCCCTGGTAGAGGCGATCGGCGAGAAGGCCTACCTCGGAAGCTACGTTCTCGTTTCCCTGCTGACCCTCGGGTGGATGGGATGGGCCTACGGCCAGGCGCCGTACGTGACCCTGTGGGCGATTCCCGGCGTGAAGCTCTGGCCGCTCGCGGTGATGCCCTTCGCCCTTATCCTGGTCGCGGCGGGCCTCCTGGGGCGAAATCCCACGCTGGTGGGCCAGGCGGGGGCGCTCAAGTCCGCGGCCCCCGCCCGGGGCATCCTGCGCGTGACGCGCCACCCGATGATGTGGGGAATCGCCCTCTGGGCCGCGGTGCACCTGCTGGCTCGCGGCGATGCGGCTTCGGCGATCTTCTTCGGGGGCTTCCTGTTGCTGTCCCTGGCGGGAACCGCCCTGATCGACGCCCGGAAAGCCGACGCCCTCGGGGAGGACTGGCGCCGGTTCGCCGAGGTCACCTCCAATGTCCCGTTCACGGCGATCGTCGAAGGGCGCAACCGCTTCGTGTTCGCGGAGATCGGCTGGAAGGGCGTACTTGCGGGCCTGGGGCTCTATGTCATCGTCCTGCTGGCCCACTCCTGGCTGTTCGGTGTAAGGGCCTACTAACCACAATCTCCGGCGGGCTGGCGCGAACAAGAGGGCTTTCGGGGCCCCGCTTCAGGCCGGGATCCGGGCTGGCCAGCGCTTTTTCAGGTACAATCCGGGTCCAAGGTTTCTGAAGCGCTTCAACCGGTTAGCGCTTTCAGCCCTTCCGCCAGCCCAAAAGGCGCGGATTCCCAAAGCAATACGCATCGTCTGCCTGAACCGGTCAGGGGCGCCACGCCCTTCCAGGCCGATCATTCAGGAGAAGAACCATCAGTCAGACTTTCGAGAGTCTCGGGCTACTGCCCGAGCTGCACCGCGCCATCGCGGAGCAAGGCTACACCGAACCCACCCCCATCCAGTCGCAGGCGATCCCCGTGGTGCTCTCCGGGCGCGACCTGCTGGGCGCCGCCCAGACGGGCACCGGCAAGACCGCCGGATTCACGCTGCCGCTGCTGCAGCGCCTGGCGCCCTTCGCGAGCAAGAGCTTCTCGCCGGCGTTGCACCCGGTGCGCTGTCTCATTCTCACCCCCACGCGGGAGCTCGCGATCCAGGTCTACGAGAGCGTGAAGACCTACGGCAAGCACATCCCCCTCAAGCCCTTCGTGGTCTACGGCGGCGTGAACATCAACCCGCAGATCGCGGAGCTGAGAAAAGGCGTCGAGATCCTGGTCGCCACGCCGGGGCGCCTGCTCGACCTCACCGGCCAGAAGGCCGTGGACCTTCGTTCGGTGCAGATCCTCGTCCTCGACGAGGCCGACCGGATGCTCGACATGGGATTCATCCCGGACATCAAGCGGATCCTCAACATGATCCCGGGCTCGCGGCAGACGCTGCTCTTCTCGGCGACTTTCTCCGACGAGATCCGCAAGCTGTCCGCCCAGTTCCTGCGCGACCCCCTCACGGTGGAAGTGGCGCGCCGCAACACGCCGGCGGAACTGGTGACGCAATGGGCGCATTTCATCGACTCCAAGCGCAAGCGGGAACTTCTCGCGCACCTGGTCAAGGTGAACAACTGGGAGCAGGTGCTCGTCTTCTGCAAGACGAAGCACGGCGCCAACCGCCTCGCCTACCAGCTCGAGCGCGACGGCATCAATGCCGCCGCCATCCACGGAAACAAGAGCCAGAATGCGCGCATCGAGGCGCTGGAGAGCTTCAAGCAGAACAAGGTGCGCGTGCTCGTCG
>DAORTX010000028.1:0-14635 GCA_035432885.1 Usitatibacteraceae bacterium
TCATCGCCGTGTGGGCCTGCGGGTTCACGCTCAACTTCATGACGCTGCTGGGGCTTTCGCTCGCCATCGGCGTGCTGATCGACGACGCGATCGTCGTGCGGGAGAACATCGTGCGCCACATGGAGCGCGGCGTGGAGCGCATGGCGGCGGCGCGGGCGGGCACGGCGGAGATCGGGCTCGCGGTGACGGCCACCACGTTCTCGATCATCGCGGTGTTCATCCCGGTAGCCTTCATGGGCGGCGGCGCGGGCGAATGGTTCCGCCCCTTCGCGCTGACGGTCGCCACCTCCGTGCTCATGAGCCTCTTCATCTCGTTCACGCTGGATCCGATGCTCTCGGCGTACTGGGGAGACCCGGTCGGCTACCAGCAGCAGGAGAAGAAGGGACTTCGCCGCTGGCTCGCGCGCTTCAACGCCTGGTTCGACCACCAGTCCGACCGCTACGGCAACGTGATCGCCTGGGCGCTGCACCACCGCAAGTCCATGATCTCGATCGCGGTCGCGAGCCTGGTGGGCGCGCTGGCGCTGCAGGTCACGGTCGGCGGCTCGAGCTTCCTGCCCGCCTCCGACGTGGGCACCATCGCGATCGACGTGCGCACGCCCTCGAGCGCCAGCCTCGAGTACGCGAAGCTGAAGGTCGAGATGGCGGCCGAGCTCTCGCGCACCCTTCCCGAAACCAGGGCCACCAACAGCAACGTGAGCGCGGGCGGCGGGCGCGTCTACGTGGACCTCGGGAAAAGCACCGAGCGCAAGCGCAGCGCCTTCGAGATCGCGGTCGACCTCCGCGCCCTCATGGCGAAGATCATCGGCGCGGAGTACGTGGTGCTCGACGACCTGAACAACGGCGTGCGAAAGCCCGTGCAGATCCAGTTCTCCGGCCCGGATTCGCGCCGCCTCATGGCCATCACGAGCGACTTCATGGAAAGGCTGAAGAAAGTGCCCGGCGCCGTGGACGTGGGCCTGTCGGAGCAGGATCCCAAGGACGAGCTGAAGATCGAGCTGGACCGCGGGCTTGCCAACGCGCTGGGGATTTCGGTGGGCGATGCGGCCCAGGCGCTTCGCGTGGCGTTCGCGGGCGTCGAGGTCGGCGACTGGGTCGATCCCACCGGCGAGGCGCGCGACGTGGCGGTGCGCCTGCACCCCGACGACCGCGTGGACGCGGCCAACATCGAGCGCCTGCCGATCGCCGTGAGCGGCAGCAACATGATGGTGCCGCTCGACCAGATCGCCACGATCACGATGGGCAAGGGACCGGCGCAGATCCAGCACCAGGACGGCAAGCGCATGATCGCGGTGTCCGCCAACGCCCAGGGCCGATCGCCCGGCGAGGTGACGGCCGACGCCATGAAGATCGCGAAGCAGATCGAGTTCCCGCCCGGCTACGGGCTGGAGCTGGGCGGCGCCTCGCGCGACCAGAAGGAGGTCTTCTCCGAGATGGGCATCGCGCTCGCCATGGGCATCGCGCTCATGTACCTGGTGCTCGTCATGCAGTTCGGCTCCTTCACGGCGCCGCTGCCGGTGATGCTCTCGCTGCCGCTTTCCCTCATCGGCGTGGTGCTGGCGCTCCTCGCGACGGGGGGGACGCTCAACCTCATGAGTTTCATCGGCGTGATCATGCTGATGGGCCTGGTCGCGAAGAACGCGATCCTGCTCCTCGACTGCGCGCGCAAGGAGGAGGCCCAGGGCGTTTCGCGCGAGGAGGCCCTCATGCACGCCGGACGCGTGCGCCTGAGGCCGATCCTCATGACGACCTTCGCCCTCATCGCGGGCATGACGCCGGTGGCCGTGGCACTCGGCGAAGGCGGCGAGTTCTACCGCCCGATGGCGGTCGCGATCATCGGCGGGATCATCACCTCGACGATCCTCACGCTGCTCGTGGTGCCGACGATCTACGACTCCATCGAGATCGCGCGGGACCGGGCGTTCGCCAGGTTCCACGACCGCGAGGCGCGCTGGAATCCGTTCTCCGCGTTCGTCGTGACCCTGATCGAGGCGGTGCTCGCGCTGCTCCTGGTGCGTTGGGCCTACCGGATGCTCAAGCGGCTGGTCACGGGAGCCGGGACAAGGACCGGGCGCGGCGCGCCGCCGCGGCCGGCCCCGCACCCTTCGGGAGACTAGTCCCGCACGGGTGGCGGGAAGGGGCGGGCCGGACCCGCCCCTTCCCGGCGATCAGTAGTCGTCCGCCCGCTTGCCCGGGGGCGACTTGCACGGCCCCGTGTGCCGGGCCTGGTACTGGAAGTTCATCTCCATGACCTCGCCGCCCTTTTCCTTCATGCGGGCCTTCATCGTGCCGTCGTAGGACTTGCCCGCGTAGGTGATGCGGCCTTCGCCATCCATCGTGCCTTCCTTGTCCTTGCACTGGATGCGCCAGGTGAGCGTGTTGCCCGCCACCTTCTGCTCGAGGACCTTGCAGTCCTGGCCCTTGCGCGAGGCGTCCGGCACCAGTTCCTTCTTCGTCATGCACTGGTTGTGCTTTGACGGCGGCATCGCGAAGGGCATGCCGGGCATCTCCAGCTTCGTGGTGATCTCCCAGTTGCCTTCCTCGAGGTTCGGGGCGGCCAGCGCGGGGGCGGCGGCGAAAACCGCCGGGAATGCCAGGGAAAGGACCAGTCGCTTCGTCTTGTTCATGGGGCTCCGGGGAGGTGAATTGGACGCGCCGATGGTAGATTAGAATCCCTGTCCTTCACAAGGAATTGGAGCCCGCATGTTCCGTCGCACCGCGATTGCCGTGGTCTTCCTCGTCCTGCCGGCCGTTTCGATGGCGCAGCCCTGCCAGTGCATCGACAAGGGCGACATCGCCGCCCGGGTGTCCGAGGCGCAGGCCGCCATCCTGGCCTATGGCGAGGAAATCCAGAAGATGTCCGAGCAGATGGTGCGCACGCAGTCGTCGCTGCCGTACACGAAGGAGCGGCGGGAGAAGCTCCAGGGCCGCATCCAGAACGCGATCAACAAGGTCGCCGCGGGCCGGATCCAGACGACGCCGACCCAGGGCGACAACCCCGGCGGCACGGACAACCTGTGCAACGTGACCATCGGCCTGCACCCCTCGGCCACGGCCTGCATGCGGGAGAGCGTGAAGCGCCACGAGGAGCATCATCGCCAGGAGTGCCTGAAAACGCGCACGGCCGGCAAGATCGCGACCGCCATCAAGACCGGCCAGGACCGCTTCGAGCGCGACGGCATTCAGCTTACGAAATACGCCAGCGAGGAAATCGGCGGCTACCAGGCCGAAATGATGTTCCTCAACGCGGAACAGGCGCGTCTCGCGAAGGCCTGCCAGCCGCCCAAGCCCCGGGTCCGCGACTACACGGCCGAGCAGCGAAACCGCAGCCCCCAGGGGCAGCAGCCCGCGGACCCCGTGAAGGAAGGCGTGGGCCAGGTGAAGAAGCTCTTCGGCTTCTAGGCGTCCCGGCGCACGCGCCGTGAAGTCCGGCCGCCGGCTGGCGCCCCTCGTGCCGGCCGCGGTCGCGGCGCTGGCGATGGCCGCAACCCTCGCGACGGCCGCGCCGCCGCAGGAGCTGTTTCCCGGCGGCGCCACGGCCTATCTCGTCGTCGCCGACGGCCGGACGCTCTGGTCGCGCGAGCCGGACCGGGCGCTCGCGCCCGCGAGCCTCACCAAGATCATGACCGCCCTCGTCTTCCTCGAAAGCGGCCTGCCGCAGGACGGCGTGGTCACCGTGAGCGCGAACGCCCAGCGCGCGACCGGATCCCGGCTGGGACTCAAGGCCGGGGAGCGGATGCGCGCGGGCGACGCCCTCGCGGCCACGCTGCTTCGCTCGGCCAACGACGCGTGCCTCGCCCTCGCCGAGCACGTCGCCGGCAGCAAGGCGCGCTTCGCGCAGCGCATGAACGCGCGGGCGGGTGAGCTCGGTCTTGCGCGCACGCGCTTCACCAATCCCTGCGGCCACGACGAGCCCGGGCACCGCTCGAGCGCGCGCGACCTCGCGGTGCTCGCCGGCGCCGCCATGGCGATCCCCGCTTTCGCCGAGCTCGTGGCGAAGGTCGAGCAGCCGATCGCGACACTCGCGGGCCGGCGTTTCCTGCTGTCGAACCGCAACGAGATCGTCGGCCGCTATCCCGGCGCGATCGGCGTGAAGAGCGGCTTCACGCCGGCCGCGGGCAAGTGCCTCGTGGCGCTCGCGCGCCGCGACGGCGTGACCGTGCTGCTCGTGCTGCTGAACGGGCAGGACCGCTGGTGGGACTCGGTCGCCGCCCTCGACGCCGCCTTCGCCGAGGCGAGGCCCGCGCGCTGAACATGCCGACGGGATGCCGGGTGCCCGCGCTCGCCCTGGCCGTCGTCGCCCTCGCCGGCCTGAACGGCTTCGCGGGCGTGTTCCAGTTCGACGACTACAAGGTGATCGTCGACAACCCGACGGTGCATTCGCTTGCGGCCTGGCTCGCGGACCTCGGGCGCGGCATCCGCCCGCTGCTCAAGCTCACCTACACGCTGAACTGGATCCTCGGTCCCGGCGAGTCGGGATTCCACGCGGTGAACCTCGCCGTGCATCTTGCCAACACCTTGCTGGTCTACTGGCTCGCGCGGCGCCTCGCGCAGGCGCACGGACTGGCCCCGGGGCACGAGGCCGTCGCCGCCGCGGCCGTCACGGCCCTGCTCTTCGGCCTGCATCCGGCGCAGACGGAGGCGGTGACCTACCTCAGCGGGCGATCGGCGAGCCTGATGACGCTCTTCTACCTGGGCGGGCTCGCGGCCTACGAAGCCGGCATGGCGCCAAGACGGCGATGGCTCCTGCACGGCGCCTCGCCCGCGCTTTTCTGCCTGGCCGTGGCGACGAAGGAAGTGGCGGTCACCTTTCCGCTGGCGCTCCTCTGGTGGGAGGCGTGTCGCGGCGGCGATCGCGCCGGCTGGGGCGAAATCGCCCGGCGCCAGGCCGTGCATTGGGTCGTGCTCGCCGCCCTCGCCGCCCTGCTGCTCGCCCATCCCCTGTACGGCACGCGGCTCCTGCCCGACCTCGACCCGGAAAGCCTTCGCCGCAATGCGCTCTCCCAGGTCGATGCCATCGCGTACCTCGTGCTGCGCCTGGTGCGGCCCTTCTCGCTCAACATCGATCCCGACCTGCGCATGGCCACGGCATGGAACCTGACGCTCGCGGTCGAGGCCGTCCTGCTCGCGGCGATCTGCGCGGCCGGCGTGCTCTCCCTGCGCCGCCGGCGCTGGTGGGGGCTGGGCCTCGCCTGGTTCCTGGTGCAGCTCCTGCCGACGAACTCGCTCCTTCCCCGCGCCGATCTCGCGAACGATCGCCACCTGTACCTCGCGGCCCTCGGGCTGTTCGTGGCCGCGGGCGTGGAGGTCGCGATGCTCGCCCGCGCGCGCGCGGCCGGGCGTTGGCTGTGGCCGTCCGCGGGCGCCGTGCTGCTGCTGCTCGCCGCGGCCACGGCGATGCGAAACCGCGACTACGCGAGCGAGGTCCGGCTCTGGGAGCAGACGGCCCGCCACTCGCCCGGCAAGCCGCGCGTGTTCAACAACCTCGGCCACGCCTACGGCGAGGCGGGGCGACTGGAACTCGCCGAGAACGCCTACCGCGAGGCCCTGCGCCTGCACCCCGGATACGACCTGGCGCGCGAGAACCTGGAATCGGCGATCCGGAGCCGAACGGGTTCCGCCTCGCCCTCCCGGTGAGACCCGCCCGCGTCCCGGGCGAAGGCTATACTTCGATTCGCCGCGCCCGCGACGACATCATGGGCGCGTGCTCCGCAGCCCGATGCCGATCGCCCCTCGCCTGGACTCCCGACGCCCATGATCCGCCCCGCCCTCGTTGCCGCCCTCCTCGTGCTCGCCACCTTTGCCGCGCAGGCCTTCGACCTCCAGGGCCATCGCGGCGCCCGGGGCCTCGCGCCCGAAAACACCCTGCCCGCGTTCCGCAAGGGACTCGAGATCGGCGTGGACACGCTCGAATGCGACATGGCGATCACGAAGGACGGCGTCGTCGTGGTCCACCATGACCTGTGGCTCAATCCCGACACCACGCGCGGTCCCGACGGGAAATGGCTCGAGGGGCGCGGTCCCGCGATCAAGGACCTCAGCTTCGAGGAACTGCAGAAGTACGACGTGGGACGGATCAAGCCCGGGACGAAGTACGCCGCGGACTTTGCGCACCAGGAGCCCGTCGACGGCACGCGCGTGCCGAAGCTCTCGGACCTCTTCGACCTCGTGAAGAAATCGGGGAACGCGAAGGTGGGCTTCGACTGCGAGACCAAGGTCTCGCCGCTCGACCGCGACGCGACCCTGCCGCCGGAGGAATTCGCCCGCCGCGTCGTCGCCGAGATCAGGAAGCACGGCATGGCCGAGCGCACCATGATCCAGTCCTTCGACTGGAGCACGCTCCAGGTGGTGCAGAAGATCGCGCCGGAGATCCGGACGATGTACCTCTCCTCGCCGCGAACCCTGAAGGCCGAGTCGGCCACGAAGCCCTCGCCCTGGCTCGCCGGCTTCGAGCCCGAGTCCCGGGGCGGCACGGTGCCGAAGGCGGTCAAGGCCGCGGGCGGGAAGATCTGGGCGCCGAACCAGACCTACCTCACGCCCGAGCTGCTCGCCGAAGCGCACGCCCTGGGTCTCCTCGTCATCCCGTGGACGGTGAACGATCCGGCGATGATGGCGAAGCTCCTCGACATGGGCGTGGACGGGATCATCTCCGACCGGCCCGATGTCGTGAAGGCCGAGCTCGGCAAGCGCAAGTAGGCGCGCCGGGCGGCTCCGTTCCGGTCGCTCCGGCGCCCGGGCGGCTTCGCCTCAGCCTTTCCAGCGCACCGACGCCACGCGCTCGCCCAAGGCGGCCAGCACCGATTCGGCCGCCGCCACGCCGCGGTCGTTGGCTTCCTCGAAAAGGGAAAGGCCGCTCGCGTCGGCGTGGGCGAAGTGCAGCCGCCCGCGATGGGCGAGGATCTTCTCGCGCGCCTCGCCCCAGATGAGGCCCGGGCGCGGGCGAACCATCGCGTGGCCGTTGGCGAAGACGTCGATGCGCGTGGTGATCGCGCCGATTTCCGGATGCGGCTTCGCGAGGTCCGAGAGCGCCGCCTGCGCCCACGACTGCCGCGTGCCCGAGAGCAGGCGCTGCCGGCCGTCCGCCGGTGCCTGTTCCGAGAGCGGCCGGTACCACGTGAGGACGGTCGGGCCGGGCCGCGTCGCGACGTCCTGGTGCGTGGCGACCACGTAGCCGAGCGAAGCGCTGTCGTGGATCACGTTGTCCCAGGACAGCGGCGCGCCGTGGTGCACGTACGGCGGCTCCGAGAGCGTGAGGTTCGCCGTGAGCCAGGGCGCGTACTCCCAGGAGCCCAGGGCGCGCACGAGGGCCTCGGGCGCCCCGGCGAGCGCGCGCGCGGCAAAGGCGAAAGGCGCGGCCCAGATCACGTGCTCGGCGCGGATTTCCACGCTGCGTTTCTCGGCGGCGAGGTGGGCGAGGAGGCGCACGCCGCGCCGGTCCTCCTCGACCCGGTGCACGATCGCGCCGGCCGTGGCGCGCAGCCCGTGGCGCTCCACCAGGTTGCGAACGACGAAGCCGATGCCTTCGGGCCAGGTGAGCACCGTGTCCTGGTCGTCCTCGCGCCCGGCGCCGCCGCGGCACGCGAAGTAGTGGATTCCCGCCCAGGCCGACACCTCCCGGTGCTCGCAGCCATAGTCGTCGCGGCAGGCGTAGTTCGCGAGCCAGTGCACCGCCTCGGAGGCGAAGCCCTCGCCGCGCAACCAGTCGTGCAGCGTCAGCCGGTCGAGCGCGAGCAGCGCGGGGTCGCGGGAGGAGAACCCGAGCGGGATCGCGAACGCGCGCCGCCCGTCCCTGCCGCGCATCGCCCGGAACTCTCGCATGCGGTCGTGGAAGCGCTGCCACTCCCGGATCTCGTCCCTCGTCCGGCCGGCGAGCGGCGCGAGGCCCTCCTCCCAGGTCCCGTTGCGGTAGAGGCGCTCCTGGGGCGCCTGGCACAGGGCGCGCTCCTCGTAGCGCGGACGGGCGGCATCGGGGTCGCCCAGCAGGACGCCCTGCTCGGCGAGGATCAGCCTCGTGGCGCGCGACTCCCGCGACGGCAGCGGAATGTAGTGCGCGCCCCACGGATAGGCGCTCACCTCGTTTCGTCCGGAGCGGGCATTGCCGCCGGGTTCGTTCTCCAGCTCGAGCAACTCGACGTCGTCGAAACCCGCCCGGCGAAGCCGCCACGCGGCCGACAGCCCGGAGATGCCGGCGCCAACGATGGCCACGCGCACTCGCCGGACCTGGGTGGCGGCCGGAAATCCCCCGCCGCGAAGTCGATGGCCCAGGACGTGATTCGTCGCGAGGAGTTCCCCGGGCGGGATCGCGGGCGCCGCCGGGGCGCAGCCGGCGGCGAGGATCGCGGCGCCGGAGGCGAGAAAATCCCGGCGGTCCATCACTCCGTGGACCCGCGCCGCCACTCCGATTCGAAGTAGGTCACCAGCACCTGGCTGTTGAGGCGGTTCACCTCGGCGGGAACGCGCGCCATGTCCTTCGGGAAGCGGAAGAGCGCCGGGTGGATCTCCGGGGTGACGAAGCGCAGCTCGACGGGGTAGCCCGCCGGCGGCGAGTAGGGCTCGTTCGAGGCGATGATGAAGCCCCACTCGCCGAAGGACGGCACCAGCGCGTGGTACGGGGTGACCTCGAAGCCCACGCTCTCGAGCGTGGCCACCACGCACCAGAACGAGCGCCGCGCGTAGAGCGGCGAGGTGGACTGGATCACTGCCAGGCCGCGCGCGGAAAGCCGGCGCTTGAGCAGGCTGTAGAAGGACGTCGTGTAGAGCTTGCCCAGGGAGTGGTTGCTGGGGTCCGGGAAATCGATCACCGCAAAATCGAAATGATCGCGCGACGCCTCGAGCCAGATGAACGCGTCGGCGTTGACCACCGTCACCTTCGGGGAATTGAGCGCGTCCCGGTTGAGCGCGCGCAGCGCGGGCGCGTCGGCGAAGAGCCGCGTGATCGCGGGATCCAGGTCCACGAGCGTCACGGACTCGATGTTCGGGTACTTGAGGATCTCGCGAAGCGCCAGCCCGTCGCCGCCGCCCAGGACGAGCGCGCGGCGCGCGTGCGGGAGGGTCGCGAGCGCCGGGTGCACCAGCGCCTCGTGGTAGCGGTACTCGTCCAGCGCGCTGAACTGGAGGTTGCCGTTGAGATACAGGCGCAGGTCGTCCCGCCAGCGCGTGACGACGATCCGCTGCCCGCGGCTCGATTCCGCGTGGATGATCTGGTCGGCGTAGAGCTGGTTCTCGGCGAGCGCGGTGAGGCGCTCGGCGTAGGCGAAGCCGCCGGCCAGGGCGACGACGACCACGGCGCAGCGCACGGCCACGGCGCGCGCGCGCAGCCGGTCCCGGAAGAGCCACACCGCCCACAGCGCGACGAGCGCGTTCATGAGGCCGAAGAGGAAAGCCGTGCGGATCAGCCCCAGGCGCGGCGCCAGCACGAGGGGAAAGGCGATGGAGACGGCGAGCGCGCCGAGGTAGTCGAAGGTGAGCACCTGCGCGACCAGGTCGCGCAGGCCGAGCCGCTCGCTCAGGATGCGCATCACCAGCGGGATCTCGAGGCCGACCAGGATGCCCACGAGGACCACGATCCCGTAGAGCACCACGCGGAACCCCGGCCCGGCGTAGGCGAACGACAGGAACATCACGGCCGCCGAGAAACCGCCCAGCACCGCGATCATCAGCTCGATGTCGACGAAGCGCTCGATGAGGTTGGCGATCACGAAGCGCGAGAGGTAGGAGCCCACGCCCATCGCCGCGAGGTAGACGCCGATCACCACCGAGAACTGCGTGATGGAATCGCCCAGCAGGTAGGTCGAGGCCGCGGCGGCGATCAGCTCGTAGACGAGCCCGCAGGCCGCGATGACGAAGACCGAGCCGAGGAGCGCCCGGTTGAGCGTCTCGGAGCGCGGCAGGGCGGCGGCCCGTCCGCCCGCGGGCGTGGCGCGATCGGCGGCGCCGCTCATGTCCCCTCCCGGCACGCTCCCCGGCGCCCTCAGCCGCCGTGGATCGCCGCGGCGACGATGATCGCGATCGCGAGGCAGAAGGCGGCCACCACGGTGGCGAGCGGCTGGTTGCGGTTCTCGATCAGCTCCTTCCACAGGTCGTAGGGCGTGATCTTGTCGACCACGACGAAACCGATCATCACCAGGATGATGCCGATCACCGAATAGATGACCGATCCGATCAGGGCTGCGGGCTTCAGGTACTCGAACATGGCTGCCTCCTTGGGGTTATTTGTGACCGGACGAGCTGCCGGTGCCGCCGAACGAGCGCGCGTAGGCCCGCTCGGCGCGGGCGCGCTGGAACTCCTCGGCATCGGATCCGAACACGGACCACCCGCGGTACTGGGCGAAGCCGTAGAGCCCGAGGGCGAGAAAGCCGCTGACGATGAATGCGCGGAACATGGGGAGTCACTCCTCCTAGTCGTCGTCGCTGTCCGTCGACGAGGCCTTCGGGTAATCGCTCTCGGCCCAGCGCGCCGTCTCGAACGCGAGCGACCGCGCCCACACGGTGAGCGGCCACAGCACGAGGAATCCGAGGAACAGGGCGAGGTTGGACCAGCCGACCGCCGGCCGGTAGATCCGCACCTGGCCCGTGACTTCGCGCTCGACCTGGCCCGCGGGGCCGCGGAAGGCGCCGGCCTTGGCGTCGATCGCGAGCGTGTAGCGCCCGGGCGGAATCTGCGGGACCTCGGCCAGGTCGTCGCTGCTCGCGTCCGGCGCGGTCGCGAGACTGCGGGCGCCCAGCTGGCGCGACAGGCGCCAGGCGCGGCCCGAGCCGGCGTCCACGAGCTGCATGTCGAGATCGAGCCACGCGTGGCGCGCGCTCGACGTCGTGTGCAGGTTCACCCGGCCGCTGCGCCCGCCGAGCTCGAAGACGGGGCTCACGAGCCGCACCGGTTCGCCCGCGGGCACCGTGAACGAAAGCGGCGCGGGGCTCGCCCCCGCCTGCAGGGTCATGAAGCCGAACTGCAGGAGCACCCCGATGCCCGCGAAGACGAGGAACGCGAACCAGTAGCCGAACGCCTGCGCCGCGACCGGCGAGGGCTGGTTGGGCGCCACGCCCCGGCGCGCGGGCGGGCGGCCCTTCAAGCCCAGCGCCTTCCACAGCACCTCGGGCTCGACGTACTCGCCCAGCGACCAGGTGATCTCCTTGTCGGTGGCTTCCGAGGACAGGATGAGGGGCGGCGCGACGTAGTCGTCGGCGAGGCAGGTCTCGCCCAGTTGCACGCGCCAGTAGAACTCGCCCGCGAGGAAGGTGACTTTCGGCACGCTTTTCTGGAAGTGCTGGAACTCGCGGCCGAGGTAACGCATTCTCGGCTTCGTGCCCAGCGGGCTCATCGCCTTGGGCTCGTCGGCGGCGGCCTTGATCACGCTGAAATGCCCGTCGTACTCGCTGATCCACAGGTAGCCCTGCGCGACGTTGTGCAGCAGGTACTCGACCCACTCGTAGAACTCGTCCTCCACGGAGATCCCGCGGCGCAGGTAGCCGACGACCTCGTAGTCGACGCCGCGCCAGGTTCCCGCCGTCCCCAGCGGGATCGAGGGGCCGAAGGCCGGCTTGTGGGTCTCGTTCTTCTGCACGATTTCGCCGACCGTGCCCGTCACGTCGGTCACGGAGCCGCAGGACTCGCAGGCGATCACCGTCGTGGTGGCCACGTGCTTGGCGATCGGCGCGCCGCAGCCGCCGCACTTGAAGGCGAGCGCGCGCCCCTTCGGCTCCACGGGCCGGTCGGGATCGCGAAGCCCCGCGAAGCCGAAGGTGTCGAACGGCAGCCGCTCGCCGAGGTAGATGTGGGGAACGTCCTCCGAGTAGTCGATCGTCGCGAAGCGCGCGCCGGCCCCGCGCAGGTCCGCGACCGGCGCCTTCCAGCCCGCGCCGAACCGGAACGGAAGCTCGCCCTCGCCCGCGATGACTTCGGCCGTCTCCAGGTTGGTGACGCTGTAGCGATCGCCCAGGATCGACACCTCCGTCCCCGGCTTCAGCGCCTCGAAGGCGGGAACCGGCGCCGGCGGCGACAGGTAGGCGATCGTGTAGTCGCGGCTCGCGTCCGACAACCAGGCGCTCTTGCCGCCGGCGAGCAACACGTGCCACTCGTTCCACAGCCCCGCCTCGTAGCGGTACTGGATGCGCCCGACGATCGTGAAGTTCTCGCCGCGGTGGCGGCCGGTCGTGCCCAGTTGCAGCAGCGTGTCGTCGGGGAGGAGCTCGGCCTGCTTGCCGATGTCCTCGAGCTTCACGCCTTCGCGCACCAGCGTGGAACGGCAATGACCGCAGACGGCCACGATCGAAGTGGCGCCGCGGAAGCGAAGCGGCCCGCCGCACGACGGGCAGGTCGCCATTCTCGCTCGGACCGCGTCTTCGATCGCCACCCGCCCCCCCTTTTTTCCGCGTCGGCGGGTGCGGTTCGCCTGCCGGACGCCGTCGAGCGCCGATTATACCCAGAGCCTTCGCGGTCCTAGTCCGCGCCGGGCCGATCCCCTGCCACGCCGGAAAGATCGACGCGGCGCCCGGCACCGGTCACGGCCCCGGCCAGCGCCTCCCCGAGGGCCGCCGAGTGCTTGAACCCGTGTCCCGAGCAGGCCGAGACGAGGATCACGCCGGGAATTTCCGGGTGCTCCTCGATGGCGAAGCGGCAATCCGCGGTCATGGTGTAGAGGCAGGCAACCGCCTTCACGCACTCGCCGGAAAGCCCGGGGAAGCAGGGCGCCACCTTTTCCTCGAACATCGCCCTGGCTTCGGCGGGGTCGACGTCGCGGCGGACCGTCTCTGGCGTCGTCGCCGTGGCGTGCTGCTCGGTGGCGATCTTCACGCCTCCGGCCGTGCCGTCGATGGCCGGGAACCCGTAGATGGGTTGGTCCCGACCCGCCAGTTCCCAGATGAAGACCGGGAATCGCCCGGGCCCGAAATCCCGCGTCGCCTCCTTCATCCCGAACCAGAAGAGCGCCTGCCGCCGCACGGTGAGGCGCCCCGGCCAGGCTTCGCCCAGCAGGCCCGGCAGCCACGGTCCCGCGGTGACCACGAGCCGTCGCGCGGTGAATTGATCCTTCGCCGTCCACAGGCGCACCCGTCCCGCGTCCGCCGAGAACCGCAGGCACTCCTCGTCACGGCGGATCGCGGCGCCGTGGTGCGCGGCGAGCGCCAGTTGCGCGGCCACGCAGGCCTCGGGCCGGAGAAAGCCGGCCTCGTGCTCGAAGTAGCCCACTTCGTCGTCGCGCACGGCGAACGCCGGAAAACGCCGGCGGATCTCGCGCGCATCGAGCAGGTCGTGGCGAATGCCGTGGCGTTTCGCCGCCGCGAGCGTGTTCGCGAAGAAGCCGGGAACGTGGCACTGCGCGCGCGGCCCGGGGCTCGAGACGATCAGGCCGCCGGTGACCGTGAGCAGGTCGGCGCCCGTTTCGCGCTCGATTTCCCGCCAGATCTCGTGGGAACGAATCGCCATCGGCGAGTACGCCCCGGCCTCGCCGATGGCGAGGCGCGTGATGCGCGTGTCGCCGTGGCTCGATCCCAGGGCGTGGGGGGGCGAAAACCGGTCGATGCCCAGCACCCTGCCGCCGCGCCGGGCGAGCTGGTACAGGGTCGCGCTGCCCATCGCGCCCAGGCCGAGGACGATCGCGTCGTAAGGCTTGTCCATGGCGCGAATTCTAGAGTGGGCCGCCACGACGCGCTTTGACCGGCGCACGGGGACGTCGCAAAATCGGCTCATGCCATCCGCTTTCCCCGCTGGCGCCGGCAACCCGGTTTCCCGATTCCTGCGGGCGGCAGGGCTTTGGGCGTCGCTTGCCGCCGCGACGGCTCTCGCCCAGGGCAAGGCCCCGGAGCTTCGCGTCGCCCTCGTCATCGGCAACGCGGCCTACCCGGGCGCGCCCCTGCGCAATCCGGGCAACGACGCCCAGGCGATCGGCGCCCGCCTGCGAACGCTCGGCTTCGACGTCCAGCTGCACACGAACGTCACGCTTCGCGAGATGACGCGCGCGGTGAGCCAGTTCGGCCAGCGCCTGAAGCCCGGCAGCGTCGCGCTCTTCTACTACGCGGGCCATGGCATGCAGGTTCGCGGCCGCAACTTCCTGATCCCCGTCGACGCGCAGATCGAAAGCGAAGCCTCCGCGCGCAGCGAATCCGTCGACCTGGACCTCCTGCTCGAGCAGCTGGAGCCCGCGCGGCTGAGCATGGTGATCCTCGACGCCTGCCGCAACAATCCGTTCGAGAACCGCTTCCGCTCCGGCCGCGGGAGCGGGCTCGCGCAGATCGACGCGCCCAAGGGCACCCTGCTCGCCTACGCGACGGCGCCGGGCAAGGTGGCCTCCGACGGCGAAGGCTCCCACGGCCTCTACACCTCGGAACTCCTCAAGGCGATGGACCTGCCCGGCATCAAGGTCGAGGAAGCGTTCAAGACCGTCCGCGTGAACGTGATCAAGGCCACGGCGAGCGAGCAGATCCCCTGGGAATCGTCGTCGCTCACGGGCGACTACTACTTCCGGCCCGTGGACGGGACGGCGGAGGCGGCGAAGTCCGCGCGCGAGGTGAACGCGAAACAGGCTGAGCTGCAGACGAAGATCGAGGCCGAGCGCCGGCAGCGCGAGCAGGATGCGGCGCTGCTCAAGGCGGAAATGGAAAAACTTCGCGAGGAGGTGCGCAGGCTCTCCGCGTCGAACGC
>DAORTX010000028.1:14735-17888 GCA_035432885.1 Usitatibacteraceae bacterium
CCGGACAAGCTCGCCGCTTCGCCCGGCATCGGCCGACCGCTCGTCGATGCCGTCCACAACGAATGGCAACGCCGGCTCGCGCTGCTCGAGTCGCAGCGCGGATCGCTCACCTTCTCGAAGGCGGTGGCCCTGCTTCTCGGACCCTTCAGCGACGAGCAACTGCTCGTGCTCGTGGACAAGGAGCGCCAGTTCAAGGCATTGCCGTACCACAGCGCCTTCGCGATCGGCATGACTTCCGGCGGTCAACTCGCCGCCCGCCGCGCGTTCGGCGAGCGCAGCGCCAGCATCGCCGAAGAGACCGCCACCCGGAAATGCAGGGCCATCGCGCGGGCACCGTGCGCCGTCCTCATGTCCAACGGCGAATTTCGCGAAAGCGCCTTCCTCGACTGGGCGCAAGGCGCGCGCGACGCGAGCTTCCTGCGGCTGCGAAACGGGTTCCTCGGGCTTCGCCCCGCGCATCTCTAGCGGGGCGGCCGCGCACTACTCCACGACGGTCTGGGACTGCTCGCGCAGGTATTGCGTCACGTAATAGAAGGAGCCGATCGACTTGCCCGTGGACCCCGAGCCCTTCCATCCGCCGAAGGGCTGGTAGCCGGGCCACGCGCCGGTGGTGGCGCCCTGCGGGCGGTTCACGTACACCACGCCCGCCTCGATCCGCTCGAGAAAGGCGCCGGTCTCTTCCGGGGCGCCGTAGAACCCCGCCGTGAGCCCGTAGTCCGTGTCGTTGGCGCGCACTAGCGCTTCTTCCAGGGAATCGACGGCGCCCACCAGCACGAAGGGCACGAAATGCTCCTCGCGCCAGAGGCGCGAGTCCTCGGGCGCGGTGGCCACCGTCGGCGCGACGAAGTAGCCGCGCGCGAGGCCGCCTTCGACGAGCTCGCGCCCGCCCGCGTAGACCGTTCCCGTCCCCGCGGCCTCCGCGACCGCCTTCCGGTAGCGCTCGCGCGCCGCCGCGTTGATCACGGGCCCCATCCAGTTCCGGCGCAGCGTCGGATCGCCCACCGCCGCTTCGTCCGCGAGCTTCGCCAGCCGCGCGACGAGTTCGTCGCGCACCGGCCGCTCCGCGTAGACGCGGGAGGCGGCGGAGCATTTCTGCCCCTGCAGGCCGAACGCCGACCGGAAGATGCCCGTGGCGGCGCGATCCAGGTCGGCGTGGCGGGTGACGATGACGGGATTCTTGCCGCCCATCTCGGCGATGCAGGGCCGCGGCCAGCGCCCCTGGGCGAACGAACGCGCGATGCCCAGGCCCACTTCGCCCGAGCCGGTGAAGGTGATGCCGGCGACATCGGGGTGGCGAACGAGGGCCGCCCCGACTTCCGTGCCGCCGCCCGTCACGTGATTCACGACGCCGTCGGGAATCCCGGCCTCGCGAAACGCCTCCATGAGCAGCGACCCGCTCCAGGCCGTGTCGCTCGCGACCTTGAACACGACGGTGTTGCCGGCCACGAGCGCGGCGCCGATGGGACCGCCGGCGAGCGCCATCGGAAAATTGAACGGCGCGATCACGACCCACACGCCGTGGGGTTTCAGCACGGTCCGGTTGTGGCTCGCGAAACCCGGGATCGGGTCGTCGGGGAGGAAGCGCACGAAGCCGCCGTTCTCCTCCATTTCCGCGCAGTACCAGTGGATCAGGTCGGCGGTCTCCTGCACCTCGCCGATCGACTCGAGACGATTCTTGCCGACTTCCAGCGCCATGGCCGCGCCGAGTTCGTAGACCCGCGTCTCGATGATCGTCGCGGCCTTGCGAAGCAGGTCGACTCGCTCCGCCCAGGGCATGGCGGCCCACGGGCGGAACGCGGCGCGGGCGGCGGCCACGGCGTCGGATGCGTCCTGCGAGGTGCCGCGGGGGAAGCGCGCGAGGAGCCACTCGCGATCGATGGGGGAGCGCACCTCGAACTCCTGCCGCGCGAGCCTCGCCTCGGCGCCGATGCGCATGGGATGCAAGGCGCCCAGGCCGGCCTTCACGCCGGCCAACGCCGCCTCGAACCGCTGGTGGAGTTCCTCCGGCGGGTCGAACATCGTGGAGTAGGTGAGCCTGAATGCCTGTCGATTCTCGTTCATGGCCGTTCCTCCTGCTCGCGTTTCCCCGGATCCGGACCGCACGTCCCCGTTCCGCCTTACTGCGTTCCCGCCGGCTGTCGGCCGAGCTTCGGCCACGGCTCCCGGTCCAGGCGGATCATGTCGAAGAGGCGACCGGATTGCCCGCCGTGCGCTTCGGGGACGACGATCGTGATCGGAAGCGACGGGAAGGGCTGCGCCAAGCCCGGGGTCGGCGCCAGGCCCGCCAGCAGGGGCAGGAGGGGGCGAAGGGCGAACGATCCCATGGCAGGCGCCTCAGGTGAGCGCGATGAACTCCGGGTTGTCCTGGTGATGGCGCTCGAACTTGAGGAAGTCGTAGTAGCCGCAGCGCGAACCGCCCGGGAAGTCACCGCAGATCGCGGGGCGCGCCTCGTACACCGTGCAGCGGCGCGTTTCCTGGTCGAGGAAGGTGCAGGCCGACTTGAAGACGCTGTCCTTGCGGTGGCGAAGCACGCGGGCCACGCCGTTCTCGTCGAGGCGCGTGAACCGCGCCTGCGCCTGCGCGGGCTCGATGCCGAAATGCCGGGCGAGCCGCGCGATGTCGCGCGACTTCACCGGAATTTCCTCATAGGTGCAGCAGTAGGCGGGGCACTTCTTGCAGGAGTAGTTCGTGCGGACGGGGACGGGGAAGGGCTTTTGCATCTCGATCGGATTCGGGGTGGAGGGCAAAGCCGCGCATTGTACGCGACCACCCCGGCATCGTGCATCGGCCCCGCGACCCGCGCAAGCCGACTTGGCTCGGCCGCGGGGCTCGCCCTTGATGCGCGTCAACGATGCGCTACCATTTCGCCCTAGCCTGAAGGAAAGGAAGGACGGCGATGACGGTCGGAGCGCCCCCGCCACGCAAGCATTGTCGCCTCGCGAGGGGCACAGTGACGGCTTGGCTCGTCGCATGCCTTGCCGTCACGGGATGCGCCGACCTGCTTCCCAAGGCCCGCACCGAGGTGAAGAGCGAATGGCGAAGCTTTGCCGAGGCGCGCGCCACGGTCGAGCGGATCGTTCCCTACCGGACGACCGCCTCGGACCTGAAGGCGATGGGCATCGACCCCTTCGCCACGGCCAACGTGCAGCTGC
>DAORTX010000029.1:0-17117 GCA_035432885.1 Usitatibacteraceae bacterium
ACCTTCGAATGCTGGAATCAAAATCCAGTGCCTTAACCAACTTGGCGACTCCCCTTGCGTCCGCTCCCGGCAAACGCGCCGGCCGCGGTGCTACCCGTCAAAATCCGCGCAGGGGGTGTTCCTCGAGGCCCTGTGCGACGAATCCCTTCATCGTCCCGGGGAGCTTTTCCAGCACCCTCTCGGCCGCATCCCGGTCCTCGAACCGGGAAAAGACGCACGCGCCGGACCCCGTAAGCCGCCCCCCCGGACCGTGCCGGGCAAGCCACTCCAGGTGTTCGCGAACCCGGGGGTACCGGGCGGCCACCACCGCTTCCAGGTCGTTCCGGAACCGGTCTGGCCCTGCATGCGCCGAAAAGTCTTCGATTTTAAGGGCTTCCGTATGCCGGGTCAATTCCGGGGCCGCGAAGATCTCCCCCGTCGGCACGGCCACGGGAGGCACCAGCACCAGGTACCAGGCCGGGGGCAAGTCCAGCGGGGTGAGCCGCTCCCCCACGCCCTCGACCCAGGCATTCCGGCCGAAGACGAAAAACGGGACATCGGCGCCCAATCGGGCTCCCAGGGCCAGCAGCGCCGGGCGGTCCAGGCCGGTCTTCCACAACCGGTTCAACGCGATGAGGGTCGTCGCGGCATCCGAGCTGCCCCCGCCCACGCCGCCGCCCAGGGGAAGGCGCTTGTCGACCTCGATGTCCGCCCCCAGTCCGGTGCCGGACTCGGCCTTCAGGAGCGCGGCCGCCCGGACCACGAGATCGGCCTCTTCGGTCACGCCGGGCAAGTCGCTCACGCGCCGGATCCGGCCGTCGATCCGGATCGCGAAGCGCAGGCGGTCGGCCGCGTCGATGAGCGCGAAGGCGCTCTGGAGCAGGTGGTAGCCATCGGCCCGCCGCCCGATCACGTGCAGGAAGAGGTTCAGCTTCGCGGGCGCGGGATGGTCGGGGCCGTCGAGCCGCATGGCCTACTCGGAACGCCGCCGGTAATCGTCCACCACGAGCTTCACGGTCGTGTCTCCGTGGGAGGCGGTGATGCGCCGCGCGACTTCCGTCTCCCCGAACCGCTGCGATTCATCGATGGTCACCGCCCAGCCTTCCGGCCCGGCGATCGGCCTTCCGTGCAGCCACGCGACGAGGAGCCGCTCGTCCAGCGCCGCGCCGAGAAGGTTTTCCGAGAGCTCCGGGAAACTCGACGCCGACATCGGCGCCGCGCCGGGACGATGGACGACCAGCCCGGATTCCGCGCGCTCGATCCTGGCCACTTCCGTGCCGACGGGCGATGCCAGGGTCCACGTGTCCTCGCCGGGCCCGTGATCCCACCGAAGCCGCAGGATCTGCCCCTGCCCCGAGCGCGCGACCGACAGGCGCCCGGACATCTCGAAGGAAACGGGCAGGCCGTCCAGCCGCACCGGGGCGGGAGCGACGGCGGCGCACGCGGAGACGAGCAGCGCCACGGCCAGCAGGGCGAGGCGAGTCACGGGAAAACGGCCGGGCCGGGCGGCCTCAGGGCTTGAACTTGTGGATCACCGCAAGGAGCGTCTCGTGGTCCGGGTGGTCCGTGAGCGCCGACGTCCACACCCGGTTCGCCTCGTCCTTGCGGCCGAGCTTCCAGAGCACTTCTCCCAGGTGTGCCGCGATTTCCGGGTCCGGCCTCGCCTCGTAGGCGCCCCTCAGGTGCTTGAGCGCCTCGTCGAGGCTGCCCCGGCGGTACTGGACCCATCCCATGCTGTCCAGGATGAACGGGTCGTCCGGCGAGAGCTTCAGCGCCTGCTCGATGAGCGCCAGCGCCTCGTCGACCCGGTCCGTCCGGTCGGCGAGGGTGTAGCCCAGCGCGTTGTAGGCGTGCGCATAGTCGGGCTTCAGCTTGATCACGCGGCGAAGGTCGGCCTCGAGGACGTCCAGCCGGTTCACGCGCTCGGCCGCCATGGCGCGGTCGTAGAGCAGCTCGAAGGATTCCGGAAAGCGCTCCACCGCGCTCGAGAGCATGTCGAAGGTGTCCTGCCAGGCCTTGGCGTCGCGCAGCAACTGGGCCTCGATTTGCACCACCTGGATGCGGTCCTCCTGCGTGCGCGGCTCGACCGTCTGCAGGTACGCGCGGCCCTTCTCGAGGCCGTCGCGCTTGGCGATCAGCGCGGCGATCCTCATCTGCGCGCGCATCCTGTCGCCCATCTCGACCCTGCCGTACCAGTCGAGGGCCTCGTCGACGCGCTTGGCCCCTTCCGCCGCCTGTCCGAGCCCGAGGTAGACCGCCCCCGGATCGGGATGGCCCATGCCGAGAGAGCGCCTGAAGGCAACCTCCGCGTCGGCATAGTCCTCGAGCTGCAGCGCGAGCAGGCCGATCGCATAGGGCACCTGCGGGTCGCTGCCGGCCAGCCGCTCGACCGCCCGGAATTCGTCCCTCGCCTCCGCATTTCGCCGCGCGGTGGCCAGTTCCCTCGCGAGTTGCAGGCGCACGTCCTTCGAATCGGGATACTTCGCGACGAACGCGCGGTAGAACGGGATCACCTCGTCGGGCGTCTCCTTCTTGAGGACCTGGGCGCGAAGGACGGCGGCCTCCGTCCAGCCGGGCTTCATGTCGAGCGCGGCCTTCGACTCGGCCTTCGCGAGGTCCAGGCTGCCCGCGACGAGCGCCGAGACGCCCAGCGCATAGCGCGATTCCGGGAGCTTCGGGTAAGGCGACACGATGGCGCGCGTGGCCTCGAGGACGGCGGCCTTGTCGGGATAGCGGCCGAAGTAGAACGCGAGCTGCGTGAGGAGCAGCGGCTTCACGGGGCTTGCCTTCACGAACGCCGCGATCGTCTCCCGCGCCTTCTGCACGTCGCCCCGGTTCGCCAGGAGAGAGGCGACCAGGTCGCGCCCGAGCGTCGACTCGGGCTCGAGCTCCACCAGGAGCATCGCCATCTCGAGGGCCGGATCCATGGCGCGTGCGCGGATGGCGAGCTCCACCGCGCGCCGCGCGATCTGCGGGTCGCGAAGCTCGCGGGCGAGCCGGGACATGTCCGCGAGCGCCGCGCCCGCATCGCCGCGCTGGGCAGCCAGTTCCGCGGCGAGGAACTCGAACATCGCCTCCTCGCGCCCCGGCGGCATCGCGCCTTCCTGCTGGGCGGCGACCGACGACGACCACACCGCCGCCGCCACCAACGCCACCGCCAGACCCGTCTTGCCTTTCGCCATCGACCGTCGCTCCCGCCACGCCGTCCGCGCCCATTGCGCATGCCCATCATAGAACGTTTCCGCGGGCCGTCCACCGGGACCCGCGAGCCCGTTGGACCGCGCAAGCGCCGGGGCGTTTCGCCCGCTGGCCTTATAATCTGCGCAAACTCCCCATCCCCTATGCCGGAACTTCCGGAAGTCGAGACGACCCGCCTGGGTCTCCTGCCCCGCGTCGTGGGCCGCTCCATCCGCGACGTCGTGGTGCGAGAGCCGCGCCTTCGCTGGCCCGTGCCCCGCGATCTCGCCGCGCGCCTGCGCGGCACGCGGGTGTCGGCGATCCGCCGGCGCGGCAAGTACCTGCTGTTCGACTGCGGCACGGGCCACCTGCTCGTCCACCTCGGCATGTCGGGCAACCTCACGGTCGTCCCGCCCGACCGGCCCGTTCGTCGCCACGACCACGTCGACCTCGCGCTGGACAGCGGCGACATCGTGCGCCTGAACGACCCGCGCCGGTTCGGGGCCGTGCTGTGGGTGCGCGACCCCGGCCACCACGCGCTGCTCGACGGCCTGGGCGTGGAGCCCTTCGAAGAGGCGTTCGACGGCGAGTACCTGCACCGCGCCTCGCGCGGGCGGCGGGCGCCGGTCAAGCAGTTCCTGATGGATTCCCGCGTGGTCACGGGCATCGGCAACATCTACGCGAACGAGGCGCTCTTCGCCGCTCGTATCCTCCCGTCGCGGGCGGCGGGGCGCATCGCCCTCGGCCGCTTCGAGCGCCTCGCCAGGGAGATCCGCGTCACGCTCGAGCGCGCCCTCGCGGCCGGCGGCAGCACGCTGCGCGATTTCGTGGGAAGCGACGGGGCTCCCGGGCACTTCCAGCTCGAATACGCCGTGTACGGCAGGCAGGGCGAACCCTGCCCGGCCTGCGGCCGGCCGGTCAGCGCCTCGCGTCACGCGGGACGCTCGACCTTTCACTGCGCGTCGTGCCAGCGGTGAGGAGCGCCGGCGGAGCCATGCACGATCGCGCCTTCGAGCCCAGCCTGGCCGCCCTCAAGGACTGGCGCGATGAAGTGGCGACGGCGCTCACGGGACTTCGCCGCTGGGCGCTCGTGCACCACCTGACCGAGGAGCACACCGCGTCCCGCCTCGCGCACCTGGAGCGCAGGCTCGCCAACGACCGCCTGTCGATCGCCTTCGTGGCGGAGGTCTCCCGGGGCAAGAGCGAGCTCATCAACGCGCTCTTCTTCGCCGACATCGGGACGCGGCTGCTGCCCGCCGGCGTGGGGCACGCGACCCTGTGCCCCACCGAGATCCTCCACGATCCGTCGCGCCCGCCCTCGATCCGGCTCCTGCCCATCGAAACCCGCGAGACGCCCAGGGCGCTTCGCGAATTCATCGCCGAGGCCGACGACTGGAAGTCCATCGCCCTCGATCCCGCGCGGCCCGAAAGCCTCGCCGACGCCTTCGACGTGCTGTCGGAGACGCAGACCGTCTCGGCCGCCCACGCGCACAACCTCGGGCTCTCCGGCGAACCGGGCGCGCGCGTCGAGATCCCGCGCTGGCGCTATGCGATCGTGAACTTCCCGCACCCGCTCCTCGCGATGGGACTCACGATCCTCGACACGCCCGGCCTCCATGCCTTGCGCACGGAGCCCGAGCTCACGATGCACAGGCTCCAGGACGCCGATGCCGTGGTCTTCATGCTCTCCATCGATGCCGGCATCACGCAGGCCGACCTCGACCTGTGGCGCGAGCACGTGGAGCCGATGGAAGGGCTGGGGCACACGCGCTACGTCGTGCTGAACAAGATCGACGAGTTGCGCGACGGCGCCCGCGCCGAGACGCAGGTCCTCTCCGAAATCGACCGGCAGGTGCGCGACGTCGCGGAGACGCTGGGCATCGATCCGACGCAGGTCTTTCCGCTGTCGGCGCGCCAGGGCCTCGCGGCGCGCACCGAGGGCGACGGCGACGGCTTCGCGAAGAGCCGGCTCTACCGCCTGGAACAGGCGCTCGCGAGCGGCCTCGTGCGCGCAAGGCAGGCGGACCACGCGCGGTCGGTGCGCGCCGAGGCGAGGGCGCTTCTCGCGGAGACGCGCGCCCTGCTCGACAGCCGCCGGACTTTCGTCCAGGAGCAGATCGGCGAGCTGGGCAGCCTCCAGGGCAGGAACCAGAAGCTCGTCGATACCCTCGGCAAGAAGACCGCCGACGAGCGCGCCCGCATCGAGGATGCGCGCACCGCGCTCACGGGCCTGAGGGCCGTGCACAACCGCCATGTCGACGAACTCGCCCTGGTCCTCGACCCCAACTCGGCGCGCGAGGCCGGCATCCGGGCGCGCGCGGCCGTGATGGCGGCCCCCTTCAGCGGCGCGATCGGCCAGACGGTCGATGGCTATTTTCGCGGGATTCGCGAGCGGATCACCCGCGCCGTCGAGGTGATCGGCGAAGTGAAGGCGATGATGGCCACGGTGAACCGCCGGTTCGCCGATTCCTGGGGCCTTGCTCCCGTGGAAGTCGCCCCCTTCTCCACCGACCGGTTTCTCCTGGAACTCGACCGCCTCCAGGAGCACTGCTCGCGCGACTTTCGCAGCGCCTCCAGCCTGCTGACCCGGGGCCGGCGCGCGCTGGCGGCGCTCTTCTTCGACACCGTGGCGCTCAAGTCGATCCACGTCTTCGAGATCGCCGATCGCGAGGTGCGCGCGTGGATGAACTCGTTCATCCGCCCGCTGGAAGCGCAGGTGAGCGCCTTCCAGGACCAGGCGAACGGCCGCATCGAGGGCATGGCGAGGATTCGCGACGCCGAGTCCGGGCTCCTGGAGCGCATCGAGGGCCTCAACGCCTTCGTGCGCGAATGCGAGGAGCGCATGCTCGACTGGGAGTCCCACGACGAGCGGCTCGCCCGGCTCCTCGACGTGGGGGAGTCGCGCTAGCTCGCCGCCCGGGCCGCGCCCGAAGCCACCAGCCGCTCGTACTTCGCCCGAAGCTCGCCCTGCGACTCCTTCCACGCGGGGTCGAGCGGGATGCAGTCGACCGGGCAGACCTCACGGCATTGCGGGGCGTCGAAATGACCGACGCATTCCGTGCACTTGCCGGGATCGATCACGTAGATCTCCGGGCCCGGCGCGATCGCGCCGTTGGGGCACTCGGGCTCGCACACGTCGCAGTTGATGCACTGGTCCGTGATCATCAACGCCACGGACGGTTCCTCATGAGCCGCCCGCCGGACGGCCGACCTTCTCGCGGATGCGCTCCGCGGTGACCGGATGGACGAAGGCGGCGATGTCCCCGCCGAGAACCGCGATCTCGCGCACGATCGTTGCCGACAGGAACAGGTAGCGGTCCGACGGCGTGAGGAAGAGCGTCTCCACGCCGGGGGCAAGCGTGCGGTTCATGCCGGCCAGCTGGAACTCGTACTCGAAATCCGACACGGCGCGAAGGCCGCGCAGGATCACGCCCGCCTGGTGCTCGCGGACGAACTCCGAGAGCAGGCCCGCGAACCCGAGCACCTTCACGTTGGGGTAGACCGAGAGCACCTCCTTCGCGATCTGCACCCGCTCCTCGAGCGAGAAGAAGGGCCGCTTCGCCTGGCTGTGCGCCACGCCCACGACCACCTCGTCGAAGAGGCGCGAGGCGCGCTGGACGAGGTCCTCGTGACCGTTGGTGATCGGGTCGAAGGTGCCCGGGTAGACGGCGCGCTTGATGGTCATCATTCGTTATCCTCTTGCGCCGGCTCTCCGGCATCTCCCGCGAACTCGAAAAGCGCGAACTTCACCGCGCCGGCGGCGCCATCCCGCAGCTTCGTCCATTTCCCGGAAGGGGCCTGCGGGGCGGAGGCCGCCTCGACGTAGACGCGAGCCCCGGGGTTCAACCTCGCCTCGAGCGCCGCAAGCGCGGGCGTGGCCAGATCCGAGGCGTACGGCGGGTCGACGAAAGCCACATCGTAGCGCTCGCCGCGGCCCGCGAGCCAGCCGAGCGCTTCCGCCTGCACGACCTCGAGGCCGTCGCCGGCACCGAGTTCCCCGGCCGAGCGCCTCAATTGCTCGACCACCTTCCGGTCCTGCTCGACCAGCACCACCCGCGCCGCGCCGCGCGACTTCGCCTCGAAGCCGAGCGCCCCGCTGCCCGCGAAGAGATCCACGCAGGCGAGCCCGGCGAGGCGCTGTCCGAGCCAGTTGAACAGCGTCTCGCGGACGCGGTCGGGCGTCGGGCGAAGGCCCGCGGCCCCGGGGAATCGGACGACGCGGCTTCGCCACAGGCCGCCGACGATGCGGAGGCGATTGGCTCCCGCGCCGCTTCGGCCCGGCTTCGGCCCGCTCCCGATTCGGCGCACGGCGGTCATCGCGGGCGATGATACCGTAAAATATTCGCGACTCTTCCTCCCAGCGGCGCTCCGGGCCGCCCTCCATGTTCTCCCTCGGATCCAAGAAGTCGGACGATGCGCCCGCGTCGGACTGGAAGTCCCGCCTCCGCCGCGGCCTCGCGCTCTCGGGCGAGCGCCTGCGCAAGGCGGCGCAGGTCTTCCGCGCGCACCCGAAGATCGACGAGGCGCTCTACGAGGCGCTGGAGACCCAGCTTCTCGCCTCCGACGTCGGCGTGCAGGCGAGCGCGCACCTGATCGCGGTGCTGCGCAAGGCGGCGCGCGACAAGCGGCTCGAGGACGCCTCGCAGCTCGAAGCCGAGCTTCGCGAAGCGCTCGCGGCGCTCCTGGCCCCCCTCGAGCGGGCGAGCGCGGCCACGCGACCGAAGCCCTTCGTGATCCTCCTGGCCGGCGTGAACGGCGCGGGCAAGACCACCACCATCGGCAAGCTCACGCGGCTCTTCCAGTCGCAGGGGCTTTCCGTGCTGCTCGCCGCGGGCGACACGTTTCGCGCCGCCGCCCGCGAACAATTGCAGTCCTGGGGCGAGCGCCACGGCGTGACCGTCGTCTCCCAGGCCGGCGGCGATTCGGCCGCCGTCATCTTCGACGCCATCCAGTCGGCCCGCGCGAAGGGCATCGACGTGGTGCTCGCCGACACCGCCGGCCGGCTGCCCACGCAGCTGCATCTCATGGAGGAGATCCGCAAGGTGAAGCGCGTCATCGCCAAGGCCGATGCGGCCGCGCCCCACGAGACCTGGCTCGTGCTCGACGCGAACACCGGCCAGAACGCCGTGGCGCAGGTGAAGGCCTTCGACGCCGCCCTGGCGCTCACCGGGCTCATCGTCACCAAGCTCGACGGCACCGCCAAGGGCGGCGCGCTCGCGGCGATCGCCCGCGAGCACCCGGTGCCGATCCGCTTCATCGGCATCGGGGAGAAGGCCGACGACCTTCGCCCGTTCGTCGCCGCCGACTTCGTGGACGCGCTGTTCGGATGATCCGTTTTTCCGCCGTCTCCAAGCGCTACCCGAACGGGCACGAGGCCCTTCGTGACGTAACGCTCGACGTGGATGCCGGCGAGCTGGTCGTCGTGACCGGGCACTCGGGCGCGGGCAAGTCGACGCTGCTGAAGCTCGCCTCGGGCATCGAGCGCGCGACCCGCGGCAGTGTCGTGGTCAACGGGCAGAACCTTTCCTCGCTCGGCGAGACGGCGCTCGCCATCCTGAGGCGCCACATCGGCTTCGTCTTCCAGGACCACAAGCTGCTCTTCGACCGGCCGGCCCGGGACAACGTCGCGCTGCCGCTGCGGATCGCGGGCGCCAGCGCCGACGAGGCCGGCCGGCGCGTGCGCGCCGCACTCGACAAGGTGGGGCTGCTCGACAAGGAGCGGGCCATGCCGGTCACGCTCTCCGGCGGCGAGCAGCAACGGCTCTGCATCGCCCGCGCCATCGTGAACCGGCCCGGGATCCTGGTCGCCGACGAGCCGACGGGCAACCTGGACGCCGAGTCCTCGCGCGCGATCCTCGACCTCTTCGTGTCGTTCAATCGCGTGGGCGTCACGGTGCTCCTGTCGACCCACGACGAATCCGCGCTCGCGCACCTCGGGGCGAGGCGCCTGGCCATCCGCGGCGGCCAGCTCGGCGCGCCCGGCCCATGAGCGCCTGGTTTCGCCTCCACCGGCTGGCGCTCGCCGACGCCGCGCGCCTCATCTCCGCGCAGCCGCTCGCGAGCGCGCTCGCCGTTTCCGTCATCGCGCTGGCGGTCGCCCTCCCCGTGCTCGCCGCGGCGCTCGTGCAGAGCGTGGCGCCCGTGGCCGCGCGATTCGACACCGAGCCGCACGTGAATGTGTTCCTCGCGCTGGAGGCGACCGACGACGACGTCCGGCGCATCGAGGCGGCGCTCAAGGCCCACCCGGACACGGCCTCCCTTCGCTTCGTGCCGCGGGACCGGGCGCTGGAGGAGCTCAAGGCCACCTCTCATCTGGCGGACCTGCTGGCCAACCTCGACCGCAACCCCCTTCCGCACGCGTTTTCCGTGCGCACGAAGTCGAGCGATGCCGCGCGGCTCGGCGCGGCGCGGGCCGAATGGGCAAAGCTCCCCGGCGTCGACCAGGTCTCGGCGGAATTCGAGTGGGCCGAGAAGGTCTCGCGCTGGACGCGTTTTGCCGAGCGGGCGCTGGCGGGGTTCTCCGTCGTGCTCGGCGCGGCGGTGCTCTTCATCGTCGGCCACCTGATCCGCCTGCAGGTCCTCACCCGCCGGGACGAGATCGAGGTGAGCCAGTTGATCGGCGCCACGGCCGCGGACGTCCGGCGGCCGCTGCTCTACCACGGGTTCGTGCAGGGAATCGCCGCCGGACTCGCGGCGATCGGGCTGGCCGCCCTCGTGGTGGCGTGGCTGAACGCCGAATTGCGAGCCCTGACTTCTTCCTATGCCTATGAATTCAAAGTTGTTTTCCTGGAGGCGCCGGTCATCGCCGCCGTCGTCTTCACGGTGTCCGCCCTGGGCGTCCTGGGTGCCTGGCTATCGGTTTCCCGGGAGCTGAAGCGCTTTACGGTCGAGAATTGAGGAACCCGGCGACCGATTAGCACTCAAATGTCCCGAGTGCTAAGATTGCATCGAGGAGGATAGCCGAATGACCAGCACGACCTTTCCCATCCTTTCCCCGGTCGGGAGCCTGGAAGCCTATGTCCAGGCGGTGAACGCGATTCCCCTGCTCAGCGCCGAGCGGGAAGTGGCGCTGGGCCGCCAGCTGCGCGAGAAGGAAGACCTCTCCGCCGCCCGGGACATGGTGCTGTCGCACCTGCGCCTGGTGGTGTCCGTGGCGCGCAATTACATGGGCTACGGCCTGCCCCAGGCCGACCTGATCCAGGAAGGCAACGTGGGCCTCATGAAGGCGGTTCGCCGCTTCGACCCGGAGCGCGGCGTGCGCCTTGCCTCGTTCGCCATCCACTGGATCAAGGCCGAGATCCACGAGTACATCCTGCGCAACTGGCGGCTGGTGAAGGTGGCCACGACCAAGGCGCAGCGAAAGCTCTTCTTCAACCTGCGCAGCCTCAAGAAGTCGACGGCCACGCTCTCCCCCGACGAAGTGCGGCTCATCGCGAAGACGCTGGACGTGAAGGAGAAGGACGTCGTCGAGATGGAGGGCCGCATGCAGGGGCGCGACATCACGGTCGATCCCTCGCCCGAGGACGGCGAGGAGCGCGTCGGGCCCATCGCCTTCCTCGCGGACGCCGCGGAAGGCCCCGCCGAGGCCGTCGAACGCCGGCAGACCGAGGCGCTCGAGTCCGAGAGCCTCGTGCAGGCGCTCGCGTCGCTGGATGCGCGGAGCCGGCGCATCATCGAGGCGCGCTGGCTTGCACCGGACGATTCGAAGACGCTCCACGACCTCGCCGACGAGTTCGGCGTCTCCGCCGAGCGCATCCGCCAGATCGAGGCGAAGGCGATGCAGAAGATGAAGGGAAGCCTCGCCGCGATTCGCTAGGCGCGGGGCGAAGGCCGGTCGGCATGCAAAGGGCCGCGAACTCCCGTTCGCGGCCCTTTTCCGTTTCCCGCCCGGCGCTCAGGAATTGAGCAGGATCTTCAGGTCCGCCGCGATCTTGTCGCTCGGCGTCCCGTAGGCAAGCATGAGGCGAAGGCGCCCCGTCGTGTCGAAGACCAGCGTCTGCGCCGAATGGTCCACGGTGTAGGACTCGGGCGTCTTCCCCGGGCGCTCGGCCGCGTAGATCTTGAAGTCCCTGGTGACCTTCGCGGTGGCCGCCGCATCGCCGTGGAGCCCGAGAAAGGTGGGGTTGAACGCCGGGACGTAGGCCTTGAGCAGTTCCGGCGTATCGCGCTTCGGATCGACGGTCACGAAAAGGACCTGCACGCGCTGCCCTTCGGCGCCGAGGGCCTTCAGGGCGTTCGCGAAGTCCGACAGCGTGGTCGGGCAAACGTCCGGGCAGTGGGTGTAGCCGAAGAACATCGCGACCACTTTCCCGCGAAAATCCGCGAGCGTGCGCTCCTGGCCGTTGTGGTCCGTGAGCCGGAAGTCGGGCCCGAGGTCGGATCCCGTGACGTCCACGCCGTTGAACGGCGTGCGCGACCCGGGCAGCAGCTTGTCGCAGCCGGCGAGCGCGGCCGAGGCGAGCGCGAGTCCCAGGATCCGCCGGCGCGCGCTCATCGGGACAGCAGCGGAAGGTAGTGATCGACCATGAGCGCCGCGAAGAGGATCGCCAGGTAGAAGATCGAATAGCGGAACGCGCGCTTGGCGAGCGAGTCGGTGTAGCTCACGTAGATCGCCACGGCGTAGACGAGGAAGACCGCGTCCAGCACCAGCGCCGACCCGAGGTAGAAAAGCCCCGCCATGCCGGTGGCGAACGGGAGCAGCGTCGCCGCCACGAGAATGAGCGTGTAGAAGAGCAGGTGCAGCCGGGTGTAGGCCTCTCCGTGCGTGACCGGGAGCATGGGGATGCCGGCTCTCTCGTATTCGCGCCGCCGGTAGAGCGCCAGCGCCCAGAAATGCGGCGGCGTCCACGCGAAGATGATCAGGAACAGCAGCAGCGGCTGGAAGCTCACGTCGCCCGTGATCGCGGCCCAGCCGAGCACCGGGGGCATCGCGCCGGAGGCGCCGCCGATCACGATGTTCTGCGGCGTGGCGGGCTTCAGGATCACCGTGTAGACGATCGCGTAACCCACGAACGTGGCGAGCGTGAGCCACATGGTGAGCGGATTCACGGCGTGCCAGAGGACGGCGAGGCCGAGGCCGCCGACCGCGCCCGACATGAGCAGGATCTGCGCCGTGGTGATGGAGCCCATGACCGTGGGCCGCCCGCGCGTGCGCGCCATCACCGCGTCCAGCTTCTGCTCCACGAGGCAGTTGAAGGCCGCGGCGGCGCCCGCCACGAGCGCGATGCCGGCGGTCGCGTAGATCATGGGCACCACGGGCGGCATCGCGGGCGCCGCGAGCAGCATGCCGATCACCGCCGTGAAGACGATGAGCGAGACCACGCGCGGCTTCGTGAGCCGCCAGAACTGGCCGAGCACGTCCGCCGCGCCCTGGATCGCCTGTGCCGTCATCGGTGGTGGGGATTGCGCATGGAGGTTCCAGGCTCGTGGTCATCCGCGACGCCTTGGCGTCGCGGGCCCGCAATTATACCGCCCCGGCTTCGCCGTCCCGGCCCCGGGGGCTCGCGCCCTACCCGATCTGCGAGGCCTTCAGCAGCCGCTCGAGGTCCTTCAGCATGCGCCGCGGCTCCGCATCCGCGGGAAATCGCATCATCACGTTTCCCAGCGGGTCCGCGAGGTAGAAGTGCGCCCGGTCGTTCACCGGGGACAGGGGCAACACCATGCCCGGCAATGGCGTGATGACCACCGTCCCTTCGTAGGGCGCGAGCGCCCGCGGCGCGATCGGGTAAGTGTCGTCGGCCACGAACACGCGGCTCAGGCGGTGGGCGTTGCGCCCGAGCATGAGGCGCAGCTGCCGCATGAGGAGCAGCTTCGCGTCGCAGGAGGCCGGGCAGGTCCCGGAATCGGAGGCCATGAGCACCCACTTCCCCCGCAGTTCCCCGAAGGCGAATTCGCCGCCCCCGACGCGCCTGAACGACGACGTGGTGATCGCCTGCGGCGGCACGATGAGTTCGCCGTAGTTGGCCGTCGCCCCGGGGGGAAAGAAGTGGTAGGCGATCGTCGAGGCCACGATGGGCAAGGCGAAGAGCGCCATGATCGCCAGCAGCTTCAGGCGCGAAAGGCGCATCAGGGCCGGATCCGCTTCAGGTTCACGACCAGCCACAAGGCCGCCACCGTGGCCGCGAGCGAGAACCAGGTGAGGGAGTACTCGCGGTGCTTGGCCATGCCCGCGTCGGGCTTTTCCTCGACGGCGGCGAGTCCCGGCGCCGGTGTCGCGGCGAGGACCAGCACCGGCAGGACTTCGCGTCCCGCGCGATCGGCATAGCGCGCGATCGACAGGTTCTGCCAGACGTTTCCCGTCACCGTTTCCGGCGAAAGCTCGAGGAATCGCGCGGGCGGGAGCACGGCAAGCCCCTCCACCACCTGGTCTCCGGCCGGCACCGCCACCTCCGGCGCGGCGGGATAGGCGGCGCTTCGCGCCACCCATCCCCTCACGACCAGGGCGAGGGGCCCGTTGCCGCCCACGGCGAGCGGCGTGACGACGTGGAAGCCCGCACGCGCGTCGTGGAGGCGGTTGTCGACGAAGATCTGCCCCTCGGGAACGAAACGCCCCTCGACGCGCACCCGGCGGAAGACCAGCGCCTGCGCGGACCCGGCCGTTTCATCGAGTTTCACCGGCGTCTCGGCGACCCGCGCTTCCAGCAGCGCCTGGCGCCCGGCCTTTTCCTGCGCGCGATCGGCCTGCCAGCGCCCGAGGGAAACCGTGAGGGCGACCATCGCGAGCGCCGCCGCCGTGGGCAGGAGGCGCGGCGAGAAATCGAAACCCGCGGCCCTCACGGGAATTCCCGGCACCGGGCGGCGTAAGATACGCGCTCGCGGAACATTCCCGCGCGATTGCCCGCCATGAAGATCGTCGTCATCCTGCTGCTTCTCGCCGTCATCGCGAGCCTGTTCTCGGGTCTGTACTTCGTCTACCGGGACAAGGGGGGAACGAACCGCGCGGTGGTCGCCCTCACGGTCCGCATCGCGCTCTCCCTGCTCGTGTTCCTGATCCTCGTCGGATCGTACTTCTTCGGGCTCGTCCCGGGCGGACGGCTGTAGAAATGAAGGGGGCGCTTCCCTTCGTGCCGTGATCGCCAGGCACGAAGGGAAGCGCCCCCTTCATTCGTCCCCATCATCTCCTTGTCGTGCCGCGGGGCGCGGCGCCGCCCGGCTACACCCAGTAGACGAAGACGAAGAGCAGCAGCCAGACCACGTCCACGAAGTGCCAGTACCAGGCCACCGCCTCGAAGCCGAAGTGGTGCTCGGCGGTGAAATGCCCCGCCATGGACCGGAAGAGGATCACCGTGAGCATCACCGCGCCGAGCGTCACGTGGAAGCCGTGGAAGCCGGTCAGCAGGTAGAAGGTGGATCCGAAGACGCCCGTGGTGAGCTTCAGGTTCAGCTCGCCGTAGGCGTGCACGTATTCGTAGATCTGGAAGCCGAGGAACGTGAAGCCCAGCACGACGGTGGCGAGCAGCCCCAGGATCAGGCCCTTGCGGTTGCCCATCTTGAGCGCCCAGTGCGCGAAGGTCACGGTCACGCCCGAGGTGAGCAGCAGGAAGGTGTTGAGCGCCGGGATGCCCCAGGCGTGCATCGCGGTGAACTGCGGCGGACGGTAGGGTCCGGCGGACGGCCATTGGCCGCTGAACTCCGGCCACAGGAGCTTGTTGTCCGCGTCGGCCAGCCACGGCAGCGAATACACCCGCGCGTAGAAGAGCGCGCCGAAGAAGGCCGCGAAGAACATCACCTCCGAGAAGATGAACCAGCCCATGCTCCAGCGGAAGGACATGTCCACCTGCTTGTTGAAGAGCCCGCCCTCGCTCTCGCGAATGACGGCGCCGAACCAGCCGAAGAGCATGTAGACGAGGACGGCGCTGCCCAGCCCGAAGGGCATCCAGCCGTTCCCGTAGCCGTTCATCAGGAGGACCCCCCCGATCGCCATCAGCAGGAGCGCCGCGGATCCGACGATCGGCCAGTGCGACGGGGGTGCAAAGTAGTAGCCGCCAGGTTGTGCATTGCCCACGATGTGACTCCCTTGAGATGCCTGGTTCGAATGGATGCCGCTTACCGCGTGACGAGCTTCACGACCCCCAGGATCGCGAGCACGACGACGACGGCCGCGACGACTCCCGCGGCGATCACCGCCTGCGGCGTGAGGCGCTTCGCGTCGTCGTCGTATTCGGCCTTCCCGCGCACGCCGAAGAAGCCCGCGAGCACGGCCCTGAAGGCCTTCATCATGAACTTCTCCCGGGCTGCTCGAAGAACGTGTAGGAGAGCGATATCGTCGTGAGGTCCTTCGGGGCCTTCGGGCTCACGAGGAAGACGACCGGCATCACCCTCTCCTCGCCCGCGGCGAGCGTCTGCGTGGAAAAGCAGAAGCAGGCCTGCTTCTCGATGTACTGCGCGGCGTACGAGGGCGCCGCATTCATCACCGCGTGCGCGGCGACCGGGCGTCCCAGGGTGTTGGACACGCGGTAGTTCACCGTGACCAGCTCGCCGGGATGGAGCTTCACCTCGCGCTCGAGCGCCTCGAAGCGCCACGGCAGCCCGGCGCTGGAGGCGAGCAGTTCCACCGTGACCGAGCGGCTTGCGTCGACCTGCGTGTTCGCCGCGCCCACGACGCGGCCCTGCGTGATGCCCACGGCCTCGCAGTACTGCCGGTAGATCGGCACCATCGCGAATCCGAAGCCGAGCATGCCCACGGCGATGACGACGAGCTTCACCATCGTCTGGCGGTTGCGGGCTTCGAGAGCTGCGTCCATCAGCGGACGAACTGGAGCAGGGTGGTGAGGTAGATCGCCGCGGCCAGGGCCGCGAGGACGGCGGCCGTCACGGCCGCCCGTCGCCTTTGCGACCGCGTGGGCTCGTGTTTCCCGGTCATGGCCTGCGCGCCCGTCACTTGACCACCGGCGCCGTCTCGAAGGTGTGGTACGGCGCCGGGCAAGGCAGGTGCGTCCACTCGAGCGATTCCGCGCCTTCCCAGGGCATCTGCTCGGACTTGCGCCCCGAGCGGACGCATTCCACGATCACGTAGACGAAGAGCAGCTGCGAGAAGCCGAAGATGAAGGCCCCGACCGTGGACCACATGTTCCACTCGGCGAACTGGAGCGCGTAGTCGGGGATCCGTCGCGGCATGCCCGCCAGCCCCAGGAAGTGCTGCGGGAAGAAGGCGAGGTTGAAGCCGATCACCGACAGCCAGAAATGGAGCTTGCCCAGGCCCTCGTGGTACATGTTGCCCGTCCACTTCGGCAGCCAGAAGTACACGCCCGCGAAGATCGCGAAGAGCGCCCCCGAGACCAGCACGTAGTGGAAGTGCGCCACCACGTAGTAGGTGTTGTGCAGCGTGATGTCGACCGGCGTGATCGCGAGCACCAGTCCCGAGAAGCCGCCGATGGTGAAGAGGCACAGGAAGCCCACCGAGAAGAGCATCGGCGTCTCGAAGGTCATCGAGCCCCGCCACATGGTGGCGATCCAGTTGAAGATCTTCACGCCGGTGGGCACGGCGATCAGCATCGTCGCGTACATGAAGAAGAGGTTCCCTGCGGCGGGCATGCCCACCGTGAACATGTGGTGGCCCCAGACGATGAACGACAGGATCGCGATGGAGGCGGTGGCGTACACCATGGAGGCGTAGCCGAAGAGCGGCTTCCTCGCGAAGGCCGGGATGATCTGCGAGACCACGCCGAACGCCGGCAGGATCATGATGTAGACCTCCGGGTGCCCGAAGAACCAGAAGATGTGCATGAACATCGTGGGATCGCCGCCGCCGGCCGCGTTGAAGAACGACGTGCCGAAGTGCCGGTCGGTGAGGAGCATCGTGACGGCGCCCGCGAGCACCGGCATCACCGCGATGAGGAGGTAGGCCGTGATGAGCCAGGTCCACACGAAGAGCGGCATCTTCATGAGGGTGAGGCCCGGGGCGCGAAGGTTGAGGATCGTGGTGATGATGTTGATCGAGCCCATGATCGAGGAGGCGCCCA
>DAORTX010000030.1:0-3196 GCA_035432885.1 Usitatibacteraceae bacterium
GCGTTGATTCGCTTCACGAACCCGGCGGGATCGTCCAGTTGCCCGCCTTCGGCGAGCGTGGCCTGGTCGAAGAGCACCGCCGCCCAGTCGTCGAAGCGCTTCTCCTCGCCCTTCAGGCGCAGCACCACGGGGTGCCTCGGGTTGACCTCCAGGATGGGTTTCGACGGCGGCACCGCCTGCCCCGCGGCTTTCAGCATCCGCGCGAGATTGCCGGTGGGGTCGTGCTCGTCCGCCACGAGGCAGGCCGGCGACTCCGTGAGGCGGTGGGTCACGCGCACGTCCTTCACGCGCTCGCCGAGGCTCGCCTTCACGCGCCCGAGCAGGTCCTTCAGGTCGGTGGCGTCCTGCTCCACCGACTTGCGCTCGGCCTCGTCGGCGAGCGCGCCCAGGTCGAGCCCGCCGCGCGCGACGCTCGCCAGTTCCTTCTTGTCGAATTCCGTGAGGTGGCTCACCACCCATTCGTCCACGCGGTCCGTGAGGAGCAGCACCTCGATGCCCTTCTGGCGGAACACCTCGAGGTGCGGGCTGTTCTTCGCGGCATTGAAGGATTCCGCGCTCACGTAGTAGATCCTGTCCTGGCCTTCCTTCATGCGCGCGAGGTAGTCGGCGAGCGACACCGATTCCTCGTCCGTGTCGGCGTGGGTCGAGGCGAAGCGAAGCAGCGAAGCGATCTTTTCCTTGTTCGCGAAGTCCTCGCCGATCCCTTCCTTCAGCACGCGGCCGAACTCGCGCCAGAAGCCCGCGTACTTCTCCTTCTCGTCGGCAGCGAGGCTCTCCAGCAGGCCCAGGACCTTGCGCGTGCAGCCGCCGCGGATCGCCTCGATGTCCTTCGATTCCTGGAGGATCTCGCGCGAGACGTTGAGCGGCAGGTCGCTGGAATCGACCACGCCGCGCACGAAGCGCAGGTACGCCGGCAGGAGCTGCTCGGCGTCGTCCATGATGAACACGCGCTGCACGTAGAGCTTCACGCCGTGGCGGGCGTTGCGGTCCCAGAGGTCGAAGGGCGCGCGCGCCGGGACGTAGAGCAGGTGCGTGTATTCCTGGCGGCCCTCGACGCGGGCGTGGGTCCAGGCGAGCGGGTCCTCGAAGTCGTGGCCGACGTGCTTGTAGAACTCCCTGTACTGCTCGTCGGTGATGTCGCCGCGGGCGCGCGCCCAGAGGGCGGAGGCCTGGTTCACCGTCTCGGGTTCGCCGCCCTTCTCCAGCTTGCCGTCCTTCCAGTCCTCCTTCGGCATGAGGATCGGCTGCACGATGTGGTCGGAATAGCGCCGGATGATCGCGCGAAGGCGCGTGCCGTCGGCGAGGTCTTCCTGCCCCTCGCGCAGGTGCAGCGTGATCTCGGTGCCGCGGCCGGGCTTGTCCATCATTTCGATGGTGTACTCGCCGCCGCCGTCGGATTCCCAGCGCACGCCCTGGTCGGCGCGCTCGCCCGCGCGGCGCGTGAGCACCGTCACCTTGTCCGCCACGATGAAGGACGAGTAGAAGCCCACGCCGAACTGGCCGATCAGGTGCGTGTCCTTCTGCTGGTCGCCCGTCAGCTGCCGGAAGAATTCCCGCGTGCCGCTCTTGGCGATGGTGCCCAGGTTCGCCACCACCTCGTCGCGGCTCATGCCCACGCCGTTGTCGGCGATCGTGAGGGTTCGCGCGTTGCGGTCGTAGTCCAGGCGGATCTTCAGGTCGGCATCGGCTTCGAAGAGGCCGGGGTTCGCGAGCGCCTCGAAGCGCAGCTTGTCGCAGGCGTCGGAGGCGTTGGAGACGAGTTCCCGCAGGAAGATCTCGCGGTTGGAGTAGAGCGAGTGGATCATCAGGTGAAGGAGCTGCTTCACCTCGGCCTGGAAGCCCAGGGTCTCCCGTTCTGCGGCGGGGGCGGCGGGGGCGGTCGTGTCGGTCACTTTCGATACTCCTTGTATTCAGGGCATAACCTGTACGAAATGGCGGCTGCCGGGGCAGACTTCAAGCCCCTGGGGGGAGGAAATCCATGAGCGAGCATGTCGATGCGATCGTGATCGGCACGGGACAGGCGGGCCCGGCCCTGTGCGCCCGGCTGGACCGCGAGGGGCTCGATACCGTGCTGATCGAACGAAAGCACCTTGGCGGCACCTGCGTCAACGTGGGCTGCATTCCCACGAAGACCCTGGTCGCGAGCGCCCGCGCGGCCCACGTGGCCCGGCGAGGCGCCGAGTTCGGGTTCGCCGCGGGCGAGGTTCGCGTGGACATGGGCGCCGTGAAGGCGCGCAAGGACGGCGTGGTCGCGAAATCCACCGAGGGACTCGGCACCTGGATCGCGGCCATGGGAAACGTCACCCTCGTGCGCGGCCACGCGCGCTTCACCGGCCCGCGGAAGGTGGTGGTGGACGGGCGCGAATTCGACGCGGACCGGATCTTCATCAACGTGGGCGGCCGGCCCGCGATCCCGGAGATGCCCGGCATCGACGCCGTCCCGTTCTTCACCAGCTCGACGATGATGGGCGTGGACTACCTGCCCGGGCACCTGGTGATCGTCGGCGGCAGCTACATCGGCCTGGAGTTCGCGCAGATGTACCGCAGGTTCGGTTCTCGGGTCACCGTCGTGGAGCGCTCGCCCCGTCTGCTGCCGCGCGAGGACGAGGACGTGTCGGCGGAGATCCGCGCGATACTCGAGCGCGAGGGGATCGAGATCCGCACCGGCGCCGACTGCCTGTCGCTCGCGGGAAAGGGCGATGGCGTAGCCGTCGGTCTTGCCTGCGGCGACGGACCGCCGCTCGCCGAAGGCAGCCACCTGCTCCTCGCCGTGGGCCGCGTGCCGAACACGGACGACCTGGGGCTCGACGTGGCGGGAATCGAGACCGACGAGCGCGGCTTCATCGTCGTCGACGACGGGTGCCTCACCAACGTGCCCGGCGTCTGGGCGCTGGGCGATGCGAACGGACGCGGCGCCTTCACCCACACCTCCTACAACGACCACGAGATCGTCGCGGCGAACCTCTTCAACGGCCGCGGGCGGCGCATCTCCGAGCGCATCCCCTGCTACGCGCTCTTCATCGACCCGCCGCTGGGCCGCGCGGGCCTGAGCGAGCGCGAAGCCCTCGCGAGCGGCCGGCGGCTCCTGGCCGGGAAGTTGCCCATGACTCGCGTGGGCCGCGCGCGCGAGGCGGGCGAAACCCAGGGCTTCATGAAGGTGATCGTCGATGCCGAAACGAAGGAGATCCTCGGCGCC
>DAORTX010000030.1:3296-16825 GCA_035432885.1 Usitatibacteraceae bacterium
GTGAGCACCGCCTCCACGCGCTTTTGCGCGTCGAGGCCGATCTCGAACATCTGCTTCCTCACCGCGGCCATCGCGTCGTATTGCTTGCGCGCCGCGGCCTCGTCGACGGTCGCCGCCCGGGCGTTGTCCTCGGCCTGCCAGCGCAGCTCGAGCAGGGAGCCCATCAGCGCGTGGCGCTTCTTCTGCGTGTCGCGCTGGATGTCGCGGACCTTGCCTTTCTGATCGTCATTGAGACCGAGCGACTCGAGCGCCCCGAATCCGTGGCCGCCCATCATGCCGCCTTCCTTGCCGTGGCCGCCCATCATGCCCCGGCCCTTGCCATGGCCGCCCATCATGGCCTTGCCCATCGGACAGCCGTCCTGGTCGCCCATCATGCCGTGGCCCATGCCCTGCCCTCCCGGCACGCCGGGTCCGGAAGCCGCGCCCTGCGTGCCCATCATGCCGGGGCCCATGCCGCGGGGGTCCATGCCGGCGCCCATCTGGGCGGCAGCGAGGGTCGATATGCAGGCCGCGGCGAGGGCGGCGATCGCGAATCTGGCTTTCATGGTCTGTTCCTCTCGTGAATTCATGGGCGCTCGCGCGACCGGGTCGGCAAGCGTGCCGGGGCTCGTTGGAGGGCCCGTGACCGCGCCGAGTTCCCCGGAAGCGGCGGCCGATTCGCGGCCGGATTGATGCGCCTCAACGGCCGTGACGCGATCGGGACCGGGGGCGCTCGCGAGGCGCAGTGCCCCGTCAGCCCGCGCCCGCCTCCTTGTCGGTCGCGTGCGGCTGCAGGCGCACGCCGCAGTGCATGCAGAACACCGCCTCGGGCATGAGTCCCTCGGTGAGGCATTCCTGGCAGGTGCGGGTGGTCGGCGTGCGCATCATGCGCATCGCCGTCATCTCCGACGTGACGATCCCGGTGGGCACCGCGAGCGTTCCCCAGCCCACGAGCATCATGAGAGAGGAGATCACCCGGCCCAGGTCCGTCTTCGGCGTGATGTCGCCGAAGCCGACCGTCGTCATCGTGGTGATGGCCCAGTACACGGACGTGGGAATGCTGGTGAAGCCGTTCTCGGGGCCCTCCACCACGTACATGAGCGTGCCCATGACCAGCACGATCATCAGCACCGCGGAGAGGAACACGAGGATCTTGCGGCGGCTCGCGACGAGCGCGCGGCCCAGGCTCTGGTACTCCCAGACGTAGGCGGTGAGCTTGAGGATTCGGAAGATGCGCAGCAGGCGCAGCGCCCGGACGTCGAGCAGCGCCTGGGCTTCCGGAAAGAGGAGCGCCACGTAGGTGGGCAGCACCGACAGGAGGTCCACGATGCCGAAGAAGCTCGTGGCATAGCGCCACGGATGGCGAACGCAGGAAAGCCGCGCGACGTACTCGAGGGTGAAGAGCACCGTGAACACCCATTCGATCGCGTGGAACTCGGCACCGTGCCGCGCATGGAGCGCCTGCACGCTGTCGGCGAGCACCACCGCGACGCTCACCAGGATGGCCGCGATCAGCCACTGGTCGAAGAGCCGGCCGGCCCTCGTGTCGGCCTCGAAGATGACGGTATGGAACGCGAGCCGCCAGCCTTTCAGGGGTTTTCCCAGCCGGTCGGAAGTCGATTGACTCATGCTCACGCCTTTCGGGTCGCCGGCGTGGCTCACCGGAACCTCCGGAAGAAATCGAGCAAGGCCTGCGCCGCCAATCCCGCATCCGCCTCGTCCACGGTCTCCGCCGGGTTGTGGCTCACGCCGCCCGCCCCGCAACGCACGAAGAGCATCCCGACGGGCGCCACCTGCGCCATCACCATCGCATCGTGTCCCGCGCCGCTCGGCAGGCGGCGCTTGCCCGCGCCCACCGCGACGACGCTCTCGGCCAGCAGGTCCTGCAGGCGCGCATCGCACGCGGTCGCGCGGACTGCGTGGCTCCTGGCCGCGGACACCGTCACGCGCCGGCGTGCGGCGATCTCCCCGAAGGCGGCGGCCACGTCCCGCTCGGCCGCCTCGCGAACGGCATCGTCGACCGAGCGGATGTCCACGGTGAATTCGACTTCGCCGGGAATCACGTTGCCGGTGCCGTCCTTCACCACGAGGAGCCCCACCGTTCCCACGAGGCCGGGCACCGACCTCGCCCGTGCCTCGACCGCGCCCACCATCTCGGCCGCCGCGGCAAGCGCGTCTCGCCGCATGGCCATGGGCACGGTGCCGGCGTGGCCCGGCGCCCCGGTCACGCGAATGCGCTCGCGCGTTCCGCCGGCGATCGCGGTGACCACACCCAGCGCAAGGCCCGCCTCCAGCAGCACCGGTCCCTGCTCGATGTGCACCTCGACATAGGCCGCGATGGACGCCGGGTCGCAGGGGTGGGCCGCGATCGCCGCCGGGTCGAGTCCCGCCGCGCCCATGGCCTCGTCGAAGGAAATGCCGTCTTCGTCGCGGCGCTCGCGCAGCGCTTCGTCGAACGACCCGAGGAAGGCGCGGCTCGCGAGGAAGCTCGTCTGGAAGCGCGCGCCCTCCTCGTCGGCGAAGGCGACCACCTCGATCGCGAACGCGAGCCGCTCCCCGCGGCGGTGCAGTCGCTCGACGCAAGCGATCGGCGCGAGGATGCCCAGCACGCCGTCGAACTTGCCGCCGTTTCGCACGGAGTCGTAGTGCGACCCGGTGACGATCGCCTTCGCGCCCGGGGCCGCGCCCTCGTACCGTCCGACAAGGCTTCCGGCGCCGTCGGTGCGCACGGCGAGTCCCGCCTCGCGCATCCACGCGGCAATCTGCCTGCCGGCGGCAAGGTGCGCCGGCGTGAGCCAGGTTCGCGTGTAATGGTCGGGCGAATCGCTGTGGCGGGCGAGCGCTTCGGCGCGCGCGAGGATCTCGCGGCCGACGAGGGCGGTTTCGGACATGGGCGTCGTGATGGCGGCTCGTGGTTTCGGCTGTCGGGCCCGTGACCAGTATGCCCCCGCCCGGCGGACCTTGCACTTTCCGCACCGCGGCACCGCGGCTCGCGAGCGGAGGAAGCGCGCCGCTGTTGCGTTGCACCATCGGTCGCCGCGGGGTCTGCCGAAAATCCCTTTCAGGTCCGGGAATTCACCGTGCTAGACTTGCCCCGCCTTGCGACTCCTGCCTAGACGGTGAGCGCACGAAATCTGGGGATCTTCGCTGCAAAGTCACAAGACGCAACCGTCGACGGATCGGGTCGGCGGATTCGTGGCTCCTGTCTGCCACGTGCTTCAGCCATTTCGAGGAGCGCAACGGACATGGCAATTGCAATCATCCTGATCCTCCTCATCGTGGGCACCGTGCTCTTTCATTTCCTGAGCCCGTGGTGGTTCACGCCGATCGCCTCCCACTGGAGCTCGATCGACGACACGATCCACATCACGTTCTGGGTCACCGGCTTCGTCTTCGTGGCGGTGAACCTGTTCCTCGCCTACGTCGTGCTGCGCTATCGCCACAAGAAGCAGCAGCGGGCCCATTACGAGCCGGAGAACAAGAAGCTCGAGTGGTGGCTCATCGGACTCACGACGCTGGGCATCGTTTCCATGCTGGCTCCCGGCCTCGTCGTGTGGGCGAAGTTCGTGAACGTCCCCGAGGATGCCTCCGAGTTCGAGGTGATCAGCCAGCAGTGGCATTGGAGCTACCGCTTCCCCGGCAAGGACGGCGTGCTGGGCACCGTCAGCACGCGGTTCATCGACGACGCCAACCCGTTCGGCCTGAATCCCGACGACCCCCACGGGCGCGACGACGTGCTGGTCTCCAGCCAGGAGGTGCACCTTCCGCTCGGCAAGCCGGTGAAGGCCCGGCTGCGCTCGAAGGACGTCCTGCACAACTTCGCGGTGGCGGAACTGCGCGTGAAGATGGACATGGTGCCCGGCATGGTGCCCTACCTGTGGTTCACGCCGACACGCGCCGGAAAGTACGATGTCCTCTGCCAGGAACTTTGCGGGGTCGGGCACTTCACCATGCGCGGCAGGCTCGTTCTCGAGGACGAGGCCGCCTACCAGGCTTGGCTGGCCGGGCACCCCACGTTCGCGCAAACGCTGTCCCGGGTGGCCGGGAACGCCGCGGCAGGCCAGCCCCTTTACGCCGTATGCGGCGCCTGTCATGGCGCCCAGGGCGAAGGCAATCCCGCGCTTCACGCGCCCAGGCTGGCCGGCCAGGGCGACTGGTACCTGAAGCAGCAGCTGTTGAATTTCAAACAGGGCATCCGCGGCGCGCACAAGGACGACACCCACGGCAAGACCATGGCGCCGATGGCCGCCACGCTGGCCGACGCCGCGGCGATCGACAACGTCGTGGCCTATATCGCGACGATGCCGGACAGCCCCGCCCCGGCGTCCCAGGCCAAGGTCACGGCGGGCGGCGAGGCCCATTACGCGGCCGCCTGCGGCGCCTGCCACGGCGCCCGGGGACAGGGGATCCAGGCCATGAATGCGCCGCGCATCGCGGGGCTGGGCGACTGGTACCTGGCCACGCAGCTCACGAACTTCAAGCAGCGCATTCGCGGCGCCCATCCGGGCGACAAGTACGGCGGCCAGATGACCCTGATGTCCGCGAGCCTGTCCGACGAGAAGTCGCGCAGCGAGCTGGTGGCCTACATCAACGCACTGAAATGAGCGGACCTCCAGCGCTCCCCGACGACACGGGGCGGCGCCACGTGGCAGGCAAGGAATCGGCGAACCGGAGACCTCGATGACCTACGTTCCCATCGGACATGAAGCCTCGGACTATGCCCCTCCCGCCGAAACGCAGGAGATGGAGCTCTACCACCCGAAAACCTTCATCGGCAAGTACATCTGGAGCCAGGACGCGAAAGTCATCGCCATCCAGTATTCCCTCACGGCCATCGGGATCGGCATGGTGGCGCTGGTGCTTTCGTGGCTGATGCGCCTGCAGCTCGGGTTCCCGAACACCTTCAACTTCATCGATCCCAGCGCCTACCTGCAGATGGTCTCGATGCACGGGATGATCATGGTGATCTACCTGCTCACGGCGCTCTTCCTGGGGGGCTTCGGCAACTATCTCATCCCGCTGATGGTCGGCGCGCGGGACATGGTCTTCCCCTACGTGAACATGCTGAGCTACTGGATCTACCTGCTGGCGGTCCTGCTGCTGCTCGCGAGCTTCTTCGTGCCCGGCGGCCCCACGGGCGCGGGCTGGACCCTGTACCCGCCCCAGGCCATCCTGACGGGCACGCCGGGCGCGGGACTGGGCATCATCCTGATGCTCGTGTCGCTCGCCTTCTTCATCATCGGGTTCACCATGGGCGGGCTGAACTATGTCGTGACGGTGCTTCAGGCCCGCGCGCGCGGCATGACGCTGATGCGCCTGCCCCTCACCATCTGGGGCATCTTCATGGCGACGATCCTCGCGCTCCTCGCCTTCCCGGCCCTCTTCGTGAGCGCCATCATGATGACGCTCGACCTCACGCTGGGCACGAGCTTCTTCATGCCCGGGATCGTGTCCCAGGGCAAGCAGCTCGGCTACGGCGGCGGCAGCCCCGTGCTCTTCCAGCACCTCTTCTGGTTCTTCGGCCACCCCGAGGTCTACATCGTCGCGCTGCCGGCCTTCGGCATCGTCTCCGACCTGATCAGCGTGAACGCGCGAAAGAACATCTTCGGCTACCGCATGATGGTGTGGGCGATCCTGGCCATCGGCGGCCTGAGCTTCATCGTGTGGGCGCACCACATGTACGTGAGCGGCATGAACCCGTACTTCGGCTTCTTCTTCGCCACCACGACGCTCATCATCGCGATCCCGACGGCGCTCAAGGTCTACAACTGGGTGCTGACCCTGTGGCGGGGCAACATCCGCCTGAACGTGCCGATGCTCTTCGCGATCGGGTTCATCTTCACCTTCATCCACGGCGGCCTGACCGGCATCTTCCTGGGCAACGTCGCGGTCGACCTGGCGCTTTCCGACACCATGTTCGTCGTCGCGCACTTCCACATGGTGATGGCCATCGCGCCGATCCTGGTGGTGATGGGCGCCATCTACCACTGGTACCCGAAGATGACCGGCCGGATGCTGAACGACACGATGGGCAAGATCCACTTCTGGATCACGTTCCTCGGGTCCTACGCGATCTACCTCCCGATGCACTACCTGGGCTTCCTCGGCGTGCCGCGCCGGTACTACGCCCTGGGCGACACCTATTTCATCCCGGAATCGGCGCAGTCGCTGAACGCCTCCATCACCATCGCGGCGCTGATCGTGGGCGTCGTCCAGCTCCTGTTCCTGTACAACCTGGTGTGGAGCTACTTCAAGGGCGAGCCCTCGGGCGGCAATCCCTGGGAGGCCACGACGCTCGAATGGCAGACGGCCGAGACGCCGCCGAAGCACGGCAACTTCGGCGCGGAACTTCCGGTCGTCTACCGCTGGGCGTACGACTACAGCGTCCCGGGCGCCGCCCAGGACTTCATCCCGCAGAACCATCCGCCGAGCGAGGCGGGCACCGGCATGTCGGACGTCCGGAAGTGACGACGACGCTCGTCGCCCTGGCGGTCGTGATGGCCACCGTCATCTGGTGGCTGGTGCGGACCTCGGTCGGCGCCCGTCCCTGGGTGGAGGAGCGGCCCGGCGCGGACCATTCCCCGACCAGCACCCTGCCCCTTCCCACGATCAAGATCGGTCTCGGCGTGTTCATGGCCGTGGCCACCTCGCTCTTCGCGCTTTCCATCAGCGCCTACCTGATGCGGCGCGAGGGCGTGGACTGGCGGCCTCTCGCCCCGCCCATGGTGCTGTGGTTCAACACCGCATCGCTCGCGCTGGGGAGCGTCTTCTTCCAGCGGGCGAGGAACGCGTCCCGGTCGGGACAGGCAGCCGGCATGAGGCGCGGCCTGCTGGCCGGCGGCGCGTGCACCCTCGCCTTCCTCGCGGGACAGTTCTGGGCCTGGCGCAGCCTCGACGCCGCCGGCTACTACGTGGCGTCGAACCCCGCCAACGCGTTCTTCTACTTCCTCACCGCCCTGCACGGGCTGCACCTGCTGGGCGGGCTGTGGGTGTGGGGCGCGACGCTCGTGAAGATGCGCCGGGGCGCGGCGCTCGAGCAGGTGAGGATGAGCGTGGAGCTGTGCACGGCCTACTGGCATTTCCTTCTGGTGATCTGGATGATCCTGTTCGGCGTTCTGCTGTTCACGTGAGGAGGACACCGCAAATGGCGCACGACGCATCGACGGCATCCGGAACCCTTGCACCGCTCGAGGGAATGCAGGGCATCGTCGCCGACTGGTCTTCGGACCAGCGCGCGTTCAAGAAGGTGCCCTGGGGCAAGGCCATGATGTGGATCTTCCTCCTGAGCGACACCTTCATCTTCGCGAGCTTCCTCGTGAGCTACATGACGGTGCGCATGTCCACGACGGTGCCGTGGCCCAACGTGAGCAAGGTCTTTTCCCTCACGGTCGGCGGCCAGGAAGTGCCGCTGCTCCTCATCGCCATCATGACCTTCATCCTGATCAGCAGCAGCGGGACGATGGCCATGGCGGTCAAGTTCGGCTACCAGAAGGACCGGAAAACGACCGCCCTCCTGATCCTCGTGACCGCGGCGTTCGGCGCCAGCTTCGTCGGCATGCAGGCCTTCGAGTGGACCAAGCTGATCATGGAAGGCGTGCGCCCCTGGGGAAACCCGTTCGGCGCCGCGCAGTTCGGCTCGAGCTTCTTCATGATCACGGGCTTCCACGGCTTCCACGTATCCGTGGGCGTGCTCTTCCTGCTCATCATGGCGGCGAAGGTCTGGCGCGGCGACCTCGACCGCGAGGCGCCGGGCTTCCTCACCGGCCGCCGCGGCAACTACGAGATGATCGAGATCATGGGCCTGTACTGGCACTTCGTCGACCTGGTCTGGGTCTTCATCTTCGCCTTCTTCTACCTCTGGTGAGGGACCCATGACACACGCGGACAGCCACGAGCACCCGATCGCCGCCCCGAAGAAGCTGGAAGGCCAGGCGCACCCGATCAGCGTCTACCTGTGGATCTGGGGGCTCCTCTTCGTCCTGAGCTTCTTTTCCTACCTCGTCGACTACTTCCACTTCCAGGGATTGCTCCGGTGGACGCTGATCCTGCTCTTCATGTTCCTGAAGGCGGGGCTGATCATCGCCATCTTCATGCACATGGCGTGGGAGAGGCTTGCCCTCGTGTACGCGATACTCGTGCCGACCTGCGCCCTGCTGGTCCTCACGGGCCTCATGTCCTTCGAGGGCAATTACACGTTCGCCACGCGGGGTACCCACTTCGCGCCGGAGGTCCCGGTGGCGGTGAAGGCGACGCACTGAATCGCGACGGCGGGCCGAGCGCCTCGCGCCAACGAGCCGGGATTCAGGTCTCGGCGAGCGCTTTCCCGGCCGAATGGTCCCGTTCGCCCTGCGTCCGGATCTCGCCGGCGACGCCGGAGGCGGCGCCCCTTCTCCGGGCGTCCACCCATCGCCGGTAGTCCGCCTCGCTCACCACCTTCACGACGATGAGCACGCAGGCGCGTCCCGCGCCGCAGGCCTCGATGCTGCAAAGCCCCCGGTAGATGCCCGTCCTCGCGGCGTTGAACCAGGTTTCGCGCACGAGGCCCGGTATCGCGTACTGCTTCACGCCGAGGGAAGGCACGTGCCACGAGTGGATCGCGTCCCTCGCCTCGAGGACCACGCGCACTCTGCTGCCGACCGGCACCATCACCGGGTTGTCGACGTCGAGCCGGCCGGTGCCGCCGCCGGGCTCCGGGCCCTCGGCCACCTGCCGTTGCGGCGCGTACACGTTCGAATCGAACGATATCCCCTCGCCCTCGCCCTTCACGTACTCGTAGCCCCATTTCCACTGCAGGCCACTCGCCCGGATGGTGATCGAGGCGCGCGCGGGATTCTCGACCTCCGACAGGACCTCCATTGCCGGCCACGCCGTCGCGACGATGACGGCCCAGGGAATCAAGGCCCAAAGGATCTCGACGGCCACGCTGCGGTGGAATGGCCGGGCCGCGCGCGCGGCCGTCTTCCGGTGGACGAACAAGGAGTAGAGCATTGCCCCGAACATGACGGCGCCGATCGCCAGCGCGGCATAGAGCGCGAACAGGTGCAGCTCATAGCTCTCGGCGGTGATGCGCGTCGGCGGGCCGCGGAATGCCGGCAGGTCTGCGGCCCGCGCGGTCGCGCAAAGCGTCGCGATCCCGGCTCCGGCGAGAATGCCGAGGCCGTTCCGCCAGACATTTCCCATCGCGTTCTTCAAGCCCGGCCCCGTTTCTTGAATTCGGGGAATCCCGCAACCGCGCTCGCCATGCCGCAGTCCGGGGATCGCGATTCGCCAGCGCGGCGCGCGACGTCGCAGTCTATCACCGCTGCAATGACGCCTGAACCGGAAACGGCGCGCCGCGGGCGCCCCATTGCCCCTACGAAAAATCGGAGATTCCCCGGGGGCCGTGGCACGAGCTTCCTTGACTCGGCCCGGGGACGAGACAAGAATGGCCGCACAAGAAGACAAGGCGTTGCACACCTGGGGGGGTTACATGAAAAGGCGACTGTATTTCGTGCTGCCTGACCTCGGCAGCGCAGTCCAGACGGCGAACGACATGCTCCTCTCGCGCATCGAGGATCGCCACATGCACTTTCTCGCGCGCCGCGGCATGTCGCTCGGCAAGCTGCACGAGGCGAGCTGGTTCCAGAAGTCGGACCTGAGGCACAGCCTGCTCGTGGGATTCGCGGTGGGCGGCTGCGGCGGGCTCATCGTCGGCATCGGCCTCTACGTGTTGAAGGTGGAGGGGCTCAACCTCCAGCTCGTGACGATCCCGATCGCCACGGTGCTCGGTGCGCTCTTCGGCGCCTGGGCGGCCAGCCTGATCGGCATCTCGACGCCCAACACCATGCTCAAGCGCTTCGACAAGGAAATCGGCGAAGGCCGCGTCCTGCTGCTGGTCGACGTTCCCGATGGCCGCGTCGAGGAGATCCAGGACCTGGTGCACAGCCGCCATCCGGAAGCGAGCGACCACGGCATCGAACCGACGATGCCCGCGTTCCCGTAGGGAGCCCACGCTCCCCGGGAACCGCGAATCGCCGGCGAACGGCCCGGCTCCGATGGAACCCTTCCGGATTCCTGCCGCGCAGATCACCGCCGCCTGGGTCGAGCGCGAGTACAACAACCGCGAACTCGTTCCCGAGCACGGGGCGTTCTTCGAACGCTGGGAACGGGACTCGCGCTTCGTGCGCGAAACGCTCCCCGGGCGGCTGGACCTCGCCTACGGGCCCCATGAACGCCACCGCATCGATCTCTTTCCCGCGGCGGGCAGCGACCGGCTCCTCGTCTTTTTCCATGGCGGCTACTGGCGCGGCCTCGACAAGTCGATGTTCGCGTGGCTCGCCCCGGGCTGGGTGGCCGAAGGCGTGAGCGTCGCCTTCGTGAACTACCGCCTGTGCCCCGAGGTGTCGATCGTGGACATCGTCGACGATGCGATCGCCGCCCTGAACTGGATCGCGGCCAACGCGAGCACCGAGGGAGCCGGGGCCGGGCGAATCGTCGTCGCGGGACATTCGGCGGGCGGTCATCTCGTGGGCGCTCTGTTCGCCGCGGCGCCCGATCGCATCGCGTTCGACACGTCGCGCATCGCCGGCGGCGTGCCGATCAGCGGTGTCTTCGACTTCTCGCCGCTGCCGCACTTCTCGGGCAATGCGGACCTGCGGCTCGACGCGGCGTCGGCGCGCGCCCTGGATCTCCACGGGCGCCGGACCACGATCGGCGCGCCGCTCGCCGTGGCCGTCGGCGGCGCGGAAAGCGGCGAGTTCATCCGCCAGTCTCGCCTTCTCGCGGATCGCTGGTCACCGCAGGTGGAGTCGCTCCACATCCTGCCCGGGCTGCACCACTTCAGCGTCCTCGAGGCGCTCGCCGAACGCGGCCAGCCCCTGCACACGGCCGCCCTCGAGCTCTTCTAGCGCGAATCGCGTGAAGGGGTGAACGGGACGCTTCCCTTCATCGATGAAGGGAAGCGTCCCCTTTCCTTTTCCCCCGCAGGGCGGCGCGTATAATTCGACCCTTTGATTCGCAAGGATTTTCAGGGTGAGCGCCCAGGACCTCTCGAAGCTCCAGATCGACCGCGGCGCAAAGTCCTTCGGCCCCAAACGCCGCCCTCGCTGGAAGAAGTGGGTCGCCGGCGCGGCCATCGTCGCTGCCCTCGCAGCCTTCCTCGCCTACCGGTCCGCCAACGCTCCCGCCGTGGTGGACGTTGCCACCGTCACCAGCGCGTTTCCCTCGCAAGGCTTCACCATCCTGAACGCCACCGGTCGCGTGGCCGCGGCGCGCAAGGCCGCGATATCCACCAAGGCCACGGGGCGCCTGGAGTGGCTGGGCGTGCAGGAAGGCTCGCGCGTGAAGGCGGGCGAGGTGATCGCGCGGCTCGAAAGCCTCGACGTGGGCGCGAGCCGCGATTCCGCGACGGCCGCCGTGAACGCCGCGAAGGCGAACCTCGAGCAGGGCGCGGCGGAATTGCGCGACGCCGAATCCGCCTTCGGCCGCGCCGAGGATCTCTTCGCGAAGAAGTTCATCTCCGAAGCCTCGCTCGACACGGCCCGCGCCCGCGCGGAAAAGGCGCGCGCCTCGGTCTCCAGCCTGAAGGCGGCCATCGGCGTGGCCGAGGCCAACGTGCGCTCGGCGAGCGTGGCGGTCGAACAGACCCTCATCCGCGCCCCCTTCGACGGCGTCGTCCTCACCAAGAACGCCAACGTGGGCGACATCATCACGCCTTTCTCGTCGGCCGCCGATTCCAAGGGCGCGGTGGTGAACATGGCCGACATGGACACGCTCGAGGTCGAGGCGGACGTGTCGGAGTCCTCGATCTCCAGGATCCGCGTGGGCATGCCCGCCGAGATCCAGCTGGACGCCTACCCCGACTTGCGCCTCCTGGGCGAAGTTTCGCGCATCGTTCCCACGGTGGACCGCAGCAAGGCGACGCTCCTGGTGAAGGTCACGTTCAAGGAGAGGGATTCCCGCGTGCTCCCCGACATGAGCGCGAAGGTGGGGTTCCTCTCGCGCGCGCCGGCGCCGGACGAGCGAAAGGCGGTGACCGCCGTGCGCCCCGAGGCGATCGCGAAGCGCGGCGGGCAGTCCGTCGTTTTCATCCTCGACAAGGACAACGTCGCGAAGCAGGCGCCGGTGACCGTCCTGCGAAAGCTGGGCGATCTTCTCGAGATCACCGGCGCGAAACCGGGCGACCGGGTGGCGATTTCCCCGCCGGAGAAGCTTCGCGACGGCGCGACCGTGGCACTGCTCGGGAAGTGAACGCCTCCCCCGCGCCCGAACGCGCCATCGTCCGGATCACGCGACTCGCCAAGGGATACCGCCGCGGCGGGCAGGACGTGCCGGTGCTCTTCGACCTCTCGCTCACGATCCCCGAAGGCGACTTCCTCGCGCTCATGGGACCGTCGGGATCGGGGAAGTCCACGCTCCTGAACCTCATCGCCGGCATCGACAAGCCCGACGCGGGCGAGTTGCTCGTCGACGGGGAGGACATCACGCGGCTCTCGGAAGCCGAGCTCGCGGACTGGCGGGCCTCCCACGTGGGCTTCATCTTCCAGTTCTACAACCTCATGCCGGTGCTCGACGCCTTCGAGAACGTGGAGCTGCCGCTGCTGCTCACGACGCTGTCGCGGCGCGAAAGGCGCGAGCGGGTGGAGACGGCGCTGGCGCTCGTGGGCCTCTCGGACCGAATGGAGCATTACCCCAACGAACTCTCCGGCGGCCAGCAGCAGCGCGTGGCGATCGCGCGCGCCTTCATCTCGGACCCCACGATCATCGTCGCCGACGAACCCACGGGGGACCTCGACCGCAAGAGCGCCGGGGAGATTCTCGGACTCCTGCGCCGGCTGAACGAGGAGATGGGAAAGACGATCATCATGGTCACCCACGACTGGCACGCGGTGGAAAGCGCCCGGCACGTGGTCCACCTGGAAAAGGGCGAACTGGTGGACGCCCCCGCGCCTCACGCCTGAAGGGAGGGCCTTGCCGATGCGCAATCTTCTCGCGGTGACTTTCCTCGGCGCCGGGTGCGCGTTCGCCGCCCCGGGCGATTTCGATCTCTCGTTCGGCCAGGCAGGATTCGCGCTCCTGCCCGCCGGACCCCTTGCCGACCGGGCGAACAGCGCCCGCTTCGTGACGACCGACGCCGACGGGCGCGTGCTTGCCATCGGCGAGGCGGCCCACCCGACCGACGGGCCGGAAGGTCCGGTGCGCGTCTTCGCGCGCTTCCTGCCCGGCGGCGTCGCGGACGCGAGCCTCGCGGGAACCGGCTACCTTGTCGATCAGCCGAGTCTCTTCACCGGCCACGTCGGACTGCGCGCGTATCCCGTGGCTGACGGCAAGACCCTGCTGGTCGAGCAGCACGTCGCCCTGTGCTGGCCGCCGCGCGCCGCGTGCTCGCTCGCGATTTCGACGCCATACCTCTTCGCGCAGCGCATCGATGCCGGCGGGCAGGTCGATCCGGCCTACGGCGTCATGGCCACGGTTTCCACGGACACAGTCCAGGAGGACGTGGCCGTATCCCCCGACGGCTCGCTCACCATCGTGGGCCACCAGTACCCGCCGATCGCGCCGGGCATCCCGGG
>DAORTX010000031.1:0-16701 GCA_035432885.1 Usitatibacteraceae bacterium
TGGCGACGGCGCGCGGGCCCGATCCGCTAGACTCCCGGCTCGCCTGAGACCTTGGTCCCATGTCCGCCCGCCCAGCCGCGCTCGCCTTCATCTTCGCCCTCGTCGTGGTCGACGTGATCGCCATGGGCGTGGTGATCCCGGTGCTGCCCAAGCTGGTGGAGAGTTTCGAAGGCGGCGACACGGCGCGGGCGGCCGCGGTCTACGGCGTGTTCGGCACGGCGTGGGCGCTGATGCAATTCGTCTTCATGCCCGTCCTGGGCGCCGTCTCCGACCGCTTCGGGCGCCGGCCGGTGATCCTCATTTCCTGCCTCGGCCTGGGCCTGGACTATTTCCTGATGGCGCTCGCGCCGAACCTCGCGTGGCTCTTCGTCGGGCGCGTGATCTCGGGCATCACCGCGGCGAGCATCGCCACCGCGTTCGCCTACATCGCCGACGTGACCGCCCCGGACAAGCGCGCCGCCGCCTTCGGGATGATCGGCGCGGGCTTCGGCCTGGGGTTCACGCTGGGACCGGCGCTGGGCGGCGTGCTGGGCGGCGTCGACCCGCGCCTGCCCTTCTGGGTGGCGGGCTGCCTCGCGCTCGCGAACGCGGCCTACGGCTATTTCGTGCTGCCCGAGTCGCTGCCGAAGGACAAGCGCGCGGCGTTTTCCTGGAAGCGCGCGAGCCCGGTGGGATCGCTGAAGCTCCTGCGGACGCACCACGAGCTCTACGGCATCGCGGCGGTGCTCTTCCTCATGCAGCTCTCGCACGTGGTGTTCCCGGCGATCACCGTGCTCTACATGGGCTATCGCTACGGGTGGGGCCCGATGGCGGTGGGCCTGGTGCTCGCGGCCGTGGGCATCTTCTCGATGATCGTGCAGGGCGGGATGATCCGGCCGGTGGTGAAGGCGATCGGTGAGCGCCGCGCGCTCGCGGCAGGGCTTGCCTTCGGTGCCGCCGGCATGGCGATCTACGGCGCGGCACCCGTGGGCTGGGTGTTCCTCGCGGGCATCCCGGTGATGGCGCTGTGGGGCCTCGCGGGCCCGTCGGCGCAGGCGATCATGAGCCGGCGCGTGAGCCCCTCGGAGCAGGGGCAGCTGCAGGGCGCCACCGCGAGCCTGCAGGCGATCACCGGGATGATCGGGCCGACGCTCTTCACGCAGGTCTTCGCGCACTCGATCGCGGCGGGCGCGGGCCTGCGCGTGCCGGGCATGGCCTTCTACGCGGCCTCGGCAATGCTCGTGGCGGCGGGCACGCTTTCCTGGTGGGTGACGCGGGAGCGGCCGGCGGCGTGAAGCGGATCGCCTACTCCTCGCCGGTCCACGACGCGCTCTTCGTGGCGCGAAGCCCGATCACCGGCCGCGGCCTCTTCGCCGGGTGCGCGATCGCCCGGCGCGCGAAGGTCGGCGAGTTCGAGGGCGAGGTGATCTCCATCGCGGAAGCGCGGCGGCGGGCGGCGAAGCTCGCGATCGTCGCCATCGTGGAGCTCGATCGCCAGGCGATCGACGCGCGCCGCATGCGCGGCGGCTTCCGGTACATCAACCATTCCTGCGAGCCCAACACCTTCATGCGCCGCACGAAGGCCCGCGCGGAGTTCTACGCGCTTCGCGACATCGCCCGCGGCGAGGAGCTGACGGTGGACTACGAGGACAGCCACCACGAGGGGCGGCTTCGCTGCCGTTGCGGGGCCGCCGGCTGCCGGGGCTGGATCTAGGTTAGCGCCCGGGGCCCGCGAGGCACGCGGCCCCGACCGACAGGTCACCGGGCGGCGGGCGCATTGCGCGATCGCCGAATCGGCGCGATATTGGGCTTCCGGGGTGTAAGGTTGCGTGAGGGATTCCCGGCCCGCCGCCCGATTGCCGAAGCGCCGGGCGAAGCGTGGAACGCCCGGGGCACTGTCTGATTCGAGGCGCCATGAGCATCAAGTTTCGCATCGATGAGCTGTCCGCCGCGGAAGCGTCGTTCCTGAAATGGCAGTACGGGTTCGACGAAGGCGACGATCCGTTCGCGCGGTTGCTGTGGCTGGCGATCGGCCGCGCCTGGGATGCCGACAACGCACCGGGAAGCGCCACGCGCCACCTCGAGCGCCTCGGCGCCCGCGGCGCCTATCCCGAGGAAGTCGCCCTGTACGCGAGCTTCCGGGAAGCGGGCGGCGACGCGATCTGGCTGGAGCTGATCCGCCGCGCCGGCCTGTCCGACCGGCGCATCGCCAGGGTCGAAACGGCGATGGACCGGCGCCGCCGGGTCTGAGCACGCGCCGGGGGCTGGCCCGATCGCGCTCCTGGCGCCGGTCCCGCCGATCGGGCCGCGCACGCCGGGGCATATCGGTGCAAGATTCGCAGGGCACATCCCGTGGAGACCTCGATCCATGTCGGCGAATGCGGTTTTCCTGACCCCCGGCGAGGGGGAGACGATCTTTTCGGTCAATTCCGCGCCGATCAAGTTCGGCGCCGGCGCGCTGGGTGAACTCGGCGCCGACGCCCAGGCGCTCGGCATGAAGCGGGTTGCCCTCTTCGTCGATCCGCACGTGATGGCGAGCGAGCCCGGAGCGACGGCGCTCGGCGCGCTGCGCGCGGCCGGCGTCGACGTCGCGGTGTTCGACGAAACGCGCTGCGAACCGAACAGCGATTCCTTCGAGGCGGCGGCCGCCTTCGCGCGCGAGGGAAGCTTCGACGGCTTCGTCTCCCTGGGCGGGGGCTCGGTGATGGACACCGCCAAGGCGGCGAACCTGCTCTCCACCTATCCCGACGAGCTGATCGCCTACATCAACGCGCCGATCGGCCGGGCGAAGCCGATTCCGGGCAAGCTGAAGCCCCACATCGCCTGCCCGACGACGTGCGGAACGGGCAGCGAGACGACCGGCATCACCATCGTCGATCTCAAGTCCGCGGGCCTGAAGACCGGCATCGCCTCGCCCTGGCTCAAGCCCTCCCTCGCGATCGTCGATCCGACGACGACCGAGACGCTGCCGGGCGGCGTGGTCGCGGCTTCCGGGTTCGACGTGCTCTCCCATGCCGTGGAGTCCTACACGGCGCGGCCGTTCACCAGCCGGCCGCGGCCCGCCCACCCGAGCCAGCGCCCGCCCTACCAGGGCTCGACCCCGTACAACGACATCGGCAGCATCGCCGCCATCCGCCTCGGCGGAAAGTTCCTGGCCCGGGCGGTGCGGGATGCCGGCGACAAGGAGGCGCGCCACCAGCTGATGTTCGCCTCGACGCTGGCCGGACTCGCCTTCGGCAGCGCCGGCGTGCACGTCCCGCACGCCATGTCCTATTCGATCGCCACCTTGAAGCACGTGTTCACCGCCGCCGGCTACGAGGAGCGCGACCCGATGGTCCCGCACGGGATCGCGGTGGTGATCAATGCGCCGGCGGCTTTCCGCTTCACCGCCGCGGCCGATCCGGCGCGCCACCTGGAAGCCGCCGCCGCGCTGGGCGCCGACACGGCCGGCGCGGGGCCCGAGGATGCCGGCGAGATCCTCGCCCGCGCCTTCATCGCGCTGATGCGCGAGACGGGTTTGCCGTCGGGCATCGCGGCGCTGGGCTACGGCGAATCCGACGTGCCGGCGCTCGCCGAAGGCGCGATGGCGCAGCAGCGGCCGCTGGTGATGGCGCCGCGCAGGGTTTCGAAGCAGGACCTGGAGGGCATCTACCGCAACGCCCTTCGCTACTGGTAATGTAGAGCGCACTGCACGACAAGCCCCCCACGCCAACGCGATACCGAGAAATGCCCGAATCCGACCTGCCTTCCTATGCCGTCGTGGTCGAGGTCCTGACCGTCCTTGCGATCCTGGGCACGGCCTGGATCGTCGTCCTCACCATGGGCGAGAACAGCGGCAACGTGATTTCCGGCGGGCCGCCCCTGCTGGGGGCGCTCAGCTGCCTGTCGCTCGTCCTGCTCCACTACGACGTCATCCTCGACCGCGAGGTGTCGTTCTGGGCCGCAGCGTTCCTGGGCGCCTTGGGCCTGTGGGGAGCCTGGGTGGACTACACCCACCTCACGGATCGCCGCAAGCAGCTCGAGAAGCCGCGCGGTTTGCACAAGTAGCCGCCGGGAAGCGGCCCCACGGGCCGACGGTCCTGGCCCGCGCGCGATTTCCCCGGCAGGGGGCGCCGCCCGTTCACTCGAAAGCCAGGCGATCCTCGCGGCCGCGCGAACGATGGTCCTGCCGCTCGCGCCAGCGCCCTACCAGGACGTCGGATCGATCCGGTAGAGCCTGCTCAACTCGCCATAGAGCTCGGGGTGCTCGGCCGCCATGCGCCGCGGCTGTTCGAAGAACACCTCGGAGCACACGGCGAAGAACTCCGCGGGATCCGTGGCGGCGTAGGCGTCGAGCACGCTCGCCTCCTGGTTGCGCAGCCGCGCGTGGAGCGCTTCGTACTCCTGCCCCAGCACCCGCGACCACCGCGGGTAGCGCTGGAAGCCGGCGAGGTCCGGGGCGCCGTTGGCGTGGCCTTTTTCCTGGTCGAGCTGGTGGGCGAACTCGTGGATCGCCACGTTGCGCCCGTCGTCCACGACCGCGGCGCCCTCGAGCACGTCCGGCCACGACAGGATCACCTGCCCGTGCGCCCAGGATTCGCCGCTGAGGACCCGCTGCTCGTCGCTCACGAGGCCGATGCCGCTCGTCTTCTGGCGCTCGACGATGAAGGGCCCGGGATAGACGAGCACCTGGTGCAGGCGGGGATAGTAGTGGTCGCGGCGATTGAGCAGCAGCAGGCACGCCTGGGCGGCGATGGTGACCCGCATCTCGTCGGTGACGACGAGGCCGTCGCAGCCGGCGAAGGACTTCTCCGCGATGAAGACCTGGATGTGCTCCTTCAGCTGGCGCTGCAGGTCCGCGGGCAGCCGGCGCGCGTAGGGCACGCGCTCGCGAAGGATCGCGCGCCAGGCGGCGGGGAAGGGCCTGCGCCGGATGCGCTCGCGCCGAAGCGCCGCGAGCCGCGGCTCGACGAGGAGCCAGGCGGCGACCGACAGGGCAAGGCCGATGAGAAAACCGAACAGCATGTCGTTGCGCGCCGCGGGATGGCAGTCCCGATCAACTGGGGTCCCGGCGGTCGCCTTTCAAGGGGCGCCGCGGCAGCCTAGACCGCGCCGGCCCTGTGCAGGAGCTTCGCCACGGCCGCCGCGATTTCCGCGTAGCCCTCGGCGTTCGGGTGCACGAGGTCGCTTTTCAGCGACCGGGAACCCAGCACGTCGGCGAGCACGTCGGCTTCCACCGGGATGGCGAGTTCCGTGGCGATGTCTTCGTAGAACTTCACCTTCGACGCGCCGAATCCCGGCTTGGGCGTGGCGAGCAGGACCACGGCGATGCCGCGAGCCTGCGCAAGCCGGATCATCTCGCGGACGTTGGCGGCGGCGGAGGCCTCCCCCATCTTGCGCAGGAAGTCGTTGCCGCCGTGGCAGAGCACCAGCAGTTGCGGCTTCACCTCGTCCAGCACACCCGGCAGCCGCTCGAGGCCTTCCCCGGAGGTCTCGCCCGGCACGCCGGCGGCGACGACCTTTCGCGAGACGAGGCCGGCGAGCACTGCCGGGTAGGCCTCGCGCGGCGAGGCGCCGGTGCCGAAGGTGAGGCTGTCGCCGAAGGCGAGGATGACGGCGCCCGGGTCGAGCTTCGGCAGCCGCGGAACGGCATCGCCGCACGACGCGATCGCGGCGGCGGCGAAGAGGGCGGCAAGGCGAAGGAGCGATCGCATCGGCGGCGGGATCCCGTGCGGGACGCGATGCGCGTCCCGCGAGCCGCCACCGTACCACGCGCGCCGCCCGCGTCGGGCGGGCGGCGCGCCCGCGGGCTAGTCCCGGCAAACCGGCACGGTAAGGCCGTAGACCTGGCGGGTGACCTGCTTCACCACACTGCGGCCGTTCACCGTGTAGGCGAGTCGCGCGTTCTCGCCGTCGGTGAAGTCCATGCGCAGGCTGCCCACGGCGGCGAGCGAGTAGCCCTTCCAGCCGTTCGCCTCGAAGCCGGGCGCGGCGGTGCGGTAGAGTTCGCCCGCGAAGCCGCCGTCGGGCTGGCGCTCGAGGCCGGAGGCCACGAGCCAGAGGTCGCGCCCGGCGTCGTCGTAGGTGAAGAGCGTGGCGAAGATCGTGTCGCCTTGCTGCGCGAGGTTCAGGCCCCAGCCCGGCTCCTGCGGGTTCCACCACAGGTCCTGGTGGTTGCCCTCGGCCGCGCGCGATCCCGTGGAGGAGAAGCAGGTGGGGACTTCCGCGCGGAACACCTGCGGCTGGATCGACTTGGTGGCGCTGCGGTGGACCGCGCTCAGCGCCGAGGGCGTGTTCTCGACGAAAGTCCAGGAGACCTCGCCGCGGTCGGCGGCCGTGAAGCGCAGGCGGATCTCGCCCACCATCACGATGCCGAAGAAGGGCCAGGGCTGCTGGTCGAAGCGCGGGCCGCTGGTGCGATAGAGCGTGCCGAGGAAGGAGCCGTCGCCCTGCAGGCGCATATCGGAGGCGACGAGCCACAGGGGCGCGCCGTCGGAGGCGTAGGTGAAGAGGGTGGCGAAGACGATCTCGCCCTGGTGGTTCACGTTGATGCCCCAGCCCGGCTCGTCCGGGTTCCACCAGAGCGCCGTGCGGTTGGGCGTCGGCTGGAACACCGCGATGGCGAGCGTGGCCTGGGGCGCGTCGAGGTAGGTCGCGTCCCCGGCCTGGTTTGCGGCGATCGTGCAGGAACCGACCGCGCGCCCGGACAACGTGGCGCCCGAGATCGAGCAGGTGTCCGGCGTGAGGGAGGCGAAGACCACGGCGTTGCCCGAGGCGCCGCCGCTCGCGCTCACTGTCGCGGTTCCGCCGGCCGCGAGGAGCGGCGCCGGGCCGAAGGCGATCGCCTGCGGCAGGCGGCTCACGGTGAAGGCGAGCAGCGCCTGGGGCGCGGGGTCGAAGTTCGCGTTGCCGGCCTGGTCGGCGGCGACGGTGCAGGCACCGGCGGCGACGGCGGTCACGGTGCCGCCGGCGACGGTGCAGGTGCCGGCGGTGAGCGAGGAGAAGGTGACGGCGTTGCCGGAGCCGCCGCCGGTGGCCGAGACCGTGCCGGTGCCGCCCACGGGGACGACGGGCGCCGCCCCGAAGCCGATCGACTGGCTCGCCTTGGCGACCGCGATCGACTGCGTGACCTGGGGCGCCGCGTTGTAGGAGGCATTGCCCGCCTGGTTGGCGGCGAGGGTGCAGGTGCCCGCGGCGAGCGCGCCGACCGTCGTGCCCGCGACCGAGCAGGTGGAGCCGGTGAGGCTCGTGAAGACGACCGGGTTGCCGGAGCCGCCGCCCGTGGCGGACGCCGTGCCGGTGCCGCCGTAGACGAGGCTGGGCGCTGCGCCGAAGACGATGGCCTGGTCGATGAGCACCACGCCCGCGGTCGTGAAGTCGACGCCGGTCACCACCGACTGCAGGGGCTGCGCGTCCTCGGCCATCAGGTAGGCGGTGTAGTTCGTCGCGGCCGTGAGACCGGAAAGGGAGAAGCTCGCCGGGGAGCCGGCGCCCATCGCGCCGCTGCCGGCGGCGACGAGGCCCGCCGCCGTGCCCGCGCGCACGTTCGCGGCGTTGGGCACTGCGCCCCCGCGCAGCGCCACGACCCAGTAGCCGGTCCCGGCCTTGCTGCTCGTGCCCGAAAGCGTGGCGGTCGTGGTCGCGACGGCGCCCACGCCGACGGCGGAGAGCACCGGCGCGCCCGCGAGGGTCACGTCGGGCGTCACGTCGTAGTTCACCGTGCCGGTGATGACGCCCGCGCCGTAGGTGGTCGAGACCACGGTGTAGGCCGTGCCGGCGGTGAGGTTTGAGGAGAACTGCGAAAGGAGCCCGATGGCGTCGTCGTTGCAGCCGACGAGGTTCGCGGTCGGGTTGGCCGGATCGAAGGTGCCCGCGTAGAGCGCGAGGAAGGGGTCGTCGTCCACGCCGGTCACCGAGGTGACGGTAAAGGTGTAGGTGGTCGAATTGTTCGTGGTGAGGGGACGCGAGGCGTAGGCGTGCGCGCCGGTCTGCATGCCGCAGCCGCCGACCCCGCCCAGCGGCGAGGAGGCGACGTTGAAGGTCTGGGCGCCGGTGATCGTGTCGCTGAAGGTCGTGGCCAGCGCCGGCGAGGCCGCGAGGAAGAACGCGGCGGCGAGCGGTGCCAGGGAGATCTTGTTCTTCACGGGGAACTTCCTTTCAACTGTGCCGGTTGAAGTGCGGAGCGCAGGCCGGCTTGGACGCCAGCTCGCTACATTCCGGACCTTAGGATTTCGCCCGTGCGCGGTCATGATGCAGATGCATCATGCGGATGCATCTGCCGCCCGGTTCAGGAGGGGGATTCCGCCCCGTCCGGCGCCGGCCCGGGCGGGCTCGCCGCGGCGCGGCGCTAGCGGGGAAGCCGCGCGCCGGGACGAAGGGAGACGTGCGGCGCCGTCTCGAGCGCGGCGACGAGCGCCACCTTGTTGCGCACGCCCAGCACCCCGTAGATGAGGCGCAAGTGGTTGCGCACGGTGGCCGGCGTGATCTGGAGATCCTGGGCGATCTCCTTGTGCTGCTTGCCGCTCGCGTAGGCGCGCGCGATCTCCGACTGGCGGAAGGTGAGGAGGTCCGCGGCGCCGTCCGGTCGCGCGAGGTAGAGGATCAGCCCCTCCCCCGGCAGCGGCCGCCACGAAACCACCACGCCCTTGCGGTGCACGTCCGCGCCGGCGGTGGCGAGGCATTCGGGCGGAAGGGTCGGGCCGCGCCACGAGGGCCAGCCCAGCCGCAGCAGGCGCAGGAAGGACTCGTCGGTGAGGTGCAGCACGCCCTGCCGGTCCACGAGGGCCGCGCCCCCGCCGATGCCCGTGTAGCCCGCGTTCGCCATGAGGCTGCGGCGGCGGTAGACGTCGAAGGCCGCGCTCAGGTGCGGGCAGGCGAGCTCGAGCAGCCGCGCGTCGACTTCGGTGAAGGCCGACGTGCCGCGCCGCCGGTAGAGGGCGACGAAGACGCCCAGGCCGGAGAACTCGTGCGCGAAGGCCACGGCGCAGCCGTGGTGCAGGTCGTACTTGCGGTTGAAGGCCTGCAGGCGCGGCGACAGGGCGAGCGCCGGGTCGTCGCCGTCGAAGCGGCTCGCGGTGCCGGGCCGGCGCAGGAGCTGCACCGTGAGCCAGTCGTCGGTGCGCAGGGACTCCCAGTCCGTGATCGCGTCGTGCGGGATCGCCTGCAGGAACACCGTGTGCGGCACGAGGCCCTCGCCGGCGCTGTGCGCGTAGCCCCAGATCGCCGAGTCGAAGCCGAGCTTGTCGCCGAGGGTGCGCAGGGCCCGGTCCTGGAAGCCCTGCGCGGCGTTCTCCGTCGTCTGCTGCCACAGGCGAAGGAGCACGTCGGCGAGCCCGCCCGCGAAGTCCGCCTCGATCGCCCGGTCCATGGCCGCCCGTCTCCTCAGTCCCGCGCGGGGCGCTGCAGCACCCGGGGCTCGATCGCGAGCGACATCTCGTCGTCCGCGAGCCAGACGTGGCCGTCCTGGATCGTGCACTGCAGCTTCATGTTGCGCGCCGCCCGCGCGGCCATGGCGCGCGTGGTCTCGACGGGGAAGTCGACCACGGCCACGTTCTCCAGCCGCGCCATCGCCGCCGCGTTCTGCTTCCACCAGAGCTCGGCGCCGGTGCCGTAGGTGTAGACGGCCACGCGCGAGGCCCGCCCCGAGGCCTTGCGGATCTCGCGCTCGTCGGGCAGCCCCACGTCGACCCACAGGTCGATGGCGCCGGTGAGATCGGTGAGGCAGAGGTCGGCTTCGCTCTCGCTCGAAAGACCCCGCCCGAACGAAAGCCGCTCGTCGGCGTTCAGCGCGAAGGCGAGCACGCGCACCATCATGCGTTCGTCGGTCTCCGAGGGGTGGCGCGCGATCCTGAGCAGGTGCGTCTCGAAATGGCCGCGGTCGAGGTCGGACACCGTGAGTTCCGCCTTGAAGATGGTCGCCTTGAGGGCCATTGGCGCCGGCGCCTACTTCTTCGCGGCGAGCCCCTTCTTCAAGAGCTCCGCGACGGTCTCGTTCAAGCCCTTGCCGCCGGCCTGGGCGCGCTCGGTGACTTCCTTCACGAGGTCGCCGTGGATCTTGCAGGCGAAGGGGACGAGGCCGGCGGCGGCATCGAGCTTTCGCTGTTCCTTGCGGTCGGTCACGAGGGCCGTTCCCCGGCCGTAGCGGTCGGGAATGCCGCCGCGCCTGGCTTCGCCCTCGATCTTGAGCCCTTGGTTCTTGTGCAGGTCGGTGAGTTTCATGGGGGGGTCCGCGGGAGTGGGAAGGCGCCATTTTACGCGGGGCCGGGGTGCCGGCAGTAGAATTGCGCCACCAGCCCCGAGGAAGCGCCCCATGACCGCCCGACCCGCCATTCCGGCCATCGCCGCCGCCCCGCTCGCCGCCCGAATCGGGAAGCAGTGGGACGCGGACATCGTCCCGCAACTCGTCGAATACGTGCGCATTCCCGCGAAAAGCCCCCATTTCGACCCCGACTGGGCGAAGAACGGCCATATCGAGGCGGCGATCCGCCAGGCCGAGCGGTGGGTCGCCGCCCAGGGCGTCGGGGGAATCACCCTCGAGATCGTGCGCCTCGCCGATCGCACCCCGGTGCTCTTCTTCGACATTCCCGCCACCGGCGGACTCGCGGGCGAGCGCACGGTTCTCTTCTACGGCCACCTGGACAAGCAGCCCGAGATGACCGGCTGGCGGCCGGGGCTCGGCCCGTGGATTCCCGTCTACGAGGACGGCAAGCTCTACGGCCGCGGCGGCGCCGACGACGGCTACGCGGTCTTCGCGGCGATCTCGGCGGTGATGGCGCTCGATGCCGAGGGCGTTGCCCGGCCGCGCTGCGTGGGCCTCATCGAGACCTGCGAGGAGAGCGGCAGCTACGACCTGCCCGCGTACCTGGAGGCGCTCGCCCCGCGCATGGGCGACGTGCAGCTGGTCGTCGCCCTCGATTCCGGCGCCGGCAACTACGAGCAGCTCTGGGTCACGACGTCGCTTCGCGGGCTGGTGAACGGCACGCTCGAAGTGAAGGTCCTCGAGGAAGGCGTGCATTCGGGCGACGCGGGCGGCGTGGTGCCCTCCTCGTTTCGCCTCGCGCGGCGCATCCTCGACCGCATCGACGATTCGCGCACCGGCGTGGTGAAGCCCGCCGCGTTCAACTGCGAGATTCCCGCCGACCGCATCGCGCAGGCGAAGCAGGCCGCCGCGATCCTGGGCGATGCCGCTTGGCAGCGCTTTCCCTGGGCCTCGTGCTGCGACGACCAGGGCAGCGCCTCGATCTTCGCCGAGCCGGTCACGAAGGACCCGGTGGAGGTCGTGCTGAACCGCACCTGGCGGGCGGCACTCGCGGTCACCGGCGCCGACGGCCTTCCGCCCACGGGATCGGCGGGCAACGTGCAGCGGGCGTTCACGACCTTGAAGCTCTCGCTTCGCGTGCCGCCCCTGGTCGACGGGCCGACGGCGGGCGCGATCTTCAAGGAGACCCTCGAGGCCGATCCGCCCAACCGCGCGAGCGTGCGCTTCGACTGCGACTCCGCGGCCACGGGCTGGAACGCGCCGCCCGTGGCGCCGTGGCTGTCGGCGGCGCTCGATGCCGCCTCCGAGGCGAACTTCGGCAAGCCCGCGGCCTACATGGGCGAGGGCGGCACCATTCCCTTCATGGGCATGCTGGGCGTGAAGTTTCCCGCGGCGCAGATGCTGGTCACCGGCGTCCTGGGACCGAAATCCAACGCCCACGGGCCGAACGAATTCCTGCACGTGCCCTACGCGAAGAAGGTGACCGTGGCCACGGCGATGGTGATCGCGGCGGTGCGTTGATGTCGCGTCGCGCGCTGATCGTCGCGGTCGCGGTCGCGCTCGCGGCCGGCGGGGGCGGCTGGTGGTACTGGGGCCAGGCCCGGGCGCCGAAGGCGGCCTCCCGGGCGGGCGGCGCGGCGGTGCCGGTGACGGTGGCCACCGTCGAGCGCCGCGACGTGCCGGTGCGGCTTCGCTCCAACGGGACGGTCGTGGCGCGCCAGTCGGTGGATATCCGCGCGCAGATCACGAGCACCGTTCGCGAGGTGCACATCCGCGAGGGCCAGTCGGTGGCCCGGGGCGAACTCCTCGTGTCCCTCGATTCGCGGGCCGAGGAGGCGAACCTCCGGAAGGCCGAGGCGCAGGTGGAGAAGGACCGCGCCGATCTCGCCAACGGCCTGCGCACGCTCGAGCGCCAGCGCCAGCTTTTCGGGCAGAAGTTCATCTCGCAATCGGCGCTCGATGCGGCGCAGAACCAGGTGGAGACCTTGCGCGGCCAGCTCGCCGTCGACCTCGCGGCGGTCGAGTCGGCCCGGGTCGCGCTCGCCAACACGCGGATCCACGCGAGCTTCGCCGGGCGCACGGGCGCCATCGGCGTGCGTCCCGGGAGCCTCGTGCAGCCCAACGGCGCCGTGCTGGTGACGGTGACCCAGATCGACCCCATCCAGGTCGCGTTCACGCTCCCCGAGAGCGAGTTCCCCGACCTGCAGCGCGCGCTCGCGGCGGGGCCGGTCGCCGCGCAGGCCTCTTCGGACGGCGGGCGGGAGACCTTCACCGGGCGCGTCGACTTCCTCGACAACGCGGTCGACAGCGCCACCGGCACGATCCGCGTGAAGGCGCAATTCGACAACCGCGCGAGCCGCCTGTGGCCGGGCATGTTCGTGACCGTGATCGTGTCGCCCCGCACGCTCGCCAAGGCCTCCGTCGTGCCGGTCCAGGCCGTGCAGACGGGTCCGGAGGACCGATTCGTGTTCGTCGTGGGCGAGGATCGCAAGGTGAGCACGCGCACGGTCGTCCTCGACTACGTGGACGAGGGCATCGCCGCGGTCTCGGGCGTCGATCCCGGCGCGCGGATCGTGGTCGAAGGCGCCCAGAACCTGCGCGCGGGCAGCCTCGTGTCCCTGGGCGACAGGCCGCCCGGCAAGGGCAAGGCGGAGGCCGCCGCCCCCGCGAAGCCGCCGACGTGAGCCTCTCCGGGGAGCCGCCGCCGTGAACTTCTCCGAGCCTTTCATCCGGCGTCCGGTGATGACGGTGCTCCTGTCGGCCGCCTTCGTCGCGGCCGGGCTCATCGCCTACAACGACCTGCCGATCGCGGCCCTGCCGCAGTTCGACGCCCCCACCATCCAGGTCTCGGCGAACCTGCCCGGCGCGAGCCCGGAGAACATGGCCTCCTCGGTCGCGGCTCCCCTCGAGAAGCAGTTCGCCACGATCGCGAGCGTGGACGTGATCACCTCGTCGTCGACGCTCGGCAACACCTCGATCACGATCGAGTTCGCCCAGGGCCGCGACATCGACAAGGCCTCGGTGGACGTGCAGGCGGCACTCCTTCGCGCGCAGCGGGACCTGCCGCTCGAGATGACCTCCTCGCCTTCCTACCGCAAGGTGAACCCGGCCGATTCGCCGATCATCTTCGTCTCGCTCACCTCGCCCTCCATGCCCCTGTCGGACCTGAACAGCTTCGCCGAGAACCTGATCTCGCCGACGCTCTCGACGCTTCCGGGCGTGGCCGAGGTGCGCATCAACGGGCAGAAGCGTTTCGCGGTGCGGGTGAGCGTGCGCCCGGAAGCGCTCGCGGCGCGCGGCCTCACCATGGACGACATCGCGCAGGCGCTGCGCGCGGCCAACGCCAATTCGCCCGTGGGAACCCTCGACGGCCCGCGGCAGACGCTCACCATCCAGGCCAACCGCCAGATGAGCCGCGCGGCCGAGTTCAGGCCCCTCATCGTGGCCACCCTCCCGGGCGGGCAGTCGGTGCGGCTGCAGGACGTGGCCGAGGTCGAGGACAGCGTGGAGTCGCTGAAGACCGCGAGCTGGGCCAACGGCGAGCGCTCGATCACGCTCTCCGTGCGCCGCCAGCCCGACGCCAACACCGTGGCCACCGTGGATGCGATCCGGGCCGCGGTGCCCGCGCTCGTGGCGCAGATGCCGGCCTCGGTGAACCTGTGGGTGAGGATCGACCGCTCCGAACCCATCCGCGCGGCGATCCACGACGTGAAGGTGACGCTCGCGATCACGGTGGTGCTCGTGATCGCGGTGATCTTCCTGTTCCTGCGCCGCCCGGTCGCCACGATCATCCCGGCGCTCTCGCTCCCGATCTCGCTCGTCGGCACGCTCGCCTTCATGAAGTGGCTGGGCTACAGCCTGGACAACGTGTCGCTGCTGGGGATCACGCTCGCCGTGGGCCTGGTCGTCGACGACGCCATCGTCATGCTCGAGAACATCGTGCGCCACATCGAGGCCGGCGAGGCGCCGATGTGGGCGGCGCTCAAGGGCTCGAAGGAGATGGGGTTCACGATCGTCTCGATCTCGCTCTCGCTCGTGGCGGTGTTCATCCCGATCTTCTTCATGCCGGGCGTGATCGGCGGCATCTTCCACGAGTTCGCCGTGGTGGTGATGCTCGCGATCCTCGTCTCGGCCGGCGTGTCGCTCACCCTCATCCCGCTGCTCGCCTCGCGCTTCCTCGTGCGCGAGCGCCACGACGACCCCATGCTCGCCTGGACGGCGTGGTTCGACCGGCTCTTCCGCTGGACGCTCGCGCGCTACGAGGCCGGGCTCGACTGGTGCCTCGTCCGGCGCGGCACCGTCCTCGGCGTCGCGGTCGGCTCGCTCGCGGCGAGCGTGGCGCTCTTCGTGGCGATCCCCAAGGGGTTCTTCCCCACCGAGGACCTCGGGCAGGTGCTGGTGACGGCCGAGGCGGTCGAGGACATCTCGTTTCCGGCGATGAGCGATCTCCTGCAGAAGGTCGGCAGGACGATCGGCGAGAACCCGGCCATCGAGACCGTCATCGTGAACGCGAGCGACACCAACAGCGGGCGCATCTTCATCAGCATGAAGCCGCGGGGCGAGCGCGAGCCCATGGAGCGCGTGATCGAGCAGCTGCGCGCTTCGGTGCGCCGCCTGCCGGGCGTGACGGTGTATTTCAACCCGATCCAGAACCTGCGCCTGGGCGGACGCATCAGCAAGTCCCGCTACCAGTACGTGCTGCGCAGCGTGAGCGACCGGGGGCTGATGGAGGGCGCCGAGGCGGTCATGTCGCGCATGCGCGACGATCCCATGTTCCGCGACGTGACGAGCGACGCGCAACTGCGCGGGCTGCAGGCGCAGGTCGACATCGACCGCGACAAGGCGAACGCGCTGGGCGTCGAGATCCAGGCGATCCGCACCGCGCTCTACAGCGCTTTCGGCGAGCGGCAGGTCTCCACGATCTTCACGGCGACGGACGCGTTCAAGGTGGTCATGCAGGCGAGCGAGGCCGATCGCGCGGACGAGGGCGCGTTCGGCAAGATCTACCTGCGCGGCAAGGGCGGCGCCATGGTGCCGCTCGCCGCCATCGCCACCGTGCACCGGCGAGTGGGCCCCATCTCGATCAACCACCAGGGCCAGCTCCAGGCGATCACGATCGCCTTCAACCTCGCCCCCGGCGCCTCGCTCGGCGAGGCTTCCCGGCGCGTCGAGCGGTTCAAGGCCGAGGCCAACCTGCCGGCTTCCGTGCTCACCGGCTGGGGCGGCGACGCGGCGGCCTTCCAGGCCTCCCAGGCGAGCCAGGTCTGGCTGATCCTGGGCGCGCTCCTCGTGATCTACGTGCTCCTGGGGGTGCTCTACGAGAGCTACATCCACCCGATCACGATCCTGGCGGGCCTTCCCTCGGCCGCGGTGGGCGCGCTCGTGACGCTGTGGCTCTTCCGCCTCGATCTCTCGATCATCGCCGTGATCGGCGTGCTGATGCTGATCGGCATCGTGAAGAAGAACGCCATCATGATGATCGACTTCGCGCTGAACGCGCAGCGCGAGCACGGCATGGCGCCGGCGCAGGCGATCCGGGAAGCGTGCCTGCTTCGCTTCCGCCCGATCATGATGACCACGCTCGCCGCGATCATGGGCGCGCTGCCCATCGCCCTGGGACTGGGCACGAGCGCCGAGCTTCGCCAGCCCCTGGGCCTCGCGGTCGTGGGCGGGCTGCTGCTCTCCCAGGCGGTGACGCTCTTCATCACGCCGGTCATCTACCTCGCGCTCGACCGCTACTCGGGCCGCGGGCCGGTGACCGAATCCTTCGACGAGCGCTCCGGCGCGCCGGCCGATTGAGACGCCGATGCCCGCCGACCGGCCTTCGACCCCTCGCAGGAAGACCCGCCGCTTCGCGGCCGTTCGGCCCGTGGCGAAGCGGACCGGGCGCAGGACCGCGAAGGCCGCGAAGTCCGCCGCGCGGCCCGCGCAGGCCGGCGACACGGCGCCCGTGCTGGAGACGGGCGCCATCGAGGATTACGCGGTCGAGCAGGCCGCCGCTGCGGCCGACGAGGTGACGGCCGGTGCCATCCGCGACCTGCTCGAGGGCGTGAACGCCGCGGACGCCGCCCGCGTCCTGCGGTCGGTGCTGGAACAGCAGCAGGGGCTCGACAAGCTCGCGCGCCGCAACGCCGACGGCGAGCTCGCCGACAACTGGCAGCAGGGCGGCTATCCCTACAAGAACCTCCTGTCGCGCAAGAACTACGAGCGCCAGAAGTACCGCCAGCAGGTCGAGCTGCTGAAGCTCCAGGCCTGGGTGAAGGAGGCCGGCCAGCGGGTCATCGTGATCTTCGAGGGGCGCGACGCCGCCGGCAAGGGCGGCACGATCAAGCGCTTCATGGAGCACCTGAACCCGCGCGGCGCGCGCGTCGTGGCGCTGGAGAAGCCCACGGCCGAGGAGCGCGGCCAGTGGTACTTCCAGCGCTATGTCGAGCACCTGCCCACGGCGGGCGAGATCGTCCTCTTCGACCGCAGCTGGTACAACC
>DAORTX010000032.1:0-16545 GCA_035432885.1 Usitatibacteraceae bacterium
GCTTCTCGAACCGGTAGAACTGCGCGGCCCACATCTGGTGCTGGCCGACGTCCGACGTGACATAAGCATCGCCCTTGGTGACTTCCCAGAGCTTCTCGATCACGAATTGGGGCTTGATGATCGCGGAGGCGCGGTCGTACTTCAGGCAATCCTTGGCGCGCCAGGCGGCGATCTGCTCCCACCACGCGGCAAGCGAGGCGGCATCGGGCTTCGCCTTCGCCGCCTTGAGAAGCGCAAGCAGCTCGTCCAGGACGTCCTTCACGTGCCCGACGATCGGGACGTCGACCCGAACACGCTTGGAAATCGACGACGGATCCACGTCGATGTGGATGATCTTGCGATCGGCGCTGCCGGCGGCGAAATGCGCGGGATTTCCGATGACCCGGTCGTCGAAGCGCGCGCCCACGGCGAGCAGGACGTCGCAGGTCTGCATCGCCATGTTGGCCTCGACCGTGCCGTGCATGCCCAGCATGCCGACGTACCGCCGGTCGGAAGCCGGGATCGAGCCCAGCCCCATCAGCGTATTGGTGCAGGGGTAGTCGAGAAGGCGCACCAGCTCGGTGATCTCCTTCGTCGCCTCGCCGAGGATGGCGCCGCCGCCCACGTAGACCATCGGCCGCCGGGCCTCGAGCAGCAGTTGCAGGGCCTTCTTGATCTGCCCGCCGTGGCCCTTCACCACCGGGCTGTAGGAGCGCAAGTGGATCTTCTCGGGGTAGTGGAATCGTGCCGACAGCTGCGACACGTCCTTCGGGATATCCACGAGGACCGGGCCGGGCCGTCCCGTGGTGGCGATGTGAAACGCCTTCTTGATCGTCACCGCGAGCTCGTTCACGTCCTTCACGAGGAAGTTGTGCTTCACGCACGGGCGGGTGATGCCGACGGTGTCGCACTCCTGGAACGCATCCTCGCCGATGGCCCTCGTGGGCACCTGGCCGGTGAGGACCACCAGGGGAATGGAGTCCATGTAGGCCGTCGCGATTCCGGTCACCGCGTTCGTCACCCCCGGCCCGCTGGTGACGAGGGCAACCCCGGGGCGGCCCGTGGCACGCGCGTACCCGTCGGCCGCATGAAGCGCGCCCTGTTCGTGCCGCACGAGGATGTGCCGCACCTTCTTCTGGCTGAAGAGGGCGTCATAGATGTAGAGGACCGCCCCCCCCGGGTAGCCGAAGACGAACTCGACTCCTTCTTCCTGAAGGCAGCGGATGGCGATCTCGGCACCCGACAGGGTTTCACCGGTTTCCGCGAGCGGAGGCAGCTTGAGTTCCATAAGGCCTTGTAAAACGGGAAGTTATTCGAAGGGGAACCCAGAACATTAGCCGGGAGGTCGAAATTGGTCAAGCCGAATGGCCCGGCAAACCGCGGACATTGGCGAGCGGACGCCGGGTGGTCCTTTGCTATAGTCGCGGCGACGCGGGCCGAGTCCATCAGCCCGCGGGAGGACGCCCTGGCCACGAGAAAAGAACTTTCCGATTTCCTCACCTCGGTGGAACGACGAGCGTTCAAGCAATGCGTGTTTTCCGTCCAGAACGAGGATGCGGCGCTCGACATCGTCCAGGACGCGATGATGAAACTCGCGGAAAACTATTCGGCGCGCCCGCCGGAGGAGCTTCCGCTGCTCTTCCAGCGCATCCTGCAGAACGCGATCCGCGACCACTACCGGCGCAACCGGGTGCGGTCCGCGTGGACGTCGCTCTGGTCTTCGCTTGGCCTCACGGGTGAAGACGACGAGACCGACCCCCTCGAGACCTTCGAGGTCGACGAGACCGGCGGCATCCCGGCTTCCCCCGCCGACCGCCTCGAGCAATCGCAGGTGATGGGGATCATCGAGGAGGCCGTGCAGGCGCTGCCGGAACGTCAACGGCAGGCCTTCCTGCTGCGTTATTGGGAGGAATTCGATGTCAGTGAAACGGCCAGGGCCATGGGATGCTCGGAGGGCAGCGTGAAAACGCATTGCTCTCGGGCCACGCACGCATTGGCAAAGGCGCTGAGATCAAGAGGCGTAACCCTATGAATGACAATGATTTTTCGCAGAAGCTCCGGCCCTGGCTCGAGCGGTCGGCCGCGGAAGTGGGAGAAATCCAGGCGACCCGCCTTCGCTCGGCAAGGCTGCGGGCGCTGGATTCGTGGAGCGAGCCGGTCCGGATTCTGGGGCTCGTGACCGTCGGCGCCGGCACGGCCCGGACGATCAAGTACTCGGTCCTCCAGCAGGCGCTCCTGTGGCTGCCGATCGTGATTCTCCTCTCGACGCTCGTCGGCAAGATCGTCGCCCCGGAAGTGGATGTCGGTGAACTCGATGCGCAGCTTCTCACCGGGGAACTGCCGATCGACGCCTTCCTCGACAAGGATTTCGACAAGTGGCTCAAGAACGCTTCAGGGTCCTTCTAGGATTGATCATGGCCTGCGCCTCGCTGGCCGCCTTGCCTGCAGGCACGGACACCAAGGCGGCGCAGAAGACGCCCTGGACCACACTGGCGCCCCAGGACCGCGAGGTTCTCGCGCCTCTCGCCCCGGACTGGGACAAGTTGCCCGGCTATCAGCAACAGCGCCTCATGTCGGCCGCCCGCCAGTTCCCGAAGATGCGCCCGATCCAGCAGGACAGGTTCCAGGAGCGCATTCGCGACTGGGCGTCGATGAGCCCGGAGCAACGCAAGGCCGCCCGCGAGACCTTCAAGGGCCTGCGGAAACTCCCCCCCTCCAAGCAGCACGAGTTGCGCGAGCGCTGGCTCGAGCGAAAAAGCGAGCCGCAAGTCGGTTCCGGGCCGGAACGTCGCTGATGCCCGAGCAGGTCGCGCGAGCGCCCGGCCTGGCGCGCCGGCTCGCCTGCGCGGTCTACGAATCGCTCGTCCTTGCCGCGCTGGTCCTCATCGCGACGTTCCCGTTTCTCGCGATCGCGGGCGATTCCACAGGCGGAATTCGCCGTCACCTCCTGCAGGCCTATGTCCTTTTCGTGGCCGGGACCTATTTCGTGGGATTCTGGACCCGGGGCGGCCAGACGCTCGCCATGAAGACGTGGCGGATCCGCCTGGAATCGGCAGGGGGCGGCCCCGTGGGCCTGGCGCCTGCGGTCCGCCGCTATGTGCTGGCCCTGGCCGGGGCCGCGGCCCTGGGACTCGGTTTTTTCTGGGCGCTGGTGGATCGGGAGGGCCTCACCCTGCACGACCGCCTCGCGGGCACCCGCCTCGTCGACCTGCGACCGATCGGGGCGCCGACCTAGCGGCGCTCCGCCAGGACGAGGCCCGCCCCGGCCACGCCGAGGAAAATGAGTGTCGGCATACCCGCCGAGAACGCCGCGGGCCAGTCGTTCAGCAGCCCCACGTGCGAGAAGAGCCGCCCCGCGAAATGGAATCCGAGACCGAGCAGGATTCCCAGCACGATCTTCGCCCCCGTGCCGCCCGCACGCCGGGACTGGATCGCGAAAGGAATCGCGAGAACCATCATCACGATCGCCGCCGCCGGGTAGAGAACTTTCTGCCAGAGGGCGATCTCGTAGCGGGTCGCCATCTGCCGGTTCTCGCGCAGGTGCTCGATGTAGGCCCACAGGTTGAGGACGGACATCCGCTCCGGAACGATCTTCAGGACCGAAAGGATGTCGGGCGTGAGTACGGAATTCCACACCGCCGCCGGCAGCCGGTCGAGTTCCGCCTTGTCGCCTTCGAAACGCGTGACTTCCACGTTCGCGAGCGACCAGCGGTTGCCGCCGTCGTAGGTCGCCTTCGCCGCGCGGCTGATGGAGGCGAGCCGGAAGGCCTCGTCGAACCGGTAGATCTTCAGGTCCAGGAGTTCCGTGTCCGCGGTCACGTCCTGGATGTTCACGAAGCTGCGGTCGTCCTTCACCCAGAATCCCGACCGGAACTCGCGGGCGACGATGGAGCTGGTGGCCTTCAGCCGCAGGCTCTTGGCCGCTTCTTCGGTGACCGGAGTCACCAACTCGCCGATCACGAGCGTCACGGCGGCGACCACGAGGCCCGCGCCCGCCACGTGTCCCGCCAATTGCAGCATCGACAGGCCGGATGAGCGCATCACGGTGAGTTCGGACTGGTCGGACATGCGCGCCAGCGCGAAGAGCGTGCCGATGAGCGCGGCGGCGGGCAGCAGGACGTAGGCGTGCGAAGGCAGCGTAAGCATCACGTAGCCGATCATGGTGCCGAGGCGGTATCCGCCCCGTCCCACGTCGTCCAGCTCGCGCACGATATCGAAGAAACCGAAGAGCGCCAGCAACGCCGCGAGTACCAGCAGGCTCGTGGCGAGGATTTCCCTGGCGAAGTAGCGAAAGAGCATCGCCTTCCGGCTAGGCGCTTCGCACGAGATTCGCCAGCGCCACGATGAGAAGGATCCACGCCCACAGGAGCAGGCCGAAGGCGATGAACGGGATGTGCCGGTCGGGAATGAACTTCGGCATCAGGAAGCGCGTGGCGCGCGTGACCGGGCCGGTCACGATCCGGAAGACCTGGAAGATCACGTTCTGGTCGCGTCGCGAACCGGCGAAGATCGCGACCAGTCCCTGCCCGAGATAGGCGAAGCCCGCGACCTCGACGACGGCCTTGATGGCCCGGAGAAGCAGTTCAGGTTCCATGAATGAAAAAGGCCCGCGCCGGATGGCGCGGGCCAATTGTGCCACGCGAGCTCGGGGTCAGGTGCCCCGCGTGTCGATGTCGCCCGCCAGACTCGGGTAGCGAACGTGATCGACCAGCTCCTGCACTTCCTTCTCCGGCGCCGGGGTGATGAGGCTCACCACGTAGATGGTGATGATCCCCACCGGGACGCCGAACATGCCGGCCGAGATCGGCTCGAGCCCGAACCACTTCGTCATGGGCGTCGTGCCGAACCAGGAGATGAAGGTCGGGTAGGTATGGACCATGTAGTACAGGCACACACCCAGTCCCGCGACGATCCCGGCGATCGCGCCCCACTTCGAGGCACGTTTCCAGAAGATCCCCATCACCAGCGCCGGGAAGAACGCCGAAGCCGCCATGGAGAACGCCGCCCCCACGAGGAACAGGATGTTCCCCGGCTTGAGCGAGGTCACGTACGCCGCGATGACCGCCACCACGAGCAGCAGCGACTTCGCAACCGTGATGCGCATCGTCGGCGAGGCACTGGGGTTGATCATCTTGTAGTAGACGTCGTGCGACAAGGCGTTGGCGATCGTGAGCAGCAGCCCGTCCGCGGTCGACAGCGCCGCCGCGAGGCCGCCGGCCGCGACCAGCCCGGAGATCACGTACGGGAGACCCGCGATTTCCGGCGTCGCCAGCACGATGATGTCGCCGCCGATCACCATCTCGGCCAGCTGAACGATGCCGTCCTTGTTGATGTCGACGATGCTGAGCAACGAAGCATCCACCGCCTGCCACGCGTTCACCCATCGTGGCAATTCCGCGAAGGACTTGCCTATGACGAGCGTATAGACGTCGAACTTCGCCAGCACCGCAAGCGCGGGCGCCGTGAAGTAGAGCAGGAAGATGAAGAAGAGCGACCAGAACACCGAGACGCGGGCTTCCTGCACCGAAGGCGTCGTGTAGTAGCGCATCAGGATGTGCGGCAGCGCGGCGGTCCCGAACATCATGCAGAAGACGACGCCGATGAAGTTGAGACGCGCCGTGTCGCGCGCCGCCTCATCCTTGCCCGGATAGGGCGTGGCGTGCGGCCTGGGCGGCGCGGTGCGCCCGGCGGCGCCTGCCTTGTCCTTCGTCCACTTCTCCTTCGCGGCTTCGGCGGATTCCGGGAAGCTCTTCACGGCGGCCTCGGCAGCATCCAACTCCGCCTTCGGCGCGGCTGCGGCCCGCAGATCCTCGAGCTTCTTGGTGATGGCGTCCTTTTCCGTCTGGTAGGACGCGGGCAGGCCCTTGATCTTGTCGTCCGCCGCCTTGGCGCGGGCGGCGAAGATGCCCCTCACCTCCTGCTCCTTCGGATCCGCGGTGAGTTCCTTCTCGCGGGCCGTCAGCCGCTCGAGCACCTTTCCGTACACGGCCTGCGGCACCGGCACCCCCGTGTGCTTCACGGAAAGCCAGACCACCGGGATCATGTAGGCCACGATCAGGATGATGTACTGGGCCACCTGCGTCCAGGTCACCGCCCGCATGCCGCCCAGGAACGAGCAGACCAGGATGCCCGCGAGACCGACGAACACGCCGATCCCGAACTCGAGCCCGGTGAAACGGGCGGTGATGATCCCCACGCCGTAGATCTGCGCGACCACGTAGGTGAACGAACACAGGATCGCCGCCATCACCCCGAACGAACGCACGATGTTGCCGCCGTAGCGCGCGCCGAGGAAGTCCGGAATCGTGAACTGGCCGAACTTGCGAAGATAAGGCGCCAGCAGCAGCGCCACCAGCACGTAGCCGCCGGTCCAGCCCATGATGAACGACAGGCCCTGGAAGCCGGTGAGGTAGAGCGTTCCGGCCATGCCGATGAACGAGGCGGCGCTCATCCAGTCCGCGCCGGTCGCCATGCCGTTGAAGAAGGCCGGCACGCGCCGTCCCGCCACGTAGTACTCGGCGACCTCGACCGTGCGGCTCATGATGCCGATGCCCGCGTAGAGGAGGATCGTGAACACGAGGAAGCAGTAGCCGATCCACCGGTTGGGCATTCCCATCTGCTCGGCGATGGCAAGCGCCACCACGAACGCGACGAAACCGCCCGTATAGAAGGTGTAGTACTTCTTCAGCTGCTGCGTGAATGTCTTCTGGCTGGTGGCCATCAGTCGTCCTCCCCTTCGTGAACGCCGTGCTCGAGGTCGTTCTTGCGCATCGCGAGGGCGTAGTAGCCGATGATCACCACATAGACGACGAGCGAGCCTTGGGCGGCCATGTAGAACGACAGCGGCCATCCGAAGATCGTGATTTCAGCCAGCGGAATGGCGTACCACGCCATCACGTAGGTCACCACGAACCAGATGGCGAGCAGGATCGCCGTGAGCCTCAGGTTCTTGTGCCAGTAATCGATGTGAGACTGGGTTAACTGCATCGTCATTCCTCCTGATTGATCGTTATCCTCGGAACGGGTGTTCCGTCCGGGCCGGTCGAGGTGCCGGGGCGCCAATGCAGGGCGCCTGAGCGGCGCGGGTCGCTGTCCAAGTCCCGCAAGGGGGAACATCTGAAACCACCGCGGCCCGAGCCGGCGTTCGCGCCCTGCCATCCCTCTTGCCGGGAATTGGCCGGGCGCCGCCGATTGTTCTTCTTGGGTGGTCCTCCTCCTTACCGGGCGGATGCTAATGCCCTGATCGACGAGCGAGCAATTGGGGTTAACCCTAACCCGGATTTCCGGGCCCCTTCGCCCCCCCGTCCTGGCGATCCGAAGCCCTGGCGCCCAAGGTGGCCTGGACGAGTTCCGCGACCGAGTCGACCGCGAGCTTTTCCATGATCCGCGCACGGTGCGCCTCCACCGTCTTGATGGAGATCTGCATCTCTTCGGCGATTACTCGGTTCACCTTGCCGGCGATCACGCGGTGTAGCACCTCCCGTTCGCGCTGGGTGAGGGTCGCCAGGCGCTCAGCCCGGCACCTCGCCGCTTCCCGCCCCACGCGCGATTGCGCGTCGCGACGCAGGCACTCTCGCACCAGGTCCACGATCTGGCGGTAGTCGAAGGGTTTCTCGATGAAATCGATGGCCCCGCTCTTCACGGCCAGGACGGCCTTCGGGACGTCGGCCCTTCCCGAGAGAAAGATGACCGGCATCTCGATGCCCGTCTCCTTGAGGTAGCGCTGAAGGTCGAGGCCGCTCATCCCGGGCATGAAGAGGTCGAGGACAAGGCAGCCTGGCGCGCCCGGCCGGTAGGCGCTCAGGAAGCTCTTGGCGTTCGGGAATGCCTCGACGCGGATGGCGTTTCGCTTCATGAGCCAGCCCAGGAGCTCCCGGATCGACTCGTCGTCGTCGATCACGTAGACGGTGGGTTCGTCGGGAGTGTCGCCAGAGACGGTGTGGTGGGAGTTCACCGGCCGCCTCCGCGCGCGGCCGAAGGCGGTCGCCTCAGGCCCGCATCGGCGAGCATGTCGCTGGCGCGTTCGACCAGGTCCTGCGTGGAAAACGGCTTGGTGATGTAGTCGTCCGCGCCCGCGGCGAGCCCGCGCTCGACCTCCCGCTGCCCCCCCTTGGCCGTCAACATGAGCACCCGGGTTCCCGAGAGCGCCGGATCGGCGCGGATCAGCCGGCAGAGGTCCAGCCCGCTTCGCCTCGGCAGCATGATGTCGAGAAGGACCAGGTGCGGCCTGAACGTCCCGAGGAGCAGGAGCGCTTCCTCCCCGTCCGCCGCGGCGCGCGTCTCGAAGCCGGCCTTGCGCATGAGGAATTCCAGCGACGTCACGATGCTGGGTTCGTCCTCGGCGATCAGCACGCGCTTGGCCACGTTCCGCCTCAGGCGCTCGCGAGCAGCCGGCCGTCGTGCGGAATGCCCGCCGACGCGGGAAGGTCGAAGGAGAACACCGAGCCCCGACCCGGTTCGCTCTCGACCCAGAGGCGCCCGCCGAAGTGGCCGACGATCCTCAGGCAGATGGCCAGGCCGAGGCCCGTGCCCGAGGGCTTGTCGGTCATGGTGTCGCCGACCTGGCGGAACTTCTCGAAGATCAGGGCCTGGTATTCGGGGCTGATTCCCACCCCGTTGTCGGCCACTTCGATCCGCACGCCGCCATCCCTTGCCGCCAGGCGCACGTCCACGCGGCCCGAGCCGGGAGTGCAGAACTTCGCGGCGTTCGACAGGAGGTTCAGCAGGACCTGCATCAGCCGGTCGCGATCGGCCATGACGGTCGGCGCGGTGTGCGAGAGCATCGTCTCCACGCGCACGCCGCGCGACTTGAAGATCGCGCTGGTCGCATCGAGCGCCTCGAGGACGATCTCGCGCATGTCCAGCTCCTCGGTGCGCCATTCCGCGAGCCCGGACTCGATCTTCGCCAGGTCGAGCACCTGGTTGATGAGCCGGGTCAGGCGTTCCGATTCCTTGATCACGAGGCCCAGGAAGCGCTGGCGCTCCGCGCCGTCCAGGTCCGGGTTGTCGTGGAGGATCTCCGAGAATGCCCGGATGGAGGTGAGCGGCGTGCGCAACTCGTGCGTGACCGTGGAGATGAAATCGTCCTTCAGGCGGTCGAGTTCCTTCAGGCGCTCGTTGACGGCCTGGAGCTCCCGGGTCGCGGATTCGAGCTCCTGCTGCTTTTCCTCGAGGCGGTGGCTGTAGGCGATCACCTGCGAGGCCTCGTCGATGATGGTCATCACTTCCTCGATGCCCAGCGGCTCCTCCTGCGCCACCGTGGCCACCATCGTCCGCGCGCAGGCCGCGCCGATGGTGCCGGCCAGCTGGAGCTCCGCGAAGCGAACGAAGTCGCGGTCTCCTTCCAGCTCGTCCACGCCCATCACGCCCCGCTGCCGGGCGTAGGCCGTGAAGAGCTCGGCCGCCCGCGCCGGCCCCAGGAAGCGCCCGACCAGGGTCTGGAGCGCGGAAGCCGAGGTCGCTCCGCGCCACGGCGAGCCGGGTTCGCCCGTCTGCTGGAACACGTCGACGAACATCGTGGCCTGCACGTGCTCGGCCGCGCTCTGGCGGCGGAGCACGGACCCGATCACGTACGCGGCGACATTGGCGACCATGCTCCAGATCATCGCATGCGTGATCGGGTCCAGGCCCGCGAGCCCGAAGAGTTGCGTGGGCCGAAGTATCTCGATGCCCCACGGCCCGCTGTTGACCAGCTCGACGCCGAGCCAATCCGATCTCGCGAACGCCGGCAACAGCAGCGTATAGAACCAGACCGAGAATCCGGCGGTGAGTCCGGCCAGCGCGCCGAGCCTCGTGCCGCCCTTCCAGTAGAGGCCGCCGATGACGGCGGGCGCGAATTGCGCCGCCGCGGCAAAGGAGATGAGGCCGATGGAGACGAGCGCGTAGGCCTCGCCCGCCAGGAGATAGTAGAAATAGCCTCCCATGAGGAGCGCGATGATCGCCGCCCGGCGGATGTCCAGCAGGAGGCTCGACAGGTCGCGCTGCTCGGCAAGCCTGAACGCCCGCGCGCGAAGGAGCAGCGGCATCACGAGGTCGTTGCAGATCATCGTCGACAGCGCGATCGTCTCGACGATCACCATGCCCGTGGCCGCCGAGAGCCCGCCGATGAACACGAGCAGCGCGAGCCCCTCGGACTTCTGCACCATGGGCAGGGTGAGGACGAAGGTATCGGCATCGACTTCGCCCTGCGGGAAGTGCAGCAGGCCGCCGAAGGCGATCGGCAGGACGAAGATGTTCATCGCCAGCATGTAGAGCGGGAAGACCCAGGCGGCGCGCTTCAGGTGGCGCTCGTCGGTGTTCTCGATCACCGCCACCTGGAACTGCCGAGGCAGGAAGATGATCGCGAACATGGAAAGCACCGTGAGCCATACCCAGCTCGCGTAGCCGCCCGCGGCGCCCCCGAGCGGCGCCATCAGGATCTCCAGGTCGGGCCGGTTCGCCACGCGGGCGAAGAGATCGCCAAGCCCGTCGTACATGAAGAACGCGACGTAGACCCCGACCGCCAGGAAGGCGATCAGCTTCACGATCGATTCGAAGGCGATCGCCGCCACCATTCCCTCATGGCGCTCCGCGGCGTCGAGCTGGCGCGTCCCGAAGGCGATGGCGAAGAGCGCCATGAAAAGCGCGACATAGAAGGCCGTGTCCTGCATCACGACCATCGAGCCCACCTTGGGCGGCATCACGATCTCCGGGTAGCCCAGGAGTATCTGGAAGCTCGACGAGACCGCCTTCAGCTGGAGCGAGATGTAGGGAAGGATGCCGATGACCGCGATGATCGTGACGAGGCCGCCGATGAGGGCGCTCTTGCCGTAGCGCGAGGCGACGAAGTCGGCGAGCGAGGTGGTGCGGTTCAGCCGCACGATGCGGATCATCTTGCGCAGGACGAACCAGCCGAGCAGCATCGTGAGCGTGGGCCCGAGGTAGATCGGCAGGAAGCCCACGCCGTCCGTCGCGGCGCGCCCGACGCTGCCATAGAACGTCCAGGCCGTCGCGTAGACCGCGAGCGACAGGCTGTACACCCAGGCGTTGGATATGACGGAGCGGCCGACGGCCGCGCGCTTGTCCGCGAACCAGGCCACCGCGAAGAGCAGTCCGATGTACGCGAAGGAGACCGTGACGATGACCCAGCCCTGCAGCACGGCGCGTCTCCGCTAGCTCCCGCCCTCGATCACGATGGCCGCCAGCGCGATCGTGCCCCCCCAGGCGATGAACAGGTAGGCGTAGAGCACCGGCACGCCCGCCGCGGTGGACCCCACGTTGAAGAGGGCGAGGATCGGGTAGTTGAAGAGCAGGCACCCGAGCAGGAACACGGACATGAGGCGGTGCGCGCGCAGGCTCGGTTTTTTCATGGGTTCCTCGGGGCGACTGCGGGCGGATTCGCGGCCCGCCGGGCCGCGCGCCCGGCCCTAGTAGAGTGCGGCGGCGCCCGCCTGTCAATCGAACCGGTCGCGAGGCTCAGGACAGCCAGCGGTCGGCCCGCGACAGGGAGACCAGCTTGCCCGAGGTCGAGGCGCCGATTCCCGCGGCCTCCGGCAGCGCCATGAGCATGAGTTGCGCCGTCGCCAGGCAGTCGGCGATGGCGCGGTGGCGAAACGCCACGGGGATCGAGAACGCCTCGAGCCAGTCGTCCAGCCCCGAAAGCCGGCTCGCATACTTCGGCCACGCAAGGCACGCGATGTCGGCCAGGTCCATCCACGGCCGCCGGAAGGCGATGCCGAGGTGAAGGTCGAAGGCCCGTCGAAGCATCGTGGCGTCGAACGGCGCATGGAAGGCGACGAGCGGGTCCTTGCCGGCGAAGTCGAGAAAGGCGGCAAGCGCCTCGCGGGGATCCATGCCCAGCGCCTGCTCCGTGCCGCCTATGCCGTGCACCTCGATGTTGTCGGCCGGGCTCGGGGCATCCTGGCGCAGGATCACCTCGAAACTGTCGGACAGGTCGATCTGCCCGTCGACGATCGCCAGGGCACCGACCGCGATCAGGCGGTCGTTCACGGCGTCGGGGCCGCTCGATTCCACGTCGACCACCACCCACCGGCCCATCGCGGGCGGCCTCTCGCTGTCATAGTCGGGAAGTCCGCGCCAGCGCTTGACCGCCTGCGCGAGCTCGGCCGGAAGGGTCCTGCGGGCGATCCGGAACGGCCAGAGCGAGGAAATCACCGGCGAGAGGCTCAGAGCTGGTAGTCCAGCGCGACCCGGTTCTGGAGCTTTCTGGCCTGGCGCAGCGACTCGCGAAGGATGCGGCGATCGAGGCTGTTCAGCGACCCGGGGTCGATCCGGTTGGGCTCCGAGGTGCCCGAGCCCCGGTCGAGGCTGTCCTGGGCGCGAAGCCGCAGCATCTGGATGAACTGGAACGCGTCGACGGCCGTCGCGAACTCGTCGTTGCCCGCGCGGCTCCCGCGACTCGTGCCACGCAGCCGTTCGGCGGTCGAGACGGCGCCGACGCCGGCCGCAAGCGAGAGGATTCGCGCGCAATCGACGAAGACCCGCGACGCCTGCTTCTTCAAGTCGATCGTCCCGCCCTCCCCGCCGACGATGTCGCCGAAGAGCCCCAGGGGGGGGCGGGTCTGCAGCGCATTTGCGGCCATCTGGCGAAGAAACACCGGGCGGTCCTTCACGTTCGCCAGCAGGAACTCGCGCAGCCGGTCGACCAGGCTCGCGTCCCCGTAGATCGCCCGGAAATCGAAGAATATCGACGCGTTGAGCAGGGCCTCGGGATTCGAGTTGTGGATCCAGTCGTCGAACCGGCGCAACCATTCCGCGAGACTCAGGCACCACGAGGGATTTCGCGCCATGACGTCGCCCTTGCAAAGCGGGAATCCGCAGGCATCGAGCGCGAGGTTCACCTGGTTGGCGAACGCGAGAAGCTTCGCGCGGGTCGCGCCCGGATCCTTGCCTTCGCCGTCGGGAAAGATGATGGCGTTGTCCTGGTCCGTGGCGAGCGTCTGCTCGTTGCGGCCCTCGCTGCCGAGGCCCATCCAGCAGAACCCGGTGCCGGCCACGTCGTGGTCGCGAAGCGCGAGCTCGATGGCCCGCTCGGTCACCGCGTCGTTCAGGGCGGAGACGAATTGCGTGAGCTGTTCCGCCGCCACTCCCTGCGCGAGCATTGCCGTTCCCAGTTCCCGGACTTCGCGCGCCACGAAGGCGAGGGCGTCGACCGTCTCGGCGCGGCCGATGTCCTTGCGCAGGCCCTGCATCGAAAGCCTCTGCAGGCCGAACAGGTCGCGCTCGGAAATCACGCCCAGCAGCCGGTTCGCCTCCACGACGAGCACGTGGCGAAATCCCCTCCTCGCCATGAGCTGCGCGGCCTCCGACAGGGCGCTCCCGGCCGGAAGCGAGGCGGGATCGCGGGTCATCACTTCCGATACCGGGCGGTCGAGCGGCCGGCCGGCAAGCGCCACGCGATTGAGGACGTCCGTCTGCGTGAATATCCCCGAGGGAGCGCCGCCGCCGTCGGTCAGGACGATGGAGCCGATGCGGCGCGACTTCATCAGTTCCAGCACCTGGCGCACGCTCGCCGCCTCCGGCAGCGTGACCGGCGCGTGGCGCAGGGCGTTTCGCAGCGGAGAGACCATCGTCAGCTCGTCGGCCGCGCGGCTCGAGTAGGCCTCTCGGGTTCCCCGGGTCGACGCGGCGAGGAGCGCAGCCAGCCGGCGCGTGCAGAAGTCGTGGAATTGCGGGCTGCGCGACATCAGCTCCCGGAATCGCGCTTCGTCGAGCACGTAGCAGAACGTGTCCTTCAGCGCCTTGTAGCGAAGCGAGGTGGCTCTCGCCGCGATGAGGGCGCCGATGGGGAAGCACTCGCCATCGGTGAGGGTCCCCGCCATCGTGTGCAGCGAGACTTTCGCGGGCTCGTCGGCCTGCACGGCGCCGCGCTGGATGATGAAAAGGGCGTCGACGCGGCCGCTGTCGGGCGACAGGATCGTCGCGTCGCGGGGAAAGTAGCGCAGCTTCAGGCCGCCCGAGAGGTAGGCGAGGTCCGCCTCCGCCATCGTGTCGAAGGGCGCGTGCTTGCGCAGGACGTCCGCCGTGGCGGCCACCAGGAGCGGCGGCGGTTGTCGTTCGTTCATGCGGCGAAGTGTTCCATTCTCCCGGGAACCCGCGATGATGCCCGTCAATCGAGGCGGGGGCGCGTTTCGTCCCCGCCGGCCACCCGGAATCGTCGTGCGCGCCGGCCTACAGCGGCTGCTTGAGTTGCTCGAGGATCGCCGGGTTCTCGAGCGTCGAGACGTCCTGGGTGATTTCCTCGCCCTTGGCGAGCACGCGCAGCAGCCGGCGCATGATCTTGCCCGAGCGCGTCTTGGGCAGGTTGTCCCCGAAGCGGATCTCCTTGGGCTTGGCGATCGGGCCGATCTCCTTGCCCACCCAGTCGCGCAGTTCCTTCGCGAGCGCCCTCGCCGCATCGCCCGTGGGCCGCGGCCCCTTGAGAACCACGAAGGCGACCACGGCCTCCCCCGTCAGGTCGTCGGGGCGTCCCACGACCGCCGCCTCGGCCACCAGCTTCGTGTTGGCGACGAGCGCCGACTCGATTTCCATGGTGCCCATGCGGTGGCCCGAGACGTTCAGGACGTCGTCGATACGGCCCATGATCGTGAAATAGCCGGTGTCCTTGTCGCGGATCGACCCGTCGCCCGCGAGATAGAGCTTTCCGCCCAGCTCCTCCGGGTAGTAGCTCTTTCGGAAGCGCTCGGGATCGCCCCAGATGGTGCGGATCATCGAGGGCCACGGCCGCTTGACCACGAGGATGCCGCCCTGGCCGTTCGGCAGTTCGTGGCCCGTCTCGTCGACGATCGCCGCCATGATGCCGGGAAGCGGCAGCGTGCACGAGCCGGGCACCAGGGGCGTCGCCCCCGGCAGCGGCGTGATCATGTGCCCGCCGGTTTCCGTCTGCCAGAACGTGTCGACCACCGGGCAACGCGACCCGCCCACCGTCCGGTAGTACCACATCCAGGCCTCGGGGTTGATCGGCTCGCCCACCGTGCCGAGGATCCTGAGCGAGGAGAGATCGTATTTCTTCGGAAGGTCCCCGCCCGCCTTGATCAGGGAGCGGATGGCCGTCGGCGCCGTGTAGAAGACGCTCACCTTGTGGTCCTGGATCATCTTCCAGAAGCGGCCGGCGTCCGGGTAAGTGGGCACGCCCTCGAAGACGATCTCGGTCGCGCCCACGGCGAGCGGCCCGTAGGCGATGTAGGTGTGGCCCGTCACCCAGCCCACGTCCGCCGTGCACCAGAAGACGTCGGTGGGCTTGTGGTCGAACGTCCAGTTCATCGTGAGCATGGCGTGCAGCAGATAGCCGCCCGTGGAATGCTGGACGCCCTTGGGCTTTCCCGTGGAGCCGGAGGTGTAGAGGATGAAGAGCGGATGCTCCGCGTTCACCCAGGTCGGCTCGCAGTCCTGCGGCTGGCCCTTGACCACGTCCTGCCACCACTTGTCGCGCGGCGCATTCATCGCCACCGGCGAGCCGGAGCGCCGGTAGACGACCACGTCGCGGATGCTCCCGCACCCGCCCATCGCGAGCGCTTCGTCGACCGCGGGCTTCAGGGGGATTTCCTTGCCGCCGCGGAACTGCCCGTCGGCGCAGATGACCGCCACGGCGCCCGCGTCGATGATCCGTTCCTGCAGGCTCTTGGCCGAGAATCCGCCGAAGACCACGGAATGCGTGGCGCCGATTCGCGCGCAGGACTGCATGGCGACCACCGCCTCGATCGACATCGGCATGTAGACCAGGACCCGCTCGCCCTTCCTGATCCCGAGCGACTTCAGCCCATTGGCGAACTGGCAGACCCGGTGGTAGAGCTCCCGGTAGGTGACGCGCGTCACCGTGCCGTCGTCGGCCTCGAAGATGATCGCGACCTTGTCGGGCTGGGACTCGAGGTGCCGGTCCAGGCAGTTGTACGACGCGTTCAGCTCGCCGTCGTGGAACCACTTGTAGAACGGCGCGCCGGACTCGTCCAGCGTCTTCGTGAACGGCGTGGACCACAGGAGGTTCTCGCGCGCGAGGCGCGCCCAGAATCCCTCGAAATCGCGGCCGGCCTCGTCGCAAAGGGCCTGGTAGGCGGCCATGCCGGAAACGTTGGCCTGCTTCACGAATGCTTCCGCGGGCGGGAAGACACGCGTCTCCTGGTGGACGGATTCGATCTTCGACATGCCGGTATTCCTCCTGGTTGCGGTGCGTGCTGGGCGGCCTGGGGCCGTCTCGTTTCGCCGGGGCCCTACTTCCCGCCGGGCCGCGGTTTTTATAGCACAGGGCGCCTGCCCCCGCGCCCCTGGCCCCCCGGGAAAACCCTCGGCGCATCCCGAGGTCTCATATCTTATATAAGAGCGTTGACGCACCGCAACATCGGTGCTAGCGTGAACCGCGGACCGGGGGTTCCCGCAGGCCGGGATTCTCGCTGCCCACCGCTTCGTCCGCCGCAACCCGTTGAATCCAAGAGGATCCCATGATCGCCCCGTCGACCGCCGACCCGTCCGCCCCCTCCCCGGCCGCGCCCGAGATCCTCGGCGACTACTGGCCCGGGATCCAGATCTACTACCCGCCGGTCAAGTACGCGCCCTCGCTCGGCATCTACGAGG
>DAORTX010000033.1:0-16515 GCA_035432885.1 Usitatibacteraceae bacterium
CCGCCCGTCTCCACCCCGATCTCGCGCAGGCACGCGATCGAGGCGTCGCGCATGAGCTGGTATTCCTTGTCGGTGAGCGTCTGCGCGGGCGCCACGGTGATGGAGTCGCCCGTGTGCACGCCCATGGGGTCCAGGTTCTCGATGGAGCAGATGATGATGCAGTTGTCCGCCTTGTCGCGGACCACTTCCATCTCGAACTCCTTCCAGCCGATGAGGCTTTCCTCGATCAGGAGCTCCTTCGTGGGCGAGGCCTCCAGGCCGCGCTCGCAGATGGCGGTGAATTCCTCCATGTTGTAGGCGATGCCGCCGCCGGCGCCGCCCAGGGTGAACGAAGGCCGGATGATCGTCGGGAAGCCCACCATCGTCTGCACCTGGAGCGCTTCCTCCAGCGAATGGGCCAGCGCCGAGCGCGCGCTCTCCAGCCCGATGCCCGCCATCGCCACCTTGAACTTCTCGCGGTCCTCGGCCTTGTCGATCGCCTCCCGCTTGGCGCCGATCATCTCCACGCCGTACTTCTCGAGGACGCCGTGCCTCGCGAGGTCGAGCGCGCAGTTGAGCGCGGTCTGCCCGCCCATGGTGGGCAGGAGCGCGTCGGGGCGCTCCTTGGCGATGATGTTCTCCACCATGCGCCAGGTGATCGGCTCGATGTAGGTGACGTCGGCCATTTCCGGGTCGGTCATGATCGTGGCGGGGTTGGAATTCACCAGGATCACGCGGTAGCCCTCGTCGCGCAGCGCCTTGCAGGCCTGGGCGCCGGAGTAGTCGAACTCGCAGGCCTGCCCGATCACGATCGGGCCGGCGCCGATGATCAGGATGCTCCTGATGTCGGTGCGCTTAGGCATTGCGCGCCTGCATCATCGCGACGAACCTGTCGAAGAGGCAGGACATCTCCCGCGGACCCGGGCTCGCCTCCGGGTGGCCCTGGAAACCGAAGGCCGGCCGGTCGGTGCGCTCGATGCCCTGGAGTGAGCCGTCGAAGAGGGAGCGGTGGGTGGCGCGCGCCGTGGCGGGAAGCGTGGCCTCGTCCACCGCGAAGCCGTGATTCTGGCTCGTGATGAAAACCCGCTTCGTGTCCAGGTCCTGCACCGGGTGGTTCGCGCCGTGGTGGCCGAACTTCATCTTCACCGTCTTCGCGCCGCTCGCGAGCCCGAGGAGCTGGTGCCCGAGGCAGATGCCGAAGGTGGGCGTTCCCGAATCGACGATCTCGCCGATCGCGTCGATCGCGTAGGTGCAGGGCTCCGGGTCGCCCGGCCCGTTGGAGAGGAACACGCCGTCGGGGGCGAGTTCGAACACCTCGGCGGCCGGCGTCTGCGCCGGGACGACGGTCACGCGGCAGCCGCGCTCGGCGAGGTGCCGGAGGATGTTGTGCTTCACGCCGAAGTCGTAGGCGACGACGTGGAAGCTCGGCGCCGGGCCCTTGCCGTACCCGCCGCCCAGCGACCAGAGCGATCCGGTCCAGTCGTAGCGTTCCTTGCAGGAGACGACCCGCGCGAGATCCTGGCCGGCCATGGACGGCGCGGCGCGGGCGGCCTCGAGGGCGGTCTTCTCGCCCGCCTCGCCGGCCGCGGCCCCGGCGCCCGCGAGAATGCAGCCGCTTTGCGCGCCGTTCGTTCGCAGGATCCGGGTGAGGCGTCGCGTGTCGATGCCGGCGATGGCCACGATCCCGTGCCGCGCGAGGAACGCCGGCAGGGATTCGGTGCTGCGCCAGTTCGATTCGAGGATCGGCAGGTCCCGGATCACGAGGCCGGCGGCGAAGACGCCGCGCGACTCCACGTCCTCGGCATTGGTGCCGGTGTTGCCGATGTGCGGGTAGGTGAAGGTGATCACCTGCCCGGCGTAGGAGGGGTCGGTGAGGATCTCCTGGTAGCCCGTCATGGCGGTGTTGAAGACCACCTCGCCCACGGTGCGGCCCGGCGCCCCGACCGAAGCGCCGCGAAAGACGGACCCGTCGGCGAGCACCAGGAGGGCGGGGGTCTTCTGCGACAAGGACGGCTCCAAAAGCGGGGGATGACGACGGGCGCAAAAAAACGGGAGGAGCTTGTGCGTGACGCTAGGCTCATCCCGCTTTCATTGGTCGGAAATGATAGCAAATCGGCGACCTTCCTTCAACGAAAGCGCCGCGCCGGAGGATAATCCCCGCCACATGCAGGCCATTCACGCCCTCGCGGGCGCCGCCCTCCTCCTCGTCCTCGCCTGGCTCCTGTCGGAGAATCGCCGGGGCGTGCGCTGGCGCGTCGTCGCCTCCGGGATGGCGCTCACCGCGGCGCTCGCCGGGCTGCTGCTCGCGGTGCCCTGGCTCAAGGACGCGATCTTCTCGCTCAACGCCGTCCTCGAGGCGCTCGAGCGATCGACCCAGGCGGGCGCGTCGTTCGTCTTCGGCTTCCTCGCCGGAGGCCCGGCACCCTATGCGCAGGCCAACCCTTCGGCCTCCTTCATCCTCGCCTTCCGCGCCCTGCCGCTGGTCCTCGTGGTGAGCGCGCTCTCCGCGCTGCTCTTCCACTGGCGGGTGCTGCCGGCGGTGGTCAAGGCCTTCGCCTGGCTCCTCAACAAGTCCATGGGGCTGGGCGGCGCGGTGGGCGTTTCCGCCGCGGTCAACGTCTTCGTGGGAATGGTGGAGGCGCCGCTCGTGGTGAAGCCCTACCTCGCGCGGCTGTCGCGCTCCGAACTCTTCATGGTGATGGTGTGCGGCATGGCGACCATCGCGGGGACGGTGATGGCGCTCTACGGCGCGATCCTGGCGCCCGTGATCCCGGACGCGATCGGGCACATCATCGTCGCCTCCTTCGTCGCCACCCCCGCCGCGATCGTGATCTCGGCGCTCATGGTGCCGGGCGAGATGTCGCGCGAGGACGCGGTCGAGATCCCGCGCCAGGACGCGAGCGCCATGGATGCCGTGACCCGCGGCACCGTGGAAGGCGCGCAGCTCCTGGTCCAGATCGTGGCCCTGCTGATCGTGCTGGTCGCGCTCGTGCATCTCGCGAACGCTGTCCTGTCGCTGCTGCCCGAGGCGGGCGGGGCCCCGCTCACGCTGCAGCGGATGCTCGGGTGGCTCTTCGCCCCGCTCGCCTGGGCCGCGGGCGTGCCCTGGGCCGAGGCGCAGGCGGGCGGCGCGCTCCTCGGAACGAAGACAATCCTGAACGAGTTCGTGGCCTACCTCGATCTCGCCAGGCTCCCGGCGGAGACCCTCAGCGCGCGCTCGCGCCTGCTGATGACCTATGCGCTCTGCGGCTTCGCGAACTTCGGCAGCCTCGGCATCCTCATCGGCGGCATGGGCGCGATGGTGCCGGAACGTCGCGGCGAGATCGTGGCGCTGGGGATGAAGTCGATCGTGGCGGGGACGCTCGCGACCTGCCTCACGGCCGCGGTGGTGGGCCTCTACCTCTAGCCGCGAAGGCCGAGCACGTCGTCCATGTCGTAGAGCCCCGGCGCCCGGCCCGAGAGCCATTTCGCGGCGCGGATCGCGCCCTGCGCGTAGGTCGCGCGGCTGGTGGAGCGGTGCGTGATCTCGATCCGCTCGCCGGTGCCGGCGAAATAGACCGTGTGGTCGCCGACGATGTCGCCGCCGCGGACCACGGAAAAGCCGATCGTGCCCGCCTTCCTCTCGCCGGTCGCCCCGTGGCGGGCAAAGACGCCGTCCTTCGCGAGCGAAGTGCCGCGCGCCGCGGCCGCCACTTCGCCCAGCTTCAACGCCGTGCCCGAGGGCGCGTCGACCTTCAGCTTGTGGTGCGCCTCGAAGACTTCCACGTCGTAGTCCGGTCCCAGCGCCCGCGAGGCGAGATCCACCAGCTTGAAGGCGACCAGCATGCCGATCGCGAAGTTCGGCGCGAAGACGATGGGGATCTCGCCGGCGGCTTCCCGGATGGCCGCCACCTGCGCCGGCTCGAAGCCCGTGGTCCCGATGACGATCGCCTTCCCGGCGGCGCGGCAGGCGGCCAGGTGCGCGAGCGTTCCCGCCGGGCGGGTGAAATCGATGAGGACATCGGCGGCGGAAACGGCCGCGGCCGCATCCGATCCCACCCTCACGCCGGCGGCGCCGGAGGCGAGTTCCCCGGCATCGCGCCCGGCGTGGGGCGACTCCGCGATGTCCAGCGCGGCGCCGATCGTGGTGAGCGGGTCGGTGCAGCCCGCCTCGAGCAGCGCGCGGCCCATGCGGCCGCCGGCCCCGGCGATCGCGAGCCGCAGCGCGCTCACTTGGCCGGTGCCGCGCCCGCGGCCGACAGGGTCGGGCCGCCCTCGACGCGGACCATGCGCTCCTTCTCGAAGAACACGACGAACCGGTTCTCCTCGACCAGACGGCCGCGCTTTTCGTTGCGGAAGTAGTAGTCCCAGCGATCGGCGTGGAAGACGTCCGTGAGCAGCGGCGTGCCCAGGAGCAGGCGCACCTCGGACTTCGTCATGCCCGGCTTCAGGCGCGCGAAGGTCTCGGGCGCGACGAGGTTGCCCTGCTGGATGTCGATGCGGTGGACGATCGAACCGCATCCGGCAAGGGCGAGGGACAGGAAAAACGAGGCGAGGAGGCGCATGGGGGAGGAAGTCGGAAAGTGCCGGGCATTATAGCGCGGGGGGTGGCCCCGCTCCCGTCCCCGGGGGCGGCGAACGCGGTTATGATCCCCGTGCCACTCTTCGGATGCGAGCCCGCCATGAGCGATCCCAAGGAACTTCGCAGCACCGGCCTGAAGGTCACGGCGCCGCGGCTTCGCGTGCTCGACCTCTTCCAGACGAGCCCGGAGCGCCACCTGACCGCCGAGGACGTCTATCGCCGGCTGCTGGGGGAGCACGCCGACATCGGGCTCGCCACCGTCTACCGCGTGCTGACGCAGTTCGAGCAGGCGGGGCTGCTGGTGCGCCACCATTTCGAGGGCGGCAAGGCCGTCTACGAGCTGAACGAGGGCAAGCACCACGACCACCTCGTGTGCCTGCAGTGCGGCAAGGTGGAGGAGTTCTTCGATCCCGAGATCGAGAAGCGCCAGGCGAAGATCGCGCGCGACCGCGGTTTCGCGATCCACGACCATTCGCTCTACCTCTACGCCGACTGCCTGAAGGCGGACTGCCCGGACCGCCCGAAGGGCGGGTGAAGGCCATGCTCGTCCCCGGGTTCGCGTCGGCGATTCGCCTGGCGGCGCCGCCGGATCACGGGGCCGCCGCATGATCGCGCGCGCGCTGGCCACGGTCGCGCTCGCCGCCTGTGCCGCGCTCTTCGCGCCCGCGGGCCTTGCGCAGCTCGCGCCGCCCGCCGGGCCGGAAATCCGCGCCCTGGAACTGCCCAAGGAAGCGATCGTCACCCTGGCCCGCATCCGCAAGGGCGGGCCGTTTGCCTACGCGAAGGACGGCGCGGTGTTCGGCAACCGCGAGGCGCGCCTGCCGGAGCGAAAGCGCGGGTACTATCGTGAATACACGGTGAAGACGCCCGGCGAACGCACCCGCGGCGCGCGGCGGATCGTCGCCGGCCGCGCCGGGGAGTTCTGGTACACGGACGACCACTACGCCAGCTTCCGGCGGATCCGCGAATGAACGAGGCACCGCAATGCCCATCGAAGCGCTGAAGGACCTGCTGGGCGACGAGACCGGAGGGGTCTTCTTCCTGCCCCGGCACGCCTCGCCACGCGAGGTGCAGGCCGCGGCGCGCGCGGCGAAGTTCGCCTTCTTCCACGTCGAGGGCAGGAACATCGCGCGCAAGGAACAGCTTCTCAACCACGTCGCCACGGCGCTTCGCTTTCCGGGCTTCTTCGGCGACAACTGGGACGCGCTCGAGGAGTGCCTCACGGACATGGAGTGGGTCGACGCGCCGGGCTACGTGATCTACTACGACCACATCGACACGCTGCTCGGCGCCCATCCGGACCAGTTCGCGACCTTCGTGGAGATCTGCCGGGACGCCGTCGGCTCCTGGAAGGAGGACGGCACGGCGATGGTCGTGCTGCTCTCGGGCGCCAAGGCGCCCAAGGGCGTGGCGAAACTCAAGGAAGAGTCCTAGGTCCCTTCACGCCTCACGGGCACACCACCGCGATCCGCCGCTCGAGCACGATGGACCGCGCCGTCACCCGGGCCCGATAGGCGATCACTTCGACGCCGGCATCGATCGCCTCGCGAAGGGTTCGCCCGTAGACGGGATCGATGGCGTCGGCGGGCCGCACTTCCTCCACGTCGCCCCGCTGGACGCAATAGAGCTGCACCGACCTCAGGCCCCGCGCCCGCAGCCGCGCGAGTTCGCGAAGGTGCTTCGCGCCGCGCTCGCTCACCGCGTCGGGAAAGATCGCGACCCCCGCCGTCACGGCCGCGGTCACGTTCTTCACCTCGACATAGCAGGCCGGGCGTCCCGGGGATTCGAGCAGCAGGTCGACGCGGCTTCGCTCCTCGCCGAAGGCGACCTCGCGGCGGATCGACGCGTAGCCCGAGAGCTCGGCGAGGGCGCCCGAAGCGATCGCCTCGGCCGCGAGGCGATTGGGCAGGCCGGTGTTGATGCCGACCATCACCGCGCGTCCCCGCGCCGGCGGCTTCACCGCCACCATCTCCCAGGTGTGCCGGTACTTGCGCGTGGGGGAATCGCTCTCCGACAGCCACACGCGGCTGCCGGGCTCGCAGCAGCCGAGCATGGAACCCGTGTTGGGGCAGGCCGCCGTGATCCGACCGCCCGCGTCGAGATCCACGTCGGCGAGGAAGCGCTTGTAGCGGCGCACGAGCGTTCCTGCGAGAAGCGGCGGGGAGAACTTCACGGGCCCGGGCGATGGCGCTTGGCGTGTCGGCGCTGCCCGGGCCCGCGAGGCGAAGCGGCTACTTCGCGGCCGCGGCCGCGCCTTCCTGCTCGGCCATCTGCTTCCTCACCATCGCCATGTCGAGGGCCCTGGATTTCTCGACCACCTGCTCGAAGGCGCCCTGGGGCAGCGCACCGGGCTGGGAGAAGACGATGATCTGCTCGCGAAAGACCATGAGCGTGGGAATCGAGCGGATCTGGAAGTGCGCCGCGATCTCCTGCTCCACGTCGGTGTTCACCTTGGCGAAGACCACGTCGGGGTGCATCTCGGCGACCTTCTCGAAGACGGGCGCGAAGCCGCGGCAGGGTCCGCACCACGGCGCCCAGAAGTCGACGATCACCGTCTGGCTCGCCGTGATGACCTGCTCGAAGTTTTCCTTCGTGAGTTCGACGACGGCCATCTATTTCTCCAGGAGCGCCCGGAGCATCCAGGCGGTCTTTTCGTGGATCTGCATGCGTTGCGTGAGGAGGTCCGCGCTCGATTCGTCGGCGGCCTTGTCCACCAGCGGGAAGACCTTCCTCGCCGTGCGGACCACCGCCTCCTGGCCATCGACCAGCAGCGCGATCATGTCGCGGGCCTCGGGCACGCCGTCGGTCTCGGGGATCGAGGAGAGCTTCGCGTAGGCCTTGTAGGTGCCGGGCGCGGGAAAGCCCAGGGCGCGAATGCGCTCGGCGATCAGGTCGACGGCGAGCGCCAGCTCGTTGTACTGCGTCTCGAACATGAGGTGCAGGGTCTGGAACATCGGGCCCTTCACGTTCCAGTGGAAATTGTGGGTCTTGAGATAGAGCGTGTAGGTGTCCGCGAGAAGACGCGAAAGCCCTTCGGCGATCTTCGCGCGATCCCGTTCCGGAATGCCGATGTCCATGAGACCGGCGCCAGCCTGCTTCTTCGCCACGGTTGTGCCTCCTTTGGGTTGCCTTGCCCGACATTTTCCGACGATTGCGGCGCGCGCGCCAATCGGAAATCCCTATCCGGCCGATTGACGGCCGCAATTCGCGCGACAGCCGCCCGCTCCGATTCACATGGGGACGGGTCCCTGGCGGATCAACCCCGGCCGCCGAGCCTGTCGCTCGCCTGCGCCACGGCCGTCGCGAGCGCCCGGACGCTTCGCGCCGCGCGCTCGTCGGCGAGGGAGCCGTCCGCGGCGAACGCCTCGTGGGCGCGCGGCAGCGCGACCTGCGCTCCCAGGACCGTTGCACCGAGGGTCGCGAGCACCTGGCGCAGGTGCGGGAGGGCGCGGACGCCGCCGAAGGCGCCCGGCGACGCCGCCATGAGGCCTGCGACCTTGCCGCGCCACGGCGCGAGCCCCGAGTCGTCGCCCTTGCCTTCGCGCAGGTCGCGCGAGAGCCAGTCGATCGTGTTCTTGAGGAGCGCGGTCATCGACGAGTTGTTCTCCGGCGAGGCGATGAGGAGCGCGTCGTGGGCGAGGAACTTCTCGCGCAGCTTCACCGCGTTCTCCGGCATGCCCGCGGCGGCCTCCAGGTCGCCGTGGTAGAGCGGGATCGGGTAGTCGTCCAGGTCGACGAAGCTCGCCTCGGCGCCGGCCTCCGCCGCGAACGCCGTCGCTGCCCGCGCGAGCTTCTTGTTGAGGGAATCGCGCCGGGCGCTGCCGGCGAAGACGAGGATGCGGGCCATGGCGTTTCTCCGTCGGGTGTCGCGACGCGGGACGTCAAGCCGCCGCGGCGACGGGATAGTCGGTGTAGCCGCGCTCGCCCGGCGTGTAGAACGTGCCGGCGTCGGGCACCGCGAGCGCTTCGCCCGTGCGCTGCCGGCGCACGAGGTCCGGGTTGGCGATGAACGGGCGCCCGAACGCCACCAGGTCTCCCCGCTTCGCATCGAGGTCCGCGTTCGCGCGCGCCGCGTCGAAGCCCCCGGAGAGGATATAGCGGCCCCGGAACGCGCCGCGAATCGCCGCCTTCAGCGCGACGCTCACTTCCGGCGCTCCCATGGAGCTGTGGTCCACCACGTGCACGTAGGCAAGGCCGATCGCGTTCAGCTCGTCCATCAGGCGCAGGTACATCGCGTCCATCTCCGCGTCCGGCGCCATGCCGTTGAAGACGCCGTGCGGGGAGATGCGCACGCCCAGGCGCTGCGCGCCGATCGCCGCGGCGCCGGCCTTCGCGACCTCGACCGCGAAGCGGATGCGGTGGTCGATCGTGCCGCCCCATCGGTCGGTCCGGGCGTTCGAGGCGGTGTTGAGGAACTGGTCGATGAGGTAGCCGTTCGCCCCGTGCAGCTCGACGCCGTCGAAGCCCGCCTCGATCGCGCGCCGGGCGCTTTCGGCGAACTCGCCGATCGCCCGGGCGATGTCGGCCTCATCCATCGCGGCCGGCACCGGGTGCGGCTGCTGGCCCTTCGCGTCCGTCCACATCTCGCCGGGCGCGGCGATGGCCGAGGGCGCGACGATCCGTGCGCCGGCCGGCAGGTTCCCGGGGTGGCCCACGCGGCCCGTGTGCATGAGCTGCACGAAGATGCGCCCGCCGGCGCGGTGGACGCCTTCGGTCACCGGCTTCCAGCCCGCCACCTGGGCATCGCTGTAGACGCCGGGAATGCGCGCATAGCCGAGCCCGTCCGGGGACGGAGAAGTGCCCTCGGTGATGATGAGCCCCGCGTCGGCGCGCGCGGCGTAGTACGCCTGCATCAGCGCGTTGGGGAGGTTGCCGATGGCGCGGCTTCGCGTCATCGGCGCCATCACGATGCGGTTCTTCAGTTCCAGGTCGCCCAGCTTGATCGGCGTGAACAGGGTTTGCGTCATGGTCGTCTCTCTTTGGGGAATGTCGGGGAAACCGTGCCGGCATGCCGGACGCGGCGGGATTCGGGGATGGCCGTTCAGGGGGCCGGCGCGAGCGTGCCCATGCGGCCGGTGCGGTAGGCAACGTCGGCCGCGCGCGCCTGCTCGAGGCTGTTCATGACGAAGGGGCCGTGGAAGACCAGGGGGCCTTCGGCGCTCGCGCCGCCCAGGAGCATCAGTTCGAGCGGCCCGTCGCCCGTGTTCCTCGCGGCGAGCGAGTCGCCCCCGTCCGCGAAGACGACGAGCTCGCCGCTCGCCGCGGCCTTGCCTTCTGCGGGGCCGAAAGCCCCCGAGCCTTCGATCACGTAGGCCGCGGCTTCGTGGCAGGCCGCCACCGCCAGCGCGGCCGAGGCCCCGGGCGCCACCGACACATGGGCGAGGAAGAGGGGCATCAGCGTCTGCGCCGGACCCTTCGTGCCGCTGATTTCGCCCGCGATCACGCGCACCGTCGCTCCGGGAAGCTCGGCCACCGCGATCGACGCGGCGTCGATCGCGCGGTAGCGGGGCGGCATCATCTTCAATGCGCGCGGCAGCGAGGTCCAGAGCTGCAGGCCGTGCTGCACCACCTCGCCCGAATCGTCCACGAGGGGGCGCTCGGCGTGCACGATGCCGCGGCCCGCCGTCATCCACTGCGCGCCGCCGGCCGTGACGATGCCCTCGTGTCCCGCGGAGTCGCGGTGTTCGTTGCGGCCCGCAAGCAGGTAGGTGACGGTCTCGATCCCCGCGTGGGGATGCGGCCCCACGCCCTCGTCGCCCGCGAGGATGCGGGCCGGGCCGAAATGGTCGAGGAAGACCCAGGGGCCCACGGAGCGCCGCCCGGCCTCGGGCAGCGCGCGGCGTACCGAGAGCGTTCCGGCGGAGGCCGGATGCGAGGCGATGACGCGTTCGACGGGACGGGAAGCGGTGACGGTCATGGCGTTCTCCTAGCGGCGATCGATGCTCCAGGCGCCGGGGCCGAAGGCCGCGACGACCAGCATGCCGCCCATGATCGAGAGGTTCTTCAGGAACTGCGTCATCTGCGCGGCGCCCTCCGGCCCGATCGGGTTGTGGAAGATGAGCGACGTCGGAACGAGGAAGGCGGCGATGGCAAGGGCCGCCCAGCGCGCCTTGAAGCCCGCGACGAGCATGAGCCCGCCGACCAGCTCCACCGCAATGGCGCCGACCAGCAGCGCCTCGGCCATGGGCATGCCCTGGGAGGCCATGTAGCCGGCGGTGCCGGCAAAGCCCGTGATCTTGCCGAAGCCGGAGATCACGAAGAGGAGACCGAGGAGGATGCGGCCCAGGGCCGCCGCGGTGTTCCGGAGGGTGGTGTTCATGTCGAGTCCTTTGCTGGATTGAGGGGAAATCGGGGCGGATCAGGCGAGGTCGAAGAGCAGCACTTCCGCGTCCCTGCCTTCCGAGAGGCGGATCTCGCGCTCGCCCGTGGCCTTGAGCGCGTCGCCGGCGCGAAGCGCCTGGCCATTGACGCTCACTTCGCCGCGGGCCACGTGCACATAGGCTCGCCGGCCCGGCGCGGGCGCATGGACCGCGGCCTGCGTCCCGTCGAGGAGCGCGGCGTAGACGAACGCGTCCTGGTGGATCGTCACCGAGCCGTCGCGGCCGTCCGGCGAGGCGACGAGACGAAGCCTTCCGCGCTTGGCGGCGGCGTCGAAGTGCTTCTCCTCGTAGCCCGGGTCGATGCCGCGCACGGCGGGCTCGATCCAGATCTGCAGGAAGTGCACGCCCTGGGTGGTCGAAGGGTTGCGCTCGCTGTGGCGCACGCCCGTGCCCGCGCTCATGCGTTGCACGTTGCCGGGCCGGATCACGGAACCGTTGCCGAGGCTGTCCTGGTGCTCGAGCTCGCCTTCGAGGACGTAGCTGATGATCTCCATGTCTTGGTGCCCGTGGGCACCGAAACCCATGCCGGGCTGGACGCGGTCCTCGTTGATGACCCGGAGCGCCCCGAAGCCCACGTGGGCGGGGTCCTGGTAGTCCGCGAACGAGAATGAGTGAAAGGACTTGAGCCAGCCATGGTCGGCCTGTCCCCGGTCCTCGCTGCGGCGTAGCGTCATCATATGGACTCCTTTTCGCCAATCGGCCTGAACTGTTATGTGAATGATAGGGTTGATATTTTGCCAATCAAAGCGAATAATTCTCACTGTATCGTTCATATTTACTGAATATGAAGCTCACCCTGGATGCCCTGGAAGTCCTGGACGCGATCGACCGACGGGGGTCGTTCGCGTCGGCTGCGGACGAGCTGCACCGGGTTCCGTCAGCAATCACTTACTCCGTCCAACAGATCGAGGTGGCCCTCGACGTCCAGCTGTTCGACCGCCGTGGCCACCGCGCGAAGCTCACCGAGGCTGGCCGGGAACTGCTCGAGGAGGGCCGCCACCTGCTGCGGGCCGCGGCGGACCTCGAATGCCGGGTCCAACAGGTCGCCAAGGGCTGGGAGGCGGAATTGCGGGTCGCCGTGGACGCGATCATCGGCATGGAAAAGCTCATGGGACTGGTCGCCGAGTTCTATGAGGCCGGAACGGGGACGAGGCTTCGCTTCCTGCACGAGGTGCTGGGCGGCACCTGGGATGCGCTCGCCTCGGGGCGCGCCGACCTCGCCATCGGCGCTTCGGGCGATGCGCCGGCGGGCGGGGCCTACACCTCGCGGCCCATCGGCCGGGTCGAGATGGCGCTGGTCTGCGCGCCCTTCCACCCGCTCGCGAAGGCGCCGCCCCCGGTCACCGAAGCCATGCTCCTCGAGCACCGTGCCGTGAGCGTCGCCGACAGCTCGCGGCTCCTGCCGCCGCGCACCGTGGGCCTGCTGTCCGGGCAGGACGTGCTCACCGTCGCCACGCTCGAAGCGAAGGTGGCCGCCCACGCAGCCGGCCTGGGGATCGGCTGGCTGCCGCGCTGGGTCGCCGAGCGCGAGGTCTGGGCCGGCCGCCTCGCGATCCTGGAGCCCGAGGCCGGGCGGCCCTCGGGCGAGATCGTGGTGGCGTGGCGCCCGTCGACCGCCGGCCGGGCGACGAAATGGTTCGTGAAGCGCCTCGAGGATCCCCTCGTGGCCGCCTCGCTCCTGTCGTGATGCCTGCCGTGGGCTACCTCGGGCGCTTCGCCCCCTCCCCCACCGGTCCGCTGCATTTCGGATCCCTCGTGGCCGCCGTGGCGAGCTGGCTGGACGCGCGAGCCGCCGGCGGCCAATGGCACCTGCGCATCGAGGACGTCGACGCGCCCCGCACGGTTCCGGGCGCGGAAGACTCGATCCTGCGCACGCTCGAGGCGCTCGGCCTCGCCTGGGACGGCCCGGTGGTCCGCCAGCGCGAGCGCATCGCCCGCTACGAGGAAGCGCTGGCCGGCCTTCGCGCGCGCGGCCTCACCTACCGCTGCCGCTGCTCGCGCAGGGAAATCGCGGACTCGGGCGTGCACGGCCTGGACGGCATCGTCTATCCCGGCACCTGCCGCCACGCCGCCGTTCCCGCGGGCGAGCCGGGCGCAGAACGCTTTGCGGTCCCCGACGAGACGGTGGCCTTCGAGGACCGCGTGCAGGGCCGCCACGCGCAGCGCCTCGCCCGCGACATCGGCGACTTCGTGCTGCATCGGCGCGACGGGCTCTTCGCCTACCAGCTCGCCGTCGTCGTCGACGATGCGGACCTCGGCGTGACCGACGTGGTTCGCGGCGCCGATCTGCTCGACTCGACGCCGCGGCAGGTCGCCCTGCAACGCGCGCTGGGCTTCGCCACGCCCCGCTACCTGCACTTTCCCGTGGCGACGCGCGGGGGCGAAAAGCTCTCCAAGCAGACGCTCGCGCCAGCCGTCGACGCACGGCAGGGGCTCGGGTGGATTCGCGCCGCGCTCGACTTCCTCGGGCAGTCTCCCGTCGAGGGCGACGGCGCCGCGCAGGTTCTCGCGATGGCGGTCGCGGGGTGGGATCCGGGGCGAATCCCGCACCGGCGCGAGGCCGAGGCCCCGGAGGGCGCCCGGGATGCCGGGCGTCACATTCGGTGACCGCCCCGCCCCGTTTCGCGGGCCTATAATCCGCCCCTGCGCCAAATTTCCCTGCCGGCGAATCCGAGGCAGCCGGCTCCGGCATCCAATGGAGCATCGACGCGGTCCCTTCCCGGGCCCGCGCATCGCCACCGGAAACCGACCATGCTCTTCAAACGCAAGCCGTCCCATGACGCATCCGCGCCGGCCACGGGCCGCCGCTACCTGAAACCCGTCGTCGCGACGATCGCGGTGGTCGCGGTACTGGGCGCACTCGTGGGCTTCCGCGCGACCCAGGCGAGCAAGGGCGACGGCAAGAAGCCCGACGCCCCCGTCACGCTCCAGTTCACGCCCGCCGACATCGCGGTGGTCGAGGTCCGCGAGCTGGTGCGCTCGATCGCCTTCTCCGGATCCCTCTCGCCGCTGGTGCAGACGACGGTGCGCTCGAAGGTGTCCGGCGAGGTGAACCGCGTCCTCGTGCGCGAGGGCGAGTCCGTCGCCGCGGGGGCGCTGCTTGCCCAGATCGACACCGCCGACCTGCAGTCCCGGCTCGAGGCGCGGATCGCCGCCCTCGAGGAGGCGAAGGCGAGGCTGGACATCGCCGAGAAGAACCGCGCGAACAACCTGCAGCTGCTGCGCCAGAAATTCATTTCGCAGATCGCGTTCGACACCACGCAAAGCACCTGGGAGGCCGGTCTCGCCTCCGTGAGGTCCGAGGAGGCGCAGGTCACGATCGCGCGCCGGGCGATGGAGGATGCGGCCGTGCGCGCGCCCTTCGCGGGCATCATCGCCCGCCGCATGGCCAATCGCGGCGAGAAGGTCGGCATCGACAGCCCGCTCTTCGCGCTGGTCGACCTGGAGCGCATGGAGATCGAGGCGCCCGCGCCGGCTTCCGAGATCCCGTCGATCCGCGTCGGGCAGGCGGTGAGCTTCCGCGTGGACGGCTACGGCGAGCGCGCGTTCGTGGGGCGGGTCGAGCGCATCAACCCGGTCGCGGACGCTGGCTCGCGCTCCATCACGCTCTACCTCTCGGTGGCCAACCGCGACGGCGCGCTGAAGGGCGGCATGTTCGCCAAGGGACGCATCGTCCTCGACCGGACGACGCCCGCGACGGTGATTCCCGCGAGCGCCGTTCGCGAGGAGGCCGGCCAGTCCTTCGTGTTCACCCTCGAGGACGGCAAGATCGGCCGGCGCGCGGTGACGCTCGGGTTCGCCGAGCCTCAGCAGGGCGTGGTCGAGGTGCAAAGCGGCCTGGAAAAGGGGCTCAAGGTGGTGAGCGCCCGCGTCTCGGGGCTGAAGGCGGGATCGCCGGCGGTGCTGAAGCCGGCGGCGGCGGCGCCGGGCAAGGAAGGCTAGGAGAGCGCCATGTGGATCACCAAGACCAGCATCAACCAGCCGGTGTTCGCCACGATGATGATGGTGGCGCTGTGCGTGCTGGGGATCTTCTCCTACAACCGCCTGCGCGTGGAGCGCATGCCCGACATCACGATCCCGTTCGTCTTCATCCAGATCAATTACCCGGGCGCGGCGCCCGAGGCCGTCGAGAACGACATCACCAAGCCCGTCGAGGAAGTGGTGAACACGGTGAACGGCGTGAAGATCATCCGTTCCAATTCCTACGAGGGCAGGAGCGAAACCTACATCGAGTTCCGCCTCGATACCGACATGAACCGCGCGGTGCAGGACGTGCGCGACAAGATCGCCCTGATCCGTCCCGGCATGCCGCGCGAATCGCGCGACCCGCTGGTGCTGCGCGGGGATTTCGACAACGCGCAGCCCGTGGTCTCCCTCGCCGTCACCTCGCCCACGCGCACGCTTCGCGAACTCACCACGCTCACCGACCAGGTGATCGTCAAGCGCTTCCAGAACGTGCCCGGCGTCGGGCAGGTGCAGGTCTCGGGCGGCGTGGCCCGCCAGGTCCTGGTGAACCTGCGGCCGGCGCAGATGCAGTCGCAGGCCGTGGGCGTCGACGAGATCATCGGCGCCATCCGCGCGGCGAACCTGGACGTGCCCGCGGGCAAGGTCGTGCACGGGCCCACGGAGCAGCTCGTGCGGATCGAGGGCCGGATCAAGACGCCGGCGGAGTTCGGCCGGATCATCGTCGCGCGCCGCGCGAAGGGGCCGGTGTACCTGGACCAGGTCGCCGACGTGGTCGACGGCGAGCGCGAGGCCGATTCCCTCTCCCGCATCAACGGCCAGCCCGGCCTCACCATCGGCGTGCTCAAGGTGCAGGACGCCAACATCGTCGAGGTGGGCAACGGGACGAAGGCCGCGACCGAGGCGCTGAAGAAGATCCTGCCGCCGGACGTGAACCTGCGGCTGGTCTACGCCGACGTGGACTTCATCGAGAACGCGCTGAACGGCGTGAAGACCACGATCATCGAGGGGGCGCTGCTCACCATCTTCATCGTGTTCCTCTTCCTGCACTCCTGGCGAAGCACGATCATCACCGGGTTGACGCTTCCCATCTCGGTGATCGCGACCTTCGTCGCCGTGCACCTCTTCGGCTTCACGCTGAACTTCCTCACCCTGATGGCGCTGTCGCTGTGCATCGGCCTGCTGATCGACGACTCGATCGTGGTGCGGGAGAACATCGTGCGCCACCTGGGCATGGGCAAGGACCACTACCGCGCCGCGCGCGAGGGCACCGAGGAGATCGGGCTCGCCGTGATGGCCACCACGTTCGCCATCGTCGCCGTGTTCGTCCCCATCGCCTTCATGTCGGGGATCATCGGCAAGTTCTTCTTCCAGTTCGGCATCACGGTGGCGGTGGCGGTGCTGGTGTCGCTCTTCGTGAGCTTCACCCTGGACCCCATGCTCTCGGCGATCTGGCGCGACCCGGCCGAGGGCCGCTTCCGGCGCCTGCCGTGGCTCGGCCGCATGATGGCGCGCATCGAGGACGGCGTGGAATGGGCCCACCACCGCTACGGCGAGATCCTCGAGTGGGCGCTCGGCAACCGCAAGAAGGTGCTCGCGATCGCGGTGGCGGTGTTCGTGTCGAGCTTCTTC
>DAORTX010000034.1:0-16187 GCA_035432885.1 Usitatibacteraceae bacterium
GTCCGCGCCGATCGCCATGGTGCGCGCGATGTCGAAGGCGGTGACGATCTTGCCGGCCGCGCCCACGCGCACCCTTTCGCGCAGGTTCACGCCGACCAGCGAGTTGTGCACCAGCATCAAGGCCTCGCGCAGCGGCGCGCCGACGTGATCGGTGAATTCGAGCGGCGCGGCCCCCGTGCCGCCCTCGCCGCCGTCCACGACCACGAAGTCCGGCGTGATCCCGGTCTCGACCATCGCCTTCACGATGCCGAACCATTCCCAGGGATGGCCGATGGCGAGCTTGAAGCCGGTCGGCTTGCCCCCCGAGAGCCCACGCAGGCGCTCGATGAATTGCAGGAGTTCGATCGGCGTGGAAAATGCCGAATGCCTGGCCGGCGAGACGCAATCCACGCCAACCTGCACGTGGCGCGCCTCGGCAATCTCCGGCGTCACCTTGGGGCCGGGCAGCACGCCGCCGTGGCCGGGCTTGGCGCCCTGCGAGAGCTTCACCTCGATCATGCGCACCTGCTCGGTCGTCGCGTTGGCCACGAAGCGCGCCTCGTCGAAGCCGCCCGCCTCGTTGCGGCAGCCGAAGTAGCCGCTGCCGATTTCCCACACCAGGTCGCCACCGCGCTCACGGTGGTAGCGCGAGATGGAGCCCTCGCCCGTGTCATGGTAGAAGCGGCCGCGTTTCGCCCCCTCGTTCAAGGCGAGGATCGCATTGGCCGACAGGGCGCCGAAGCTCATGGCCGAGATGTTGAACACGCTCGCCGAATAGGGTTTCGCCACCCGCCCCTCGCCCACGGCGATGCGGAAATCGTGGCTGTCGATTTCCACCGGCGCCATGGAATGGTTGATCCATTCGTAGCGCGGTTCGTAGAGGTCGAGCTGCGTGCCGAAGGGGCGCTTGTCGGCAACGCCCTTGGCGCGCTGGTAGATGATCGAGCGCTGCGCCCGCGAGAACGGCGTCGGGTCCGCATCGGACTCCACGAAATACTGCCGGATCTCGGGCCGGATGTACTCGAAGAAGAAGCGGAAGTGCGCGATGACCGGATAGTTGCGGCGGATGGCCTGCCGCGGCTGCACGTAGTCGATGAGGCCCACGAGCGCGAGGAAGGCGAAGGCGCCGGCGGGCCACGACCACCAGGGCGAGAGCGGAACCGCCGCGACGCACGCCGCCGCCACGGCCGCGCACGCGGCCCAGGCCCAGTAGCGCTGCGGCACGATCCGGTCGATCACGCTTCCCACGTGTCTCTCCTCGCTCACGGGCCTTTGCGGCCTCGCCGGCGACTCTACGGAAAGCACCCGCCCTTGTAAATCGCGGCCTGCCTAGCGGACGAGGCCGCGAAGCGCGTCGATGGCGCCGTCCAGGCCGCCTTTCCTCAGCGCGTCCACGTTGGTGAGCACGCTCTGGGCGATCCTCGCGAGGATCGCGTTGGTCACGATCGACGCGGCCTGCGCGGCGGTGACGCCCCCGGTGCGCGCCCCCACGTCGCGCAGGTCCACGTCCGGCAGCTTGAAGCTGAGCCCGCCGCCCTTCAGGAGCGGGTTGGTCATCGTCACGCGCGCGGCGCGAAGGGTGATCCGCCCGATCACGTAGCGCCGCCCCGACGCCCCCTTCCCGCCTTCGCCCGGGCTCGCCGAATCCGCACCGGAGCGCTCGACGTAGGCCGCGATGTTGCGGCGGATCGCCTCGATGTTGTTGGTGCCGCCCTGGCGCTCGTAGGAAATGTCCGGCCCGTCGACGAGGATGTCGTGGATCACCACCACGTCCCGGGCGAGGGAGGCGGGCTCCAGGCCCACGGTGATGGTCGCGGCGCGAAGCGCGCGCGGCGCGGCATAGCCGGGCGGATTGCCGATCTCGATCCCGCGCAGCGTCCCGCGCCCGTCCGTCGCGTCGATCTTCACCTCGCCCACGGCGACCGCCACGCCGACGATGTCCGGCCCGAAGCGCTCGATCGCGGTCTTGACCACGACATCGAGTGAGTTGTAGAGCCAGTAGAGACCGCCGCCGACAAGCGCGAGGACAAGCGCCAATCCGATCGCCCAACGCTTCATGTCGCACCCTCTCTTTCCAGGTAGCCGCAGCACGCAACTTCGCCGGGACTAGCCGCTTCGCGCCATTCGCTCCGCGGATTCCACCGCCTTGCAAGCGGTGGCGATCGCGAGGCCGGCGCCGCAACGTTGCCGGATCCAGTCGTGGTGGGCAAGCACGCTGCCGGCGGCGAACAGGCGCGCATCGACGGGCTTGCCAGCCGCATCCAGTGGCCGCCACTGCTCGTCCACGCTCACGCCACTGCGGTTGATGGCGTGGCCGCGGGGATCGAAGTAGTCCGCCCGGTACCAGTTGGCGCGTCCTTCGGGCTGGTGGACGAAAAGATCCATCAGGGCCTCCCGAATCCGGTTCGGATCGGCCCGCAGCCCGCCGGACGTGAAGCGCCCGGTCGCGAGCACCGCGGCCGCCGCCTCGATGATCACCTCACCAAAGGGATCCTCGAGCCTGGCGACGATGCCTTGCGCCTGAAACTCGATCGACTTCACCCGGTGCTGGGGCTCGAACACGACGCCGCGCTGCGGCAACTGGATCTCGAACAGCTCGCGAAGACGCACGCCGGGCACCGCGGGTGGCATGGTCGGGATCTCGAAGACCGGCACGCCCAACTGCGACTGCAGTTCACGATGAACGTGATCCGGCCGGTGCATGCCCAGGATGGCCGGCATGCCCAGCGCTTGCGCGCCGTCGAGCAACGGACCCAGGCGTTCGGCCAATCTTTGCCGGGTGGCCGGCACTTCGAGCGCGCGGGCCATCACCTCGGCGTAAACCTCGGCACCGCTGTCCATGTCGGGGAAACCGACGCGCAGGGCACGCAGGCGCGGCCACCGGGGCGAGAGGTTCGCGACCACTTCCCGCGCGCTGAAACCATTGAGGCCGATGAAGTCGATCACCAGGGTGTCCAGGCCGCGCGCCCTGGCGGCGATCGCGGGCTCCATGGTCAACGGCATCGCGAGCGTCGGCTTGAGCGTGCCCGCCGGCGTCAGCGCGAGCAGGTTGTGGCTGCCCGGGACGGTATAGCCCAGGCCCATCTCGCCAAGTGTTTTCGCGAAACCGGTCAACGCGGCGCGGATGTCGCTTTCCGCGATGCGGGCCAGGGGATGGCGGGGTTCGTTTTCGCGCAGCCGGACCAGGGCCTGCCAGGGATCGTCGGCAAAGCCTGCGCCGTCGTGGCCCAGAAGGTCGAGATACCCGGTCGTGAAGGCCATGGCGCCGCTGTGGCCCACCTGGGCAACGGTGAGTCCCCGTGCCCGCGCGAACAGGCTTGCCGCGATGCCGGCAAAGCCGGAGCCGATGACCAGCAGTTGCGCCTTGTGGCTGCGCGATTCCTTGATCATGGCGGCTGCATGCCGGTGCGCGCGTGAACCCCGCCGTTGTCGTCCAGCTGATCCAGCCCGAGAAGCGCGCAGTGCAGTGCCTCGGCAAGCTCGAGTTGGGGCAGATGCTCGCCCCAGGCCACCGGCGCCACGCCCTTGAATCGCCGGGCCACGAAGTCGCGCGCGTTTCGAAGCCCCTCGGACGAGTCGCAAGCTCCCCGGTCGTAGAGGTGCGACGTGACGCGCAGGCTGCAGAAGGCGCCCTGACAGCTGCCCTTGCCGACCCGGCTTCGCATGGCGATCGCGCCCAGGCTCATCCGCGACTCGGCGCCCGGTGCGTTCTCCACGATCGCGTCGATGGCCGAGGCAGGCACCATCTCGCATTCACAGACGATCAGGTCGCCCGGTTGCCGGCGTGCGGCCCAATAGCGGGGCGCGAAACCGGGCTCCGTCCAGCGAATGGCATCGCCGCTGGGCAGCGGCGCGGTCCCGGTCTTGCACGGCTCCGCGTTGCCCAGCCGCCGCGCCACCAGGTCGCCTGTCTGCTCCGCCATCAGGCGAAACGTGGTGAGCTTGCCCCCGGCCACGGTCGCGAAGTTGGCCAAGCCCTCGGCCTCGTGATCGAACAGCGTGAATCCGCGACTGGCCTTGCGCCCGTCGGCCCCGGCTGCGGCGGCCTTGAGCAGCGGACGCACGCCCGAGTAGGCGCGCACGAATCGCGTGCGGGCAATCTGCGGCACCATCGCGGCGCCCTCGGCAATGAGGTGATCCACTTCGGCGGCGGTGGGATGGATGTCATCCACGTCGGCCACCGTCTGCGAGGTGGTGCCGAGCAGCGATACCGTGCCCCCGGGGACCAGGATGTCGCCATCGCCGGGCGGACGCAGCCGGTTGATCACGCGCCCGCCGATTCGCGCGTTGCTCACGATGAGGGTGCCCTTGGAATAGAGCAGATCGACATCGTTGCAGCCGGCCAGCCGCGCCACCTGCATGGCCCAGGCGCCCGCCGCGTTGACCACCTGCCGGGCACGAATGACCGTCGTCTCGCCGCCTCGCGTATCGCGGCAGATGGCGCTGGTCAAAAGCCCGTGCTCGATGACGAAGCGCTCGAGCCTGGTGTGGGCCAGAAAGACGCTGCGCGTGAGTTGCTGCGCGTGGTTGACGTTCTCGAGCGTGATCCGGAAAGGGTCGATGGTGGCGTCGGGCACCGCATAGGCGGCGATGAGCCTTTCGCTCAGGCAAGGCTCGAGCGCTCGCGCCTCGGCGGGCGTGATCGCGGCGCACTCGATGCCGGCCGCCAGGCAGTGCTGCGGAAAGCGCGCCGCGAATGCCGGGTCGTCGCCCTCGACGGCGACGAACAGGCCGCCGCATGCCTCGACGCATTCGGGCGCGACCGCCTTGAGGATGTCGGCCTCGCGCCGGCATTCGGCGGCCGTTGCCGGATCGCCCGCGACGTAGCGGCCCCCGCTGTGCAGCAACCCGTGATTGCCCCCGGATGCCCCGGCGTTGAGATCGCGCCGGTCGATGAGCACGCAATGGATGCCGCGCAGCGCCAGGTCGCGCATCACGCCGGTGCCGGTCACGCCGCCGCCGACGATCAGCACGTCGGTTTCGAGCACGCGGTCGCCGGTTGCGGGTTGCGCGCTCACCCTCGGAGTCCCAGCCGCGCCAGATCGGGGCCCAGGTACTTGCGCTCGTCCGGGCCCAGTATCCCCAGCGACAGGCAGATCAGCGTCCAGAAATGCACCACGTGGTAGTCGCCGTGGAAGTGCTGGCCGAGGTCGTCGATCTGGGAGTGGCAGTTGTGGCAGGGCGTCAGCACGTAGTCGGCCCGGGTGGTCGCGATCTGGTCGAACTTGCGCTTGCCGTAGGCGTAACGCAGTTCCTTCATCCCCGCCTGCAGGAAACCGCCGCCGCCCCCGCAGCAGTAGTTGGCGCTGCGGCAGGGGGCCATGTCGACGAAGTTGTCGTCGCCCACGAGCGTGCGGGCGACGAAGCGGATGTCGTCGGCCATCGGATCGCCCAGGGACTTGCGCACGAGCTGGCAGGGGTCCTGCACCGTGAACTTGATGCCCGAGGTGTTCCAGTCCGCGTTGACCGGCAGGCGGCCCTCGCGGATCCAGCGCGCGTAGTAGCTCACGAGGCTCGCGGGTTCGAAGCGGGCCTCGAGACCAAAGCGCTCCACGCCCTTCCACAGGGTATAGAACGAGTGGCCGCACTCGGTGTTGAGCCATACCTTGCAGCCAAGCCGGTTGACCGCATCGACGCGCTGCTCGACCATTCTGCGCCAGGCCGGATCGTCACCCGTGAACATGCAGAAGTTCTCCGCGGCCCACCCCGTCGACGAATAGGTCCAGTCCGCGCCGACGACATCGAGGATCTTCCACAGCGGCGCCATTTCCTCGGCCTCGATGGCAGGCTCGCGCGAGTTCTGGTTGACGAAGAAGTGAGCGCCCTGCTTGTCGATCGGCGCCTCCAGGCGAGCGAAGCGATCACCCTGCCGGCGCACGGACGCCACCACCTCTTCGACGGCGTCGACGAAATCCTCCTCCCGCAGCCCCATCGCGCTCGTGGCTGCGGAGCGCATTTGCGCCTCGCAGGATCGCACGATCCCGCTCGGCTTCTTGTCCGTGGGCCAGGCGCCACGGGCCAGGCCGACCAGGACCGAGACGTCGATGCCCATCGGGCAGACGTACTTGCAGCGCTGGCACTGGGTGCAGGTCCAGACCCAGGGCGTCGTCGAGAGCGCCTCGTTCATGCCCAGCATGGCCATGCGGATGAAGCGACGCGGATCCATGCCTTCGAGGCCCGAGGCCGGGCAGCCCGCCGAGCACAGGCCACAGCTCAGGCAGGCGTCGTAGCTGGCGCCGGGCGCCAGCAGGTCGCGGGCGGCGGCCTTGAAGTCGACCGCTGGGGGCGAGGTGACGGATCTCGTTTCGGGCATCATCGTGTTGCTGCTCGACGGCTTCCTGCGTCTTTCGAGCGTCGCGGTCGCGAGTCAATCGTTCTTCAATCCCGACTCGCGATCGCCATGCATGCCCTTGTATACGACATTTTCCTCGTCGCCGGGTCGTCATCCGTCAAAGGTCGACGCCGCGCAACCCGGGCCGTCCGGGAGCCACGATGCTCGACGCGGCGCGCATTCGCATCGCCCTCAAGGCATTGAAAGCCCACTGACTCCGATCAAAGCAGTGCTTTGAGTGCCGCGCGCAGGCCCATCGCCTCGCCCCCGAGCGGTCGGCCTGGACGCGAGATGTCGTTCCACGCATAGGTGTCGAAGTGCGCCCATGGCGTCGTCTCCGGCACGAAGTGCTCGAGGAAGAGCGCCGCCACGATGGCGCCGGCGAAGCCGCCCTTGCCCGAATTGTTGAAGTCCGCGACGTCGCTCTCGAAGAAGCGCCGGTAGTTGCGCCACAGCGGCATGCGCCACACCGGGTCCTCCACCGCCTCGCCCGCGGCGACGAGCTTCGCGGCGAGCTTCTCGTCGTTGGCGAAGAGCGCCGGCAGCTCCGGGCCGAGCGCCACGCGCGCGGCGCCCGTAAGCGTGGCGAAGTCGATCACGAGCGCCGGCTTGTCCTCCGCCGCGTAGGCGAGCGCGTCGGCGAGCACCACGCGGCCTTCCGCGTCCGTGTTGCCGATCTCGATGGTGTGTCCCCGGCGCGTGCGGATGACGTCGCCCGGCCGGTAGGCGTTCCCGCTGATCGCGTTTTCCACGGCCGGCACGAGCAGTTGCAGCCGGTAGGGAAGCTTTCGCTGCATCACGAGGCTCGCGAGCGCGATCGCGTGCGCGGCCCCGCCCATGTCCTTCTTCATGAGGCGCATGCCCTCGGCGCCCTTGATGTCCAGGCCGCCCGTGTCGAAGCACACGCCCTTGCCGACGATCGCGAGTCGCGGGTGCTTCGCGTTGCCCCAGTTGAGCTCCAGCAGGCGCGGCTCCTTCTTCGCGGCGCGTCCCACGGCGTGGATCGCCGGGAAGTTCTGCGCGAGCAGTTCCTCGCCCACCCATTCGTCGAACTCCGCGCCGAAGCGGTCGGCCTGCTCGCGAACGACGTCCGACAATTCCGCCGGCCCCATGTCCTCGGCCGGCGTGTTCACGAGGTCGCGAACGAGCTTCACCGCCTCCGCAAGCCCCAGCGCGTCCGCCACTTTCGCCGAAGGCGCGAGCTCGAGGTCCGCGGGCTTCCTGCGCGCCTTCTTGTAGCGCGTGAACTGGTAGCTGCCGAGTGACCAGCCGTAAGCGGCTTGGTCCTCGCCGATCGTCACCGGGCCCTTGCCCAGGGCGTAGCGGCCGGGGGCGAGCTTGAGCGGCAGGCTCGCGAGCGCCCAGGGATCGTCGGCATCGCGAACGCCGACGAGCACGAGGTCGATGTCGCCCTTCGCGCCGGGCACCGCGCAATGGGTGTGGGCCCGGGCCTCGAAACCGCTCGCCTCGACCCAGCGCCGCTGCGCGGGCGTGAGCTTCTCCTTCAGCTTCGGCAGGCGCTTCGCGTCGGTGGCGAGGATCGGCGTGGCGGTTTTCGAATGGGCCTTCTTGTCCGTGATGACGGTCATGGTTTCGGTCTTCGGTTCGTGAAGGCGCGATTTTACCGGGTTGGGGGGGTGAAGCCGGGAAGGGGGTAGAAGGCCGGCGATGGGGCGAAACTCTCCGGATCCTGGGCATGCAGGCGTGACCGTCGGATGGGTGCCCAAGAATTCGGGGGCAGACAACACACGTCAGCCCCCGAATTCTTACCCATCGAGAGATGGGATCGCTCGCGCTTTCCCATCCCGACGGTCGCATGCCCAAGGATCCGGAGAGTCTCGCCCCATCGCCGGCCGACCCGTGGACACGCCGTGCCGGTGCGAACGCCGCCAATCGTGGAGGGTAGCTCTTGCCCGGGACCTCGACGCCGCGTCCACCAAGTGGCGAACCTTGCCCGCGAACTCGACGCCGCATCCACGGAGCGCGAAGGGCGGCGGCGGGGAAAGTCGATCGCCATCCTTGGCACGCGACCGTCGCGGACGAGAAAGCGCCAGCGCCCTCGTCTTCAGATGGGTGGAAATTCGAGGCCTGGCGTGGGTTGCCTGGCCTCGAATTTCCGGGCACCCATCCGACGGTCACGCCTGCGTGCCCAGGTTGGCGATCGACTTTCCCCGCCGCCGCCCCCCGAAAAGCCAGCCTCGCCCGACTCCCGACAGACCAGCGTTGCCCAACCCCCGACCGACCTACCTCTTCACCCTCTTGTAGTCGATCTCCCAGGCGGTCTTCCAGCTCTTGCCGCCATCGTCGGATCGCTGCCAGAGCCACTTCAGGCTGTCCGCCTTCACGTCGCGAAAGACCATGCGCTGGCGAACTTTCTTTCCGTCCTTCTCGAACTCGCGCTCGAAGGTCGAATCGCCCGCGTCCTCGCCGCCGACGAAATCCAGGTAGCCGCCCGAGTTGTCCACCCACGTCTGCTTCCAGCGCTTCGCGGCGCGGTCGTAGGCGGAGACGCTGGTGCCGTCCAGCTTCGTGCCGGGCGCGCCGCGGAACTGCTCCACGATCACGCAGCCGTCGAGGGTCTTCGCGACCTGGTTGCGGCTCTGGCCGCCGGCGAAGGAGAGTTCCCAGTCGCCCAACCAGAAATCGAACCGTTTCGATTCCGGGGAGTCGCACCCGTAGGCGGGTTGCGCCTGGGCGTGCAAGGCGAGCGGCAAGGCGGTGGCAAGCACGGCGGCGAGGCAGGCGGCGGCTTTCATGGGCATTGTCCCGAAGGTCGACGAGCCATTGTGGCGGCGGAGCCCGCCCAGGCGGTTACGGTATCTTTCGCCTCTTGACGCCGCGCAAGGAACGGCCGTCGCCGCGCGCCTACGATGAATCGCAGAGGAGAACAAGCAATGCCCTGCGCCTGGATCACCCACCGGGACTGCCTGCTCCACGAGATGGGAGAGGGCCATCCCGAGTGTCCCGCGCGCCTGGACGCGATCTCCGATCACCTGCTCGCGCAGGGGATCATGGGGCTGCTGATTCCCTACGACGCGCCGGTGGCGACCATCGAGCAGCTCGAGCGCGCCCATACCGCGCACCACGTGCTGGAGATCCTCGCCGCCTCGCCCGAGAAGGGCTACGTGCATGTCGATCCCGACACGTCGATGAATCCGAACACGGTCAGCGCCGCGCTTCGTTCGGCGGGCGCGGCGGTTCTCGCGACCGACCTCGTCCTCAAGGGAGAAGTGCGAAGCGCCTTCTGCGCCGTGCGCCCGCCGGGGCACCATGCCACGCGCGATGCGCCCATGGGCTTCTGCTTCTTCAACAACGTGGCCGTGGGCATCCGCCACGCGCTCGACGTCCACGGGCTCGAGCGCGTGGCCCTCGTCGATTTCGACGTGCACCACGGCAACGGCAGCGAGGACATCCTCGCCTCCGACTCTCGCGTGCTCATGGCCTCCACCTTCCAGCGCGGCCTCTACCCCTACCAGGGAGAGGAGCCGAAGGGCCTCAACATGGTGAACGTGGGCCTGCCCGCCGGCGCCACGGGAGAGGCGCTTCGCGCCGCGGTGCAGGAGTACTGGCTGCCGGCCCTGGAGGCGTTCAGGCCGCAGCTCGTCTACATCTCGGCGGGCTTCGACGCCCACCAGGCCGACGACATGGCGGGCCTGCGCTGGCAGGAGAGCGACTACGCCTGGGTCACGGCGGAGATGGTCAAGGTGGCGCACCGCCATTGCGGCGGGCGCGTCATCTCGATGCTGGAGGGCGGCTACCACCTGCACGCACTCGCGCGAAGCGTGGCCGCGCACGTGCGCGAACTCGTGGCCGCCTGAACCGATGGACTACGACTGGATCGTCATCGGCTCCGGATTCGGGGGCAGCGTCTCGGCCCTGCGGCTCGCCGAGAAGGGCTACAGCGTCGCCGTTCTCGAATGCGGCAGGCGCTACCGCGACGAGGATTTCGCCGTCAGCACGTGGAACCTGCGCCGCTTCCTGTGGGCGCCCGCGCTGGGGCTGCACGGGATCCTGCGCATGACCGCGTTCCGGGACATCTTCATCGCGAGCGGCGCGGGCGTGGGCGGCGGCAGCCTCGTGTACGCGAACACGCTCTACCGCGCCAAGCCGGCCTTCTTCGCCAACCCGCAGTGGCCGGCCACGAGGGACTGGTCGAAGGCGCTCGAGCCCCACTACGAAACCGCCGAGCGGATGCTGGGCGCGCAGGAAGTGCCCCACGACAGCGACGCCCAGAAGCTGCTGCGCGAGATGGCGGGCGCGTTCGGCGCGCCCGAGACCTTCGTGCGCACGTCCTGCGCGGTGTACTTCGGCGAGCCGGGCGTGACCGTTCCCGACCCCTACTTCGGCGGCGAGGGGCCGCCGCGCACGGGATGCCGGCGCTGCGGGGCCTGCATGGTCGGCTGCCGCGTCGGCGCGAAGAACACGCTCGTGAAGAACTATCTCTGGCTGGCGGAGGGCCGGGGCGTCGAAGTGCAGGCCGGATGCGAAGTGTCGGACGTGCGCCCGCTGGGCCGCGCCGACGGCTCCGAGGGCTACGCGATCGACACGGTTCGCCCGGGCGCGTGGTTTCGCCGGGGGCGGCGCACGCTGACGGCCAGGGGCGTGGTGGTCGCCGCGGGAGCGCTCGGAACCAACAGGCTGCTCGCAAGCTGCAAGCTTCGCGGCTCGCTGCCCGCGATCAGCGACCGGCTCGGGCACCTGGTCCGCACCAACAGCGAGTCGCTTCTGGCCGTGACGCTGCCCGACGACCGGCTCGCCCCCTGGAACGACGTGGCGATCAGCGCGAGCATCCACCCGAGCCCCGATACGCACGTGGAATTCGTCACCTACGGCCGCCATGGCGATTTCATGTCCGGCCTCGCGACGCTGCTCACCGGCGAGGGCACGCGCCTCACGCGCCCGCTGCGCCTGCTCGCCAACATCGCGCGCCACCCCGTGCGCTTCGCCAAGGTGACCTGGCCCTTCGGGTGGGGGCGGCGCACGCTGGTCATTCTCGTCATGCAGACGCTCGACAACGCGCTCCGGTTCCGCGCCACGCGCCGGTGGTTCGGGCGCGGCGCGCGGCTTCGCACCGAGCAGGACCTGGGGAAACCCAACCCCACCTACATCGCGGCGGGAAACCGCGCCGCCCTGTGGCTCGAGAAACGCACCGGCGGCATCGCGCAGAGCATGGCGCTCGAAGCCCTGGCAAACATCCCGTCCACCGCCCACATCCTGGGCGGCGCCGTGATCGGCCGCGACGCCGCGCACGGCGTCGTGGACGAGCGCCACCGCGTCTTCGGCTACGAGAACCTGCTGGTGTGCGACGGCTCGGCCGTCCCCGCCAACCCGGGCGTGAATCCCAGCCTCACCATCACCGCGCTCGCCGAGCGCGCGATCGGCCTCGTGCCCGCGAAGGGCGAGGCGCGGGCGCCGTGAAAGGCTAGTGCTTCATCGAGCTCGCGCCCATCGCGCGCACCTCGGCCTTGATCTCGAGTTTCGACTTCTTCCCGTTCCGGTCCACGAAGGTGAGCGTGATCGGGACGTGGTCGCCCTTGGCGAGGGGCCGCACGAGGTCGATCAGCATCACGTGATAGCCGCCGGGCCGGAATTCCACGGTCTTGCCCGCGGGCAGCGCCACGTCGTCCACGGCGCGCATGGCCATCACGTTGCCCGCCATCGTCATCTCGTGCACCTCGACGATCCGGGCCGCGGCGGAAGCCGCGTTGAAGAGCGTCACGTCCTCGCTCGCCTTCAGCTTCATGAACGCGCCGGTGGCCGTCTGGGCCGGCACCGTGGCGCGCACCCAGGCCTCCGTCACCGTCACCCCGGCCCAGGCCTGCGCGGCAGCAAGGGCGAGACCCGCGACGCACAACGACTTCCACTGCCTTCTCATGGCGATTTCCTCATGCCTTGTCGGCCGGACAATTATAGGCGCCGCCGCGAAGGGGCCGCGCGCGGGGTGGCCGAGTGCGGCGCGCGCCGCCTCCTTCACGACTTTCGCAAGTCCCCGGGCTTGATGGGCAGCGTGCGGATTCGCTTGCCGGTCGCGGCGAACACCGCGTTCAGCACCGCGGCCTGGAAGGGAAGGATTCCCGGTTCCCCGTGGCCGCCCCAGAATCCCCCGGTGGGCACGAGGACCAGCTCCACCTTCGGCATGTCCCCGATCATCGGCACGGGAAAGTCGTGGAAGTTGGACTCCTGGATCCGCCCGTCCTTCAGCGTGTTGGCCTCGAAGAGCGCGCCCAGCCCGTAGATCGCGTTGCTCTCGGCCTGCGCCGCGCAGGAATCGGGGTTCACCACGTGGCCGGAATCGATCGCGATCACGTAGCGAAGGACCTTGAGCGAGCCGCCCGCGTCCACGGAAACCTCGGCCACGCCCGCGGCATAGCTGCCGAAGCCGCTCACCACGGCGAGCCCGCGGCCGACGCCCGCGGGAAGCGGCGTGCCCCAGCCCGCGGCCTTCGCGGCGGCCTCGAGGACCAGGCGATCCTTGTCGCCCGCCTTGAGCATCGACAGGCGGAACGCGAGCGGATCCTGGCCGGCGGCCTGCGCCAGCTCGTCGACGAAGCACTCGCGGTAGACGCCGTTCTGCTGCCCGGGCGCGCGCCAGAAACCGACCGGCACGTGCCCGTTTCGCATCGCGTAGTCGACCTGCTGGTTCGCGATCTCGTAGGGCATGTCGCTCAGCGTGCGCACCGCCGTGAAATCGACGCCGCCGCGGACCGCCCCGGGAACCAGTCCCGCGAGGATCGAGGGGCAGGCGACCTTCGCCTCGAAGGCGACGACCCTGCCCTGCCCGTCCAGGCCCGCGCGCAGCTTCGCGAGGCTCGCGGGCCGGTAGAAGCCGTGCTGCATGTCCTCCTCGCGCGACCACATCAGCTTCACGGGCTTGCCCGCGACCGCCTTGGCGATGGTCACGCCCTGCTTCACGAAGTCCTGCGGCGCGCCGCGCCGGCCGAACCCGCCGCCCAGCATCATCTTGTGGACTTCCGCCTTCTCCTGCGGCACGCCGGCCGTCTCCGCCGCCGCGGCGAGCGAGGCCTCGCCGTTCTGCGTGGAGGTCCACACCTCCACGAAACCGTCGGGCTTCACCCAGGCGGTGCACACCTGCGGCTCCATCGTCGCGTGGTTCAGGTAGGGCGAGGAATACTCGGCCTCGATCACTTTCGCGGCGGTGGCGAACGCCGCGGCGGCGTCGCCCGACTTCTTCGCCGACACGGCCTTCGGGTCCGCGAGCCCCTCGCGCAGCATGGCCATCACCGTCGCATCGGAGGCGGCGCCGTGGTCGCCCGTGTCCCAGTCGACCTTCACTTTCTTCAGGGCCTCGTTCGCGCGCCACCAGCTGTCGGCCACGACCGCCACGAAGTCGCCGGCGCGAACCACCTGCTTCACGCCGCGCATGGTCATCGCCTCGGCGGAATCCACGCCGCGCACCTTGCCGCCGAACACCGGGCACTGCGCGATCGAGGCGTGCAGCAGGCCGGGCAGCATCACGTCGGTGCCGAACACGGGCTTGCCGAGCACCTTGTCCGGGATGTCCAGTCGGTGCAGGGGCTTGCCGGCGATCTTCCAGTCCTTCGGGTCGCGAAGCGCGATCTGCTTCGGGGGCTCGAGCTTCGCGGCCTGCGCGGCCACCTGGCCGTAGCGAAGGCGGCGCTTCGTGGGGCCGTGCGTGATGACGCCCTTGTCCACCGAGCATTCCGCCGGCGCGACCTTCCAGCGCGCGGCCGCGGCGGCCACGAGCATCTCGCGCGCCGCGGCGCCGGCCTTCCTCACGTAGTCGTGGGAGCCGCGCACGCCCTGGCTGCCGCCCGTGGACATGGAGCCCCAGATGCGCTTCCTGCGCACGTGCTCGTTTGGCGAGGCGAATTCCGCGGAGACCTTCAGCCAGTCGCAGTCGAGCTCCTCGGCGACCAGCTGCGCGAGCGCGGTGTAGGTGCCCTGCCCCATCTCGGAGCGGGCGATGCGCACGACGACGCGGTCGTCCGGGTGGATCACCACCCAGGCGTTCACTTCGGTGACGGGCACGCCCGCGGCGGCGCTCGCGACCAGGGGAAAGGAGAATTCGAGGCAGAGCCCGCCGCCGACGGCGGCGGAGGCCTGGAGGAAGTGGCGGCGGCCGGGGGAGCGGACGGTCATGGCAGCTCTCCTCGGCCTTTCCGGACCGGCGTGACGGTCGCCGTGGGCGCGGCGGCGGCGTGGATGGCCTTCCTCACGCGCGCGTAGGTGCCGCAGCGGCAGAGGTTGGTCATGGCGTCGTCGATGTCGGCGTCCGTCGGCACGGGCTTCTTCGCGAGCAGCGCCGCGGCCGACATGATCATGCCGGTCTGGCAGTAGCCGCACTGCGGGACCTCGTGCTCGATCCACGCCTTCTGGATCCGGTGCAGCCCCGGCTTCGACAGGCCCTCGATGGTGACGACCTTCTTTCCGGCAGCCTGGGCCGCGGTCACGATGCAGGAGCGCACCGGCTCGCCGTCCACGTGCACCGTGCACGCGCCGCACTGGGAGATCCCGCAGCCGTACTTGGCGCCCGGCAGGCCCAGGTGGTCCCGGAGCAGCCACAGGAGCGGCATCTCGGGTTCGACGTCGACGGAGTGGATGCGGCCGTTCACGGTGAGCTTGATCATGGGGACTCCGACTGTCGTGGATCGATCCGTCCGGCTAGCGCCCGATGGGCGCTCCCGGGTAGCTGTAGGACGGCAGGTTGGGCGAGCGGTTCCCGCGGTCGACCGCGATCGCCGACCAGTCGCCGGTATCGGCGGCCTGGCGCAGGATCGTGCGGTAGCGGTCGAGGAGCTGCGCGTCGTACGGCGTCGCGCCGTAGTAGAAGAGGTAGTCCGCGAGGCTCGCCACGCCGCAGTGGCCCTGGAACGCGCAGGCGTTCAGCACGCGCGAGTTGTTCTCGCCGCAGCCGTAGCCGTACTCGCAGGCGAGCAGCAGCGCCGCGTTCATGAAGGCGCGGTTCTCGATCACCTCGCGGTCGGGCCCGACGCGGACCGTGAGGTCGCGAAACGAATTGGAGAGCACCCGGCCGGCGATCGCGATGGCTTCGGGGTCGCGGGAGGAGAACGCCTCGCGCAGCGAGTCCAACTGCGCGTCGCTGAGGGTCGTGCCGGCCCGCCCCGGCGTGCCGGACGTGCGGCGCTCCTGCCACATCTCCTGTTCCACCTGCCAGGCGCGGGCCTTGGGATCGCCGCCGGCCAGCGCGCTCTTCAGGAGCTGGGCGAGTTCGGCCTCGGTGGCCGTGACGCCGGAGAGGCCGGCGCAGGGGTCCGCCGTCGCCTTGTCGAAGGCCTCCAGGCGCTGCAGGCGGCGTGGATCGCCTTCGGGAAGGCTCTCCGCGATCCGCTGGCGGCGCTCCTCCAATTGCGCGGCGTTCTGCGTCCGCGCCGGCGGCCCGCCCTTGCGATCGGCGATGGTCGCGCAGGCGCGCAGGATCCGGTAGAGGAAATACTGCCCTTCCGGGGTCTCGCCGTCGGTCGTGCCCCGGAGGCGATCGTGGAGGGCCTTGTAGGAGAGCGCCTCGCCGAACTCGTGCGCGAGCGGCGAGACGGCGTCGCTTCTCACCGACACGGGACGCAGGAAGTTGGGCCCGCGGCCGACCTGCGAAGGATCGCGCGACGCGACGGGCGCCGCGACCGGCGCCGCGCGCACCGGGGCGGCTTTCGCCGCCGCGCCGGGCGGATCGCCGGCGGCCGGGGCGTCGGGGCGCATGAGATCCCAGGCGAGGACGCCGACGGCGCCCAGGGCGAAGACGGCCAGCAGGTGCTCCCTTTTCACCGGTCGTCCTCCAGGATCATGCGCGCGCCCTTCTCGGCGATCATGTAGCACGGCGCATTCGTGTTGCCCGAGGTGATGCGCGGCATGATCGATGCATCCACAACGCGCAGGCCCT
>DAORTX010000035.1:0-15645 GCA_035432885.1 Usitatibacteraceae bacterium
ACCGCGGGCCTTTGCGCCGCAAGGAGAAGGTTTCGACCGGTGCGGCGTTCGCCCGGGTTCACCCTGGTCGAGCTTGCCGTCGTCCTGCTCCTGGTGGGCATCCTCGCGATCTTCGTGGCGCCGGGTTTTCGGTCGGTCGCGGTCTTCGACACGAGGGGCTTCGCCGACCAGGTCGGCGCGGCGCTGCGTTTCGCGCAGAAGGCCGCCATCGCCCAGCGCCGCACGGTCTGCGTCACGCTCGCCGTCGATTCCCTCACCCTCACCCAGTCCACGGCCCCGCCGCCCAGCGCGGCCTGTGGCGCCGCGCTGACCATACCCGGCGCCTCCGGCAACGTGCTGAACGCGCCGGCGGGCGTGACGCTCTCCCCGGGGAACCTGCTCTTCACCGCGCTCGGCCAGGCCGTTCCCGGCACCACGGTCACCGTCACCGGCGAGCCGCCGCCGCGAATTATCACGGTCGAGGGCGAGACGGGCTATGTTCACTGAGCGCGCGGCCCGCCACGAGCGCGGCATCTCGCTGATCGAGCTGGTCCTCTTCATCGTGGTCGTCGGCGCTGGCCTCGCGGGCATCCTCTCGGTGCTCAACCTGACGGCCTCCCGGAGCGCGGACCCCTTGCCCGTCAAGCAGGCGTTCGCGATCGCGGAGTCGCTGCTGGAGGAAGCGTCGCTCGCGGCCGAGACGGTCTGCGACCCGGACGACGCCAACGCGCTCACCGCGGCGGCGGCGGCCGACTGCGCCACGACGCCGGAAAACCCGGGGCCGGAACCCGGGGATGGCCGCCCCTTCGACAACGTGAACGACTACGAAGGCTATTCGATGGCCGGCATCACGGACGTCACCGGGGCGGCCATCGCCGGCCTCGGAGCCTACAGTGCCTCGTTCGCCGTTTCCTCGACGGCGCTCGGGGGCACCCCCGCGCTCCTCATCACCGTGACGGTCAACGGACCCGGCGGCGCCACCGCCACCCTTTCGGGCTATCGGACGCGCCATGCGCCCAACTCCCTGCCCTGAGCGGCCGGCACCCGCCGGAGCGGCGCGGGCCGGGCGCCGCGAGCGCGGCTTTTCGCTCGCGGAGATGATCGTCGTGATCGTCGTGACCGGCATTCTCGCCACGGTGGTCGCGGTGTTCATCCAGAAGCCCGTCGAGGGCTATTTCGACAGCGTGCGCCGCGCCGAGCTCACGGACATCGCCGACACCGCGCTGCGGCGCATCGGCCGCGACCTGCGCACGGCGCTCCCCAACAGCGTCACGGTGACCACCGCCGGCAGCACCTACACGGTCTCCTTCACCGAGACGACGGGCGGCGGCCGCTACCGGGCAGCCGTCACGTCCGCCGGCACGGGGGACGAGCTCGACTTCACGGCCGCGGACACCTCCTTCGAGGTGATCGACCCGAACCCGGCCGCCTCCGTGGCCCACTCGCCCGGATCGGTGATCGTCGTGGGCAACTTCGGCAGCGGCACCGGCGGCAGCAGCGGCTACAACGGGCTCGCCGGCAACGTGGTGAACATGGATTCCGTGCTCTTCCCCGCGGAGTCGCCGGGCAGGCGATTCCACGTGGCGCGCGGCACCGTCGCCTACACCTGCTCGCCCGCGGCGGTGGGCGGCACGCTCACGCGCTCGGGCACGCTGCTCGCCTCCGACGTCACCGGCTGCGCCATCACCTACGAGAGCAGCATCGCCGCGACCCGCACGGGCGTGGTCTCGCTCTGGCTCACCCTCACCCGGGGCGGGGAGAGCGTCTCGCTCTTCCACCAGGTCCACGTGTCGAACACGCCATGACGCGCGCGCGGCGATCCATGGGAGGCAATCCATCGCGAGCGGCCGCGACGGCCGAGAACGGCTTCACCATGGTCGCGGCGATCTTCCTCGTCGTGGTCCTCGCGGCACTGGGCACCTTCGTGCTCAGCGTGAGCAGCGTGCAGCACATGAGCCAGGCCTACGACGTCCAGGGCTCGCGCGCCTACCAGGCCGCGCGCGCCGGCATCGAGTGGGGCCTCTTCCAGGTGCTGCAGGGCCCGGCCGCCTGCCCGGCGACGACGAACCTCGTGCCGCCGGCGATCGCGGATTTCACCGTCACCGTCGGCTGCGCCTCGACGACCGCCGACGAGCTCGGCAAGACGGTGATCGTCTTCGCGTTGACGGCGACGGCCTGCAACCGGCCCTCGGCCGGCTCCTGCCCCGGCAGCGCCGGGGACAGCTATGTCGAGCGCCAGATCATGTCGACCGCGGCGAGGCAGCCATGAGAACGATTCCCGGCAGGCGTTTCACCGGTTCCCGGCTCGCGCGCGGCCTCGCGGCCTGCGCGGCGATCGCGCTGGCGGCGGTCGCAGGCGAGGCGGGCGCGATCACGCTCACCCGAAGCCCGGCGGCCGCGGCCAACTGCACCTCCGTGGCGGCGCCTGGTTTCACCGTGAACTGGACCAACCCGGGCCGGGCAATCTCGAGCAACAACTCCTGGGCCCAGGCCAACCTGGACGGCACGACCTCGCGCCTGCTCCAGTGCCTCAACTACGGGTTCACCGTGCCCGCGCAGGCGAAAGTCGTCGGCATCCAGGTCAACGTCGAGCGCCGTTCCAACCGCATCACCGACGGGGGCAGCCACGACGCCGCCATGCGGATCGTCCAGGGCGGCGCGATCGGCGTGGTCGACCGGTCCACGGGGACGACCTACCCCACCGCCGACGCGACGGAAGCGCACGGCGGGCCCGCGGACCTCTGGGGCCTCGCGTGGACCGCCGCCGACGTGAACGCGGCCAACTTCGGCGCCGCCTTCGCGGCCACCAAGCCCAGCTCCGCCGGGGCGGCCCACCAGATCCGCGTGGACCACATCCAGATCGCGGTCACCTACGCCCCGGCGGTCGTCTCCCTCGTGCGCGCGGACGCGAGCCCGACGGCGGCCGCGAGCGTGTCGTGGACGCTCACCTTCAGCCACGCGGTCACGGGCGTGAACGCGGGCGACTTCGCGCTCGTGCAGGCCGGCGGCGTGAGCGGCGCGGCGATCACCTCCGTCACCGGCGGCGGCACGCTGTGGACGGTGACCGCGACGACCGGCACCGGCAACGGCACGCTCGGCCTGGACGTCGCCGACGACGACTCGATCGTGGACACGGGAGGCACGCCGCTCGGCGGCGCGGGCGCCGGCAACGGCAACTTCACGGGCGAGGTCTACACGATCAACAAGCTCAACGTCTCGACCCTGAACGGCTGCAGCTCCGACAGCAACTGCCCCGCCGCCTCGCGGCTGCACACGCGCATCGCCAACCGCGCCTTCGCCCTGTACCTCGCCGCGCTGAAACCCGACGGCACGGTGGAGACGGCGTTCAACGGCTCGGCGACCGTCACGCTCCTTGGCCGCATCGCCGCCGGCGGCGCGATCGGCGCCAACAACTGCCCCACGACCGCGACGGACCTCTCCCAATCGCTGGGCGCGCTCGCGTTCACCGCGGGCAAGCGCACCCAGGCGGCGATCGTGGTCGCGAACGCCTATCGCGACGTGCGTGTGCGCTTCGCCTGCGACGCGACGAACTGCCCGCCGGCGGGCGTGACCGCCTGCAGCACCGACAACTTCGCGGTGCGCCCGGACGACCTCGCGGTGACCGCGACGATCGCATCGCCGCTCAGGGCCGGCACCGTGGCGCTGGGCGACACCTTCACGCTGCAGGCGCGCGCCGTGGCCAACGCGGCGACGACTACGACCTACAACGGCACGCCGCAGGTGAATGCCGCGCTCGTCGCGGCCGCGATCTCCGGCCCGAACAACACGGGCACCCTGGACGGCGCCTTCGCCGCGGCGGCGGGCGGGACGGCGAACGGCACCTTCGCCTACGGCGAGGTCGGCCACTTCGCCGTGGGCGCGACCGGCGTGCACGACAGCGGCGCCTCGCGCTTCACGATCGTCGATCCCGCGCCGGGCGACTGCACGGACGATTTCGCCAACGCCTATGTCGCGGCCGACCCCGCCTCGAAAGTCGGGTGCCGTTTCGGCAATCTCGCGGCGAGCGCGAACTTCGGCCGATTCACGCCCGACCACTTCGCCTCGCTCGCCGACGGCGTGCCGATCCCGCCGATCCCCTCCGTCACGCCTTTCTGCGGGACCGGGCCCGCGGGCTTCACCTACGAGGGCCAGTCGGCGCTGCGCCTGCGTTTCACCCTCGAGGCGCGCAACAGGGCCGGCATCCGCACGCAGAACTACGACAGCGCCTACGCGAACGGCAACGGGCTGGTGGCGGTCCTCGCGGAGAACCTCGACGACAACGTGGACCTGAGCGCCCGCCTGGGCCATGGGGCCCTGCCCTGGCCCGTCTGGTCCGCGGGCCGCTTCACGGTCGACAAGTCGGGCGCCTTCGGCCGCAGCGCCGCCGCCGGAGGTCCCTTCGACAACCTGGAGATCGGCGTGCGCGTGACTTCGGGAGCCGCGGGCAACGGCGACGGCGACGGCATCCGCGTGAGCCCCGAGGACATGTCCGTGGCCGGAAAGAGCGGAACCAAGCTCCCGGACACGACCCGCGTGCGCTTCGGCCGCCTCTGGCTCTCGAGCGCGTACGGTGCGGAGAACATCACGCTGCCGGTGCCCCTCGAGGCGCAGTACTGGAACGGCTTCGGCTTCGTGACGAACGACGCCGACGACTGCACCACCCTCGTTCCCGCCAACGTCCGGATCGGCGGCTGGAATCCCGCCGGGTTCAGCGCGAACCTCACGGCCGCCAACGTGACGCTGGGCGGGGCCTTCGTCGCGGGTCGCGGCGACCTGAAGCTTCTCGCCCCCGGGGCCCGCGGCTCCGCGCAGGTCTGCGTCGACCTCGACACCGCCCCCGGCCTCGGGGACACCACCTGCCAGGCGACGACACCCGCGGCGCGGATGCACCTGCAGGCGAAGCGCGCCTCGTCACCGAACTACGATCGGGACCCGGCGGCGGCTGTCGGTTTCGGCGTCCACAAGGGCCCGGAGAGCGTCATCTACCGGCGCGAAAACTATTGAGCCGGGCGAGCCAAAATTTCGATTGAATAAATCCCACAATAACAATCAGTTACTGCTATTATTTAGACTGATTTCTTGGAACCGGCGCCTATGAGGTTCTTGTGGTCATCGAGGAAACGGTCCACGGGTTGGATGGCGATCGCAACCCAGGGCAACCGCGTGGACCTCGCGCACGTTTCCCGAGGAGCCGGCGGCCGCCCGGAAGTCTCGTCGCTCGTTTCCTACCGGAAGGAAGGCCCCGTTGCGAACGCGCTCGCGATCCTGAGGCGCCAGCACGGCCTCGGAAATTTCCGGTGTGTCACGGCGCTGGGAGTCGGCGAGTACCAGATTCTCCAGCTCGAAGCCCCCGGCGTTCCACCCGCGGAGATCCGGGAGGCGGTCCGCTGGCGCATCAAGGACATGATCGATTACCCGCCGGAAACCGCGACGATCGACATCGCCGAACTTCCGACCAGCCAGACCGGCACGTCCCGGACACGCAGCCTGCATGTCTTCTGCGCGCGAAACGACGTCGTGGGGGGCCGCATGAAGCTCTTCGAGGCGGCGAAGATTCCCCTCGAGGTCATCGACGTGCCGGAAATGGCGTTGCGGAACGTCGCCACGCTGTGGGCGAAGCCCCGGCAGGCGCTGGCGCTGATCTGTTTCGATGCCGCGGGCGGGACGCTCGTCATCGTGGCCGACGGCGAGCTCTACACGACGCGCCGCATCGAGGTGACGGAGGGCGACCTGGCGGACGGGAACCATGAGCAGCGCCACTCGCACATGGAGCGCGTTGCGCTGGAGATGCAGCGCTCGTTCGACCACTACGACCGGCAATTCGGCGCCTTTCCGCTGGAAAGGCTGATCGTCGCCGCGCCGCAAGCGGCGGAACTGATCGACTACCTCCGGCCGATCCTCTACGTCCCCGTGGAAGCGGCGGACCTGTCCGGCATCATGGATTTTCCCGCGGTCCCGGAACTTCGCGATCCCGACCGGCAGGCGCAAAGCCTCGTGACGCTGGGGCTCGCGCTGCGAATGCAGGGGGGTGGGGCATGACGCAGTACATCAACCTCCTCAATCCGGCGCTGCGCACGCGCCGGGAGCCGCTTTCGCTCGCGTTGCTCGCGATCACGCTCGCCGCGATCTCGCTCGTTCTGGCGGGCGCCCACGTCTTCGCCAGGTACCGTGCCGACGGGGCGATGGCACAGGTCGCGACCGGCGAAGCGCAACTGCAGGCCGATCAGGAAAGGCTCGTGGCGGCCGGCCGCGCCATCGCGGCGGGAAAGCCGGATCCGCGGCTCGTCGCGGAGCTCGATGCCGCTCGCCTCGTTCTGCGATCGCGGCAAGGCGCGCTCGAAGGGCTCGCGAGCGGTTCCCTCGGGAACACGGGCGGATTTTCCGAGCAGTTCCGGGCCTTCGCCCGCCAGTCGGCGGCCGGCCTGTGGTTGACGGGCTTCACGCTTTCCGGCGCGGGAAAGGACATCCTCATCGAAGGACGCGCGTTGCGCGCCGAACTGGTGCCCGCCTACATCCGCCGCCTGAACGATGAGCCCGCGTTCCGCGGAAGGTCTCTCGCGACCTTGCGGATCGAGGAGGCGGCCGAGGTCGCGCCGGGCGGAAAGCCGCCGGCGACGCGATCGGGCGCCAGACCGGACTTCGTGGAATTCCGGCTGATGTCGTCGGTCGATGCTTCGACGGCGAGCGGCAAGGGCGCCCTCGCCCCGGCTCCCGGGGGAAGACCGTGAAGGCCGCCTGGGACAAGGTGTCGGCCCGGTTCGATGCCCTCAACAAGCGCGAGCGGCACGTCGTCTTCTTCGGCGCCATCGCGGCCGTGGCGCTTGTCGGCTACCAGGGCCTGGTCGACCCGCACCAGGGCCGCCATGCGGTGGCGGCAAAGCGCCTCGCACAGATCGCGCAGTCGCAGCAGGAGCTCCGGGCACGGCTCGCGTCGAGCCAGGCGCAGTCACGGGCGCCCGACGAGAAGATCCGGGCCGACCTCGAGACGGCGCGCCAGCGCCTGGCGCAGGTCGATTCGCAGTTCGGCACGGTCCACGCGACGCTCGTCCCGCCGGGGCAGATGGCCACGCTTGTCGAATCGATGCTCAGGAGCGATCGCGACTTGCAGCTCGTGGCGATGACGACCCTGCCCCCGACGCCGATCGTCGCGGAGCCACGCGCCGGCGCTTCGGGCGAGTCCGGCGCCCCGCCCGCCGCCGGCGAGGAGCCCGAATCGGCCGCGCTCTTCAAGCACGGCCTGCGGATCACCCTTCGCGGAAACTACGCGGATCTGCTCCATTACCTCGAGCAACTGGAGAGGATGCCGCAGAAGATGTACTGGGGACACGTGGTGCTCGCCGCCGAGGAGTACCCCGTTTCGAGACTGCAACTGACCGTGTACACGATCAGCATCGGAAAGCTATGGCTCGTGATCTGACCCGGCGCGCCGCCCTGCTGGCCGCGCTCGCCCTGTCGGCCGCGATCGCCTCCGGCGAGGAGCATGCGCGCGCCGCGGTCGCGCCGCTTGCCGATCCGACCCGGCCGCCGGCATTCCTCATGGGTTCCGGCCGGGCGACTTCGAGCGCCCCGGCCGGCCCGGTTCTGCAATCGGTGCTGGTGTCGGCAAGCCGGAAGGCGGCGATCATCAGCGGGCAACGCGTGGAGCTCGGCGACCGTTACGGCGAATCCCGGCTGACGCGGTTGAGCGATGCCGAAGCGGTTCTCGAAGGCCCCGGGGGCAGGACGGTGCTGAAGCTCGTGCCGGGCGTGGAAAAGAAGACGACGGTCGCGCGGCCCGATGACCGGGAGCGCGACCGGCACTCCAACACGAGCACGGCGCCCCGTGGCGATCGCGCGCCGCAATAGCCATTCACGAGGATACGTCCCCATGACCCCCTTCAGACACCTCGCCTGCGCCGCGGCGGTCCTCGTGAGCGCCGCCTGCACCACCAACCCCGTCGCGCCGGGCGAAACCTACGACCGGGTCCAACAGGAACTGGCGGACGCCGCCGCATCCCGCCGCAAGGCGGTGGAATCCGAGGCCGCGCGAACCGCCCTGCTTCCACCCCTGGTGCCCGTCGTTCCGGAGCCGCCCTCGGCCACGCCCGACCCGCGCTTCGACCTGCACGTGAACAACGCGCCCGCGAGCCAGGTGTTCATGTCGATCGTCACCGGCACGCGCTACAGCATGCTGGTCCACGCCGACGTGGCCGGCAGCGTCACCGTGAACCTGAAGGACGTGACGGTGCTCGAGGTTCTCGACACCCTCCGGGACCTGTACGGCTACGAATACGTCGTGTCGGGCTCGCGGATCATGATCCAGCCGATTTCGCTCCAGTCCCGGCTGTTCCAGATCAACTACCTGGCCGGGCGGCGCCGGGGTCACACGGACGTGCGCGTCTCCTCCGGCTCGATCTCCTCCTCGACGACGGGGCAACCGGCGGGCGGCGCGGGCTCGACGCCCGCGACACCGGCACAAGGGGGCTCCAGCACGGCGACGACCACGAGCTCGGTCGAGAGCAGCCGCGTCTCCACCACCACCGACAACGATTTCTGGACCGAACTCACGAATGCCCTGAAGACGATCGTGGGCACCGACGCGGGACGAAGCGTCGTCGTGAGCCCCCAGAGCGGGGTGATCGTGGTGCGCGCATTCCCGCGGGAGCTGCGCGGCGTGGAGAACTTCCTGAGAGCCACCCAGCTCGTGGTCGAGCGGCAGGTGATGCTGGAGGCCAAGATCATCGAGGTGCAGCTGAAGGACGATTTCCAGTCCGGCATCAACTGGGCCTATTTCAACAACGAGGGACAGCACCGCGGCTCGGTCGGCGCGGACACGCGCGACATTCCCCTGCAGGGCGGCTCGGTCGGGTCCCTCGCCTCGATCGGCGGAACCCTGGGCGCGGGCCTGGCGAGCGCCGCGGGGCGCACCGTCTCGGGCATGTTCGGCCTCGCGCTGCAGACGAAGAACTTCTCGGCGCTGATCGAGTTCCTCGAGGGCCAGGGCAACGTGCAGGTGCTCTCCAGCCCGCGCATCGCCACGCTCAACAACCAGAAGGCCGTGCTCAAGGTCGGAACCGACGAATTCTTCATCACGAACGTCTCCACGTCCACGAGCGCGACGGGGACGACATCGACGACCTCGCCCACCATCACGGTCCAGCCTTTCTTCTCGGGCATCGCGCTGGACGTCACGCCGCAGATCGACGAGAACGCGAACATCATCCTGCATGTCCACCCGTCGGTGAGCGCCGTGTCGGAGAAGCCCAAGGTCGTGAACCTCGGCTCGCTCGGCAGCTTCACCCTGCCCCTCGCGTCCAGCAACGTGAACGAGACCGACAGCATCGTTCGCGTGCAGGACGGCAACATCGTGGCGATCGGGGGGTTGATGAAGCAGGAACAGACGGACGGGAAGATGCAGGTCCCGGTCGCCGGGGACGTTCCGTTCGCCGGCGCGCTGTTCGGAAAGAAGTCGCGCACCTTCCTCAAGCGCGAAATCGTCATCCTGATCAAGCCGACCGTCATCGATGGCGGCAACGGCTGGCAGCGCGACCTCGTCGACACGCAGGAGCGCGTGCGGAGCCTCGATCCGCGCGCGCCCTCGGCAAAGTTGCCCTAGCGGTGTACCGCGGCCACTTCGGCCTTCGCGAGGCGCCCTTCGGCATCACGCCCGACACGGCCTTCGTCTTTTCGGGCCGGGCGCACCAGGAAGCGCTCAATACGGTGCTGGTCGCGATTCGCGGCGGCGAGGGCATCATCAAGATCACCGGGGAAGTCGGCACCGGCAAGACGCTGCTTTGTCGCCGCCTGATCGGCACGCTGGACGGCACCGCCGTGGTCGCCTACCTGCACAACCCCGCGCTCGAGCCGAGAACCCTGCTGATGGTGCTCGCCGAGGAGCTGGGCGTGAAGCTGGATCCCGGCGACAGCCAGTACCACCTGCTCAAGGGGCTGAACCATGCGCTGCTCGGGTTCGCCCGGCAGGGCAAGACCGTGGTGCTCTGCCTCGACGAGGCGCAGGCGATTCCGATGGAAAGCCTCGAGACGCTGCGGCTCCTGTCCAACCTCGAGACGGAAAAGCGCAAGCTGCTGCGCTTCGTCCTGTTCGGGCAGCCGGAATTGGACGAGAAGCTCTCCGGCACGTCCATTCGCCAGATCCGGCAGCGAATCAGCTTCCACTACCGTCTCCGCGGCCTCGAGCGCGGCGAACTGGAGCCCTACCTCGCCCACCGGCTGCGCGTCGCGGGCCACCCGGGCCACCGGGTCTTCCAGCCCGGCGCGGTCCGCTACCTCTACCGCGCTTCCCGGGGAACGCCGCGCCTGGTGAACATTCTCGCCCACAAGTCGCTGATCTCGGCCTTCGGCGAGGGCGCCTCGCAAGTCGCCGTGCGCAACGTGCGCGCCGCCGTCCGGGATACCGAGGGCGTGCGCCACCCGATCTGGCCCTGGTGGTAGCGGCGCGATCGCGATGAGCCTGATCAACAAGATGCTCCAGGATCTCGACGCCCGGCAGGCGGCGGGCAGCGAGCGCATCGCAAGCAATCACGTGCGCCCCCTGCCGCCGGCTTCGGAGCCCCGGGCCCGGCGATCGCGCGTCATTGCCCTGGCGGCGATCATCGCTCTCGCCGTCGCCGGTTCGCTGTACTTCGCGTCGTCGCGCGACGAACCGCCTTCCGCGCCCGGAAGCAACTTCAAGCAGGGCGTGCTGGCGCCGCCGGCGTCCGCGCCGATCGCGAGCGTCGAACCCGCAACGCCGCCCGTCGCGGCCGAGGAGAAGGCCCCGCCTGCGACGGCCCCGGTCGCGCCCTGGACGGGATCGCCGGCCCTCGCGGACATGCCGCTCGCCTCCTCGCTAGCCTCCATCGGCCGTCCGGAGGCCTTCGGATTGAGGGTCACCACGGAGCTGGCCTTGCCGCCCGCGCCTCGCCTGCGCGACGACGTGCAGGCCGCCGGTGCGCCGACCGCACCGGCGGTGGTCGTCGCGCCGCCAATGCCGGCGGCCGCGAAGGCGCGAACCGGCGAAGGGCCGGCGAGGATCGACAAGCAGAATCGCGCGTTCACGGCGCAGGAACGCGCGGCGAACGACTATCGCGAAGCCGTCAGGCTCCTGGACGAAGGGCGCGCGGGCGCGGCCATGGACCGCCTGCGGGCAGCGCTCGCGGCCGATGCCGCCCTCGAGGAAGCGCGCCTGCTGCTCTCCAGCCTGCTGCTCCGGAATCGCCAGCTCGACGAAGCGAGAGCCCTCCTGCAAGTCGGCCTCGCGGCCAATCCGGCGCTGCCTCGCCTCGCGATGACCCTGGCCCGGATCCAGGTCGAAATGGGCGACTCGGAAGCGGCGGCCGGCACGCTCTCGGGATCGGCGCAGGCCGCGGCGGGAAATGCCGACTATCGCGGCTTCCAGGCCGCCGTGCTCCAGAGGCTCGGACGCCACCCGGAGGCGGTTGCCGAATTCCAGGCCGCGCTTCGCCTGCGTCCCGATTCGGGCCTGTGGTGGATGGGCCTCGGCATCTCGCTCGAGGCCGAAGGGCAGAAGCAGCCGGCGCGGGATGCGCTGCGCCGCGCCCGCGAAACGGGTCGGCTGACGCCGGAGCTGGATCGATTCGTCCAGCAGAAACTGCTCGCGCTGGCGGCGCCGCCCTGACCCGGGACGACCGAGTCGCCCTCAGGCGAAGGCCGCGCTTCGAAGCGCAACGCCATGCGCCCCGCTGCGCCGGGCTTCGGCGGCGTCGGCGCGCGTGAGCCCGCCGATCCCATAGGCGGGCAACGGGCAGTCCTTCACGAGCGCGGCGAATCCCGCCCAGCCGAGCGGCGTCGCGCCCGGGTGCGAGGCGGTGGCCTTCACCGGGCCCACGACCACGTAGTCGAGGCCCAGCTTCACGGCCTTCGCGATTTCGGCCTCGTCGTGGCAGGAAGCGCCCACGACCCGCCCCGGGGGGCGAGCCGCCGCCGCCAGGAGCGCGGCCGACGTGAGATGAACGCCGTCGGCCTGCGGCCAGGCGCCGCAATCGCTGTTCACGACGACCACGGCGCCGAAGGGCGTCCCCCGCGTGAGGGCCCGCGACAACAGGAACTGCACGCGCTGCGGTTCCAGTCCCTTCTCGCGGATCTGCACGAGCAGCCGCTCGCCGATCACCTGCGCCGAGAGCTTGAGCGACCACGCGTCGAATCCCGTGTCCGCGGCATTCGACACGACCATCACCGCCGGCAGCGCCAGCGCGGCGAGCACCGGCGCGTTCGCCGGGAGCATCGGCGCCACGTCGGGCGCCTCGATCGGCTGCCACGCGATGGCCTGGTCCTCGAGGGGCCGCGGTTCGCCTTCCCACGCGCGGACCCGGAAGAAATGCAGCCGCACGGTCGCGTGCGTGTAGGCGTAGACGCGCGTGATCCAGGGCGTGGCCTCGCGCACCTCGATGCCCAGCTCCTCCTTCAGTTCGCGATCGAGCGCGGCGCGCGGGTCCTCGCCGGGCTCGATCTTGCCGCCCGGGAACTCCCAGTAGCCCGGATAGGGCTTGCCCTCGGGACGGCAGGCGAGGAGGAAGCTGCCGTCGGGCCGCTCGATGACGGCGGCGGCGACGTCGGTGATCTTCGTCACCGGCGCGCGCGGGCGCTCTCGCCCCGGCCCACGTAGTCCTTCGCGAACTGCCAGGCCACGCGCCCGCTCCGGGAGCCGCGCTCGAGGGCCCACACCAGCGCGGCCGGCCGCAGGCGCGCATCGGCTTTCCCGCCGAGCACCGCGACCCAGTGCTCGGCGATGTCCAGGTACTCGTCCTGGTCGAACGGGTAGAACGAGAGCCACAGGCCGAAGCGCTCCGAGAGCGAGATCTTCTCCTCCGTGGTCTCGCCGGGATGGATCTCGCCGCCGCGGTGCTTGGCCTCCAGGTTCTCGCCCATGAACTCGGGCATGAGGTGGCGGCGATTCGAGGTGGCGTAGATGAGGAGGTTCTCCGCGGACCCGGCGATCGTCCCGTCGAGCGCCACCTTGAGCGACTTGTAGCCCGGATCGGAGGCCTCGAAGGAAAGATCGTCGCAGAAGACGATGAAGCGCTCGCGCCGGTCGGCCACGAGGTCGACGATGTCGGGAAGGTCCACGAGATGGGCCTTGTCCACCTCGATCAGGCGAAGGCCCTTCTTCGCGAATTCGTTCAGCGCCGCCTTGACGAGGGAGCTCTTGCCCGTGCCCCGCGCGCCGGTGAGGAGCACGTTGTTGGCCGGCCGGCCGGCGACGAATTGCGCGGTGTTCTCGCGCAAGCGCCGCTTCTGCCCGTCGATGTCCTTCAGGTCGGCGAAGGCGATCGCGTGCGGATGGCGCACCGGGTCGAGGAAGCCGCGGTCGCCGCGCTTGCGCCACCGGAACGCCGTGCCGGCGGACCAGTCGACGCCCGTCGCGTCCCCGGGGAGGAGCCGCTCCAGGCGGTCGAGGAGTTCGCCGGCGCGCCCGAGGAACCGGTCGAGGGGTGCGCTCATCGCGTCCTGAACACGAGCAGCCAGTAATAGCGAGTTTCCTCCAGGTGCGCCTCGGCAGCGAACGGGCGCACGGCGTCGGCCAGCTCGGCGGCCGTGGGGAAATTCTTCAGCACCTCGTGGGTCTCCCCGGACAGCAGCGGCCGCACCTGGTAGGTGTTGCCCTGCGCGTCGCGTCGCGAGACCGGCGTGGAGCTGCCCTCGACATAGCGGTTGTCGAGCATCGCCAGCAGCGAGCCCTTCGGCAGCGCGCCGGCCATTCCCGCGAGCCAGCGCGAGAGGTCGGATTTCCTCACGTGCGACCACCAGAACCCCGCGAAGGCCGCGTTGCAGCCGTCGCACAGCCCGCCGGGCGAGAAGGCGTCGGCCCTCACGAAACTCACGCGCCCGCGGCGGATGGGCTTCTCGCGGGCGATCTCGAGGACCGGCTCGTTCACGTCGCAGGCGGTGACGTGCTCGGCGCGCCTCGCGAGGACCTGCGTCCAGTAGCCCGTGCCGCAGGCCACTTCCAGGACGCGCCGCCCCTCGAAGAGTCGCGGCAGGCGGTCGCGGAGCCAGGCGAGTTCCTCCTGCCGCTCGACCTTGTCGTAGATGCGCTCGTACTCCCGGGCCCGTTTCGCGTAGTAGCTCTCGAGTTGCGGTGTCGTCGTGCCGGTCATCGTCGCCCCATAGCGCCGCTAGCTTCGGTAATCCGCGTTGATCTTCACGTAGTCGTAGGAGAAATCGCACGTCCACACGGTCGCGCTCTCGATGCCCCGGCCCAGGCCCACGCGCACGGTGATCTCGGCCGGCGCCATCGCCGCCTTGCCCTGCTCTTCCGTGTATCCGGGCGCGCGTCCACCCTTTTCCGCGACGAGCACCTCGCCCAGGTGGAGCGTCACCCGGGCCGGGTCGAGATCGGCGGGACCGCCGTTGCCGACGGCGCACAGGATGCGCCCGAGGTTCGGGTCGGAGGCGAAGAAGGCCGTCTTCACCAGCGGCGAATGGGCGATCGCCTTGCCGACCCGCACGCACTCCTCGTGCGTCTTCCCGCCCTCGACCACGATCGTCATGAACTTGGTGGCGCCCTCGCCGTCCCTCACGATGGCCTGCGAGAGCACCTGGGCCACCTCGAGGACGCATTCCGCGAGGCGGGTGAACTCCGCGGTTCCCTCGCCGACGATCTCGGGATTTCCGGCGGCGCCCGTCGCCACCAGGACGAAGGAATCGTTGGTCGACGTGTCCCCGTCGACCGTGACCGCGTTGAAGGAGCGATTGGCGACGAAGCGGACCATGTCGCGCAGCGCGCTCTCGCCCACGGCCGCGTCCGTGGCGACGAAGCCCAGCATCGTCGCCATGTCGGGATGGATCATGCCCGCGCCCTTGGCGATGCCGGTGACGGTGATGGTGCGCTCGTCGATCACGACCTGGCGGGAGACGGCCTTGGCCACGGTGTCCGTGGTCATGATCGCGGCGGCGGCATCGGCCCACGCATCGACGCGGAGATCGGCCACGGCGGCCGGCAGGGCCGCGACGAGGCGCTCGACCGGCAGGTGCTCCATGATCACGCCGGTGGAAAACGGCAGCACCGAATGGGCCGCCACGCCGAGGGCCCGGGCCGCGGCGGCGCAGGTCGACCGGGCGTTCTCCACGCCGGTCTCGCCCGTGCCGGCGTTCGCGACGCCCGTGTTCACGACGAGGGCTCGGATCGGATGCTTGCCGGCGAGGTGCTCGCGGCAGAGCGTCACCGGGGCGGCGCAGTAGCGGTTTCGCGTGAACACGCCGGCCACGCGGCTGCCGGGCGCGATGTCGACGACGAGGAGGTCGCGGCGATCCTTCTTGCGGATGCCGGCTTCGGCGACGCCCAGGCGAACGCCGGTGATGCTGAGGAGGTCTTCCGCCCGCGGCGGTGCGAGATTCACGGCCATAGGCCGGGAATTATCCCTCAGGCAAGCTTGCCGTGGCAGTTCTTGTACTTCCTCCCCGAGCCGCAGGGGCAGGCGTCGTTCCGGCCGACCTTGAGGCTCGAGCGCACGAACGGCTGCGCCGGCTCGGCGGCGGCCTCGGCGCCTTCCCCGGCCCCCGAGGCCTCCTGGGCGAGCGCCTCGTTGTAGTCGGCGTGGTGGTACTGCACGTTCTTCAGCGCCTGCGCGGCCTCCTCGGCCCGGCGCTCGGCTTCCTCGACTTCCGCCTGGGAGCGGATCTGCACCGCCATCAGGTGCTGGGTGACCTGGCGCTTGATCGAGTCGA
>DAORTX010000036.1:0-15289 GCA_035432885.1 Usitatibacteraceae bacterium
CGCCACGGCAGCGCCTTGTCGAGCCAGCCGGGGACGATGCGGTCGGTGAAATGCGGGTAGAGCACGATGCCGTCGACGCTCGAGTAGGGCAGGTGCAGGTGATAGTCGATGAGGCCGCCGTCCCAGTAGAGGCCCGCGGGCGCGCCCGGGACGTCGGCCACCGCCTCGATCACCATCGGGATGGCCGCCGAGGCGACGAGCGCCTCGCGCAGGTTGTCGCGGGTGAGCGCGACGGCGTGGGTGCGGAAGGCGTCGAAGCGGACGGGGAATGCGCCGTCCGCGAGGAAGGGCGGGCGCTCGCGCGCGTCGTGGAAGACGGTGCGCTCGAGAAAGTGCCGCAGGTGCCGGCGTCCCGCGAGGTTCGCGATCGCCGCCGCGCCGAAGCCCGCCGCGCGGCGCAGCCCGGCGTCGCTCGTGAGGAGCCCGCGGCCGCGCACGGCGAGGATGTGCAAGCGGCAGTCGCGGCTCGAGAGGATGTCCTCGTCGTGCCCGTCGAAGAGCGCGGCGAGCATCGCGCGCACCTCGCGCGTGACGAGCGCGGCGCCGGGACGCGGCGGGTAGCGCTGCTCCGCATAGAGGCGGACCAGCTCGCGCAGTCCCGCGGCGGGATCGGGCCGGCACGCCGCGGCGAAACGCCACGCGCCGACGGAGGCGCCGACGAGGTGGCGAACCCGCGCAGCCTGGGGGAGCCAATCGCCGAAGATCGCGACATCGAGGCCGGAGAGCCCCAGCACCTTCGGTCCACCCGCGGCGCCGGGAATCATCGCGACGTCGGCCGCGTCGAGGCCGTGGCTGCGGATGCGCGCGAGCGCCCGGGGCCCGGCGCGGATCGTGAGCATCGCCCCCGTCACGATCGCTACCGGAAGATGTGGATCTCGGGCCTGGCCGTCGCGCCGGCGAAACCGCGGTACATGCCTTCGGTGGTGAAGGAGAAGACCGCCTCGCCGGAGCGATCGAGCACGACCACGCCGCCGCGCCCGCCGATGGCGCGCACTTTCTCCAGCACCTCGTCGGCGGCCTTCTGCGGGGCGAGGCCCTTGTACTTCACGAGGGCGGCGATGTCGTGGGCCGCGACGCCGCGCATGAACATCTCCCCCGTGCCGGTGGCGGAGACCGCGACGCTTTCGTTCTCGGCCCAGGTGCCCGCGCCCACGATCGGGGAATCGCCGACGCGCCCGAAGCGCTTGTTGGTGAGCCCGCCCGTGGAGGTGGCCGCGGCGAGGTTGCCGGCCTGGTCCAGCGCCACGGCGCCCACGGTGCCGAACTTCTCGTCCACTTCCAGGGCGCCCGACTTCTTCGGCGCATCGTGATCCATCGGCATGCGGTCGCGCTCCCTCGCCCGCTCGAGCTGCTTCCAGCGCTCCTCGGTGCGGAAGTACGCCGGCTCGACGATCTCCAGGCCCTGCTCCTTCGCGAACTGGTCCGCGCCCCGGCCCGCGAGGAGCACGTGGCGGGATTTCTCCATCACCGCGCGGGCCGCCTCGATGGGGTTCTTCACCGTGGTGACGCCGGCCACGGCGCCCGCGCGCCGCGCCCGGCCGTCCATGATCGAGGCATCCATCTCGTTCGTGCCCTCGTTCGTGAAGACCGCGCCCCGGCCGGCGTTGAAGAGGGGGGAGTCCTCCATCACGCGGACCGCGGCGACGACGGCATCCAGGCTCGCGCCGCCGGCGGCGAGCACGCGGCGCCCGGCTTCCAGCGCCTCGCCGAGGACCGCGCGGAATGCCGCCTCGCGCTCCGGCGTGAGCGTGGTTCGCGTGATGGTGCCCGAGCCGCCGTGGATCGCGATCGCGAAAGGCTTTTCCTGGGCGGCGCCCGACAAGGCGGCGGTGGCGGCCAGGGCCGCGGCGAGGGTCTTCATCGATGGGTTTTCCATGGGTGGAGACGATTCTAACCGAGCCCTCCGGCCCGGCCCGCCGCGCCGTGCTAGATTGAAACACTCCCCGGCCAACATCCCGAATCCCGCGCCATGTCCCTGCTATTCAGCCCGATCACGCTGCGCTCCGTCACCATTCCCAACCGCGTCTTCGTCTCGCCGATGTGCGAGTACTCGTGCGAGGACGGCGTGCCCAACGACTGGCACCTGGTGCACCTGGGCAGCCGCGCCGTGGGCGGCTGCGGCCTGGTCCTCACGGAGGCCGCGAGCGTCTCCCCGGAGGGGCGCATCACGCCCTGGGACGCGGGCATCTGGTCCGCGGCGCAGGTCGAGGCCTGGAAGCCGATCGTCGCGTTCATCCGCGGCCAGGGCGCGGTGCCGGGCATCCAGATCGCCCACGCCGGGCGCAAGGCCTCGTGCGACAAGCCGTGGAACGGCGGCAAGCCGCTGGCGCGCGATGCGGGAGGATGGAAGACGCTGGGCCCCAGCGAGATCGCCTTCGGCGACTACCCGGCGCCGCGGATGATGCGGCCCCAGGACCTCGAGGCCTGCGTCGCCGACTTCCGCCTCGCGGCCGACCGGGCGCTTCAGGCGGGATTCGAGGTGGCGGAGGTGCACGCGGCGCACGGCTACCTGCTGCACGAATTCCTCTCGCCGCTGTCGAACCGGCGCGAGGACGACTTCGGCGGCTCGCTCTCGAACCGGATGCGTTTTCCGCTGGCGGTGGCGCGCGCGGTGCGCGAAGCCTGGCCCGCGGACAAGCCCGTGCTGGTTCGCCTCTCGGCGAGCGACTGGAAGGAGGACGGCTGGGATCTCGAGCAGTCCATCGCCTTCGCGCACGAGCTGAAGGAAATCGGCGTCGACATGATCGACGTCTCGAGCGGCGGCAACGCCTTCGACCAGAAGATCGTCCTCGGGCCCGGCTACCAGGTGCCCTTCGCCGCCGCGATCCGCCGCGACGCGGGCATTCCCACGGCCGCCGTGGGCCTCATCACCGAGCCCGTGCAGGCCGAGCACATCCTCGCGACCGGCCAGGCCGATGCCGTGTGCCTCGCGCGCGCGCTGCTGCGCGATCCCTACTGGCCGCGCCATGCCGCGAAGGCCCTGGGCGTGCCCATGGCCTGGCCCGACCAGTACAAGCGCTGCGACACCGGTCCCCTGGGCCGCTAGACGAAAGGGCGAACGCGATGATCGACCTCTACTACTGGACCACGCCCAACGGCCACAAGATCACGATGTTCCTGGAGGAGGCGAAGCTCCCGTACCGCCTGCACGGCATCGACATCGGCAAGGGCGAGCAGTTCGCCGCCGACTTCCTGAAGATCTCGCCCAACAACCGCATCCCCGCCCTGGTCGACCACGCGCCGGCCGACGGCGGCAAGCCGCTCCCCGTCTTCGAGTCGGGCGCGATCCTGCTCTACCTCGCCGGCAAGACCGGGAAGTTCATCCCGAAGGACCTGCGCGGGCAGGTGGAGGCGCTCGAGTGGCTCATGTGGCAGATGGCGGGCCTGGGCCCCATGCTCGGGCAGAACCACCACTTCCGGAACTACGCGCCGCAGAAGATCGCCTACGCGATCGACCGCTACGGGAAGGAGACGAACCGCCTCTACGGCGTGCTCGACAAGCGGCTCGAGGGGCGCGACTTCATTCTCGGCAAGGCCTACTCCATCGCCGACATGGCGGCCTACCCCTGGATCATTCCGGAGCGCCAGGGCCAGGATTTCGCCGACTTCCCCAACGTCGCGCGCTGGCACGCCGCCATCCGCGCGAGGCCCGCGACGACGCGTGCCTATGCCCGGGCGAAGGAGGTGAACCCGGCGCCGCGCGGCCCGATGAGCGACCGCGAGCGCAAGATTCTCTTCGGGCAGGACAGGCGCGTGGTGAAATAGCGCCCCGGGCGGCGGGAGACGCCCGCGACGGCAACATCGGCAGGAGGAGACCATGCCCCGCCTCAAGGACCACGACGCCATCCGGCGCATCGCGAAGAAGTCGCTTTTCGAAGGCCTGGACGCCATGTGCGAGGGCGCGATCATCGTCGACCGCGACGCGCGCATCGTGTGGATCAGCGAGAAATACGTCGCGCGCCTGAAGCTCGCCGGCGCCGCGCAGGCCGAGGGCCGCGTCGTCGAGGAGGTGATCCCCAACAGCATGATGCGCGAGGTGGTGCGCACCGGGGAAGCCATGATGCTCGACATCATGCAGTTCGGCGAGGATTCCTTCGTGGTGATGCGCGTGCCGGTGAAGGACGAGCGCGGCCGCGTCATCGGCGCGGCGGGCTTCATGCTGTTCGACACGCTGCAGTCGCTGCAGCCGCTGGTGAGGAAGTTCCAGCAGCTGGAGACGGAGCTCGCGAGCACCCGGATCAAGCTCGCGGAGGAGCGGCGCGTGAAGACCACGTTCTCGCGATTCATCGGCACGTCCCCGGCCGCCATGGAGGTCAAGCGCCAGGCGAGGCGGGCGGCGCAGGCCGACACGCCGGTGCTGCTCCAGGGCGAGACGGGCACGGGCAAGGAACTGCTCGCGCAGGCCGTGCACGCCGCGAGCGCGCGCGCCCACGGGCCCTTCGTCGTCGCGGGCGCGGCCGACCTCACCGACCTGCAGTGCTTCGTGCCCGCCCACGGCGGCACGCTCTTCCTCGACGAGGTGGGCGACATGCCCGAGGCCATGCAGGCGAAGTTCCTGCGCGCGATCCAGGAGAAGGAGGTCGAGCCGCGGGGCTCGGCACGGGCGGCGAAGGTCGACGTGCGCGTGATCGCGGCGAGCAGCGTGGACCTGCGCCTGATGGTGGGCATGGGGCGCTTTCGCGCCGATCTCTACTATCGCCTGTCCGTGCTGCCGATCGGGCTGCCTCCGCTTCGCGACCGCATCGCGGACCTCGAGGCCCTGTGCGAGCACGTGCTCGAGGACATCGCCCGGCGCGACGGCCGCCCGCAGCGCGAGCTGGCGCCCACCGCGCTCGCCGTCCTGGCGTCGTACCCGTGGCCGGGCAACGTCCGCGAGCTGAGGAACGTCCTGGAGCAGGTGACCCTGCGCTCGGACGTGCCGAGACTCACCGCCGAGGAATTGAGCCTCGCGATCCCGCGCGTCGCGGCCCCGGCGCGCGCGAACGGCCGGCCGATGCTGCGGCTCGCCGACATCGTGGCCGATGCCGAGCGCGGCGCGATCCGCTCGGCGCTCGCGGCCGCGGACGGCAAGAAGACGCTGGCGGCCGAGTTCCTCGGCATTTCCCGCGCGACCCTCTACGAGAAGCTTGCCTCCCTCGCGCCGCGAGGCGGCGAGCCGCGGCACTAGCCCGCGCGGTAGAAGCGCCGCTTCGCGGCCTCGGTGGCGACGACATAGGCGAGGACCACGGCGATCGAGGTCGCCGCGAGGCCCGCCGGCAGGGCGACGAAGCCGAAGACCGAGGCAAGGGGTCCCGACCACGGCATCGCCATCGCCGCGGCCGCCACGGCGATCGAGATCGCGACCAGCATCGCGCTCGGCCGGCTCGCGAACGCCGGGCCCCGGGTGCGAAGCACGAAGACGACCGCGATCTCCGTGAGCAGCGATACCGAGAACCACACGGTCCGGAAGCTCGCCTCGTCGGTCTCGAAGACGAAGAGCAGCAGGAAGAACGTGAGCAGGTCGAACGCGGTGGACAGCAGGCCGAACACGATCATGAAGCGCCGCACGCCGGCCATGTCCCAGCGCTGCGCGGCGGCGATCGCCTGGCCGTCGACGTGGTCGGTGGAGATCGCCATCGACGGCAGGTCGGAGAGGAAGTTGTTCAGCAGGATCTGCTTGGCCGCGAGCGGCAGGAACGGCAGCAGGGGCGTGGCGAGCGCCATGCTCACCATGTTGCCGAAGTTCGCGCTCGTCGTGATCTGGATGTACTTGAGGGTGTTGGCGAAGGTGTGGCGCCCGTCCATGACGCCCTGGCGGAGCACGTCCAGGTCGCGGCGCAGGAGGATCACGTCCGCGCTCTCTCTCGCCACGTCCACGGCGCCTTCCACCGAGATGCCGACGTCGGCTGCGTGCAGCGCCGGGGCATCGTTGATCCCGTCGCCCAGGAAGCCCACGGCGTGGCCGCCGCGCTGGAGGGCGCGCACGATCCGCTCCTTCTGCTGCGGGTCGACCTCGGCGAACAGCGTGGCGTCGTCGGCACGGCGCGACAGGGAATCGTCGCTCATGGCGGCGATCTGCGAGCCGGTGAGCATCGCGCCCGCGTCCAGCCCGACGAGGGCGGCGACATGGCCCGCGACGTGCCGGTTGTCGCCGGTGATGACCTTCACCCGCACGCCGATGGCGCGCAGGTCGCCGATGGTGTCCCGGGCATCGGCCCTGGGGCGGTCGGCGAAGCGCAGGAACCCGGCGAAGACCAGGTCGCGCTCGTCGTCTCGTTCATAGCGGTCGCGGCGGTCGACGGCGCGCCGCGCCAGCGCGAGGACCCGGAATCCGCGCTCGCCCATGGCCTGGCAGGCGCCTCGCAGCGCCTCTCTCGCGGCGTCGTCCAGCGCCCGCGGGCCGCCCTCGCCCGACTGGACGCTCACGCAGGCGGCGAGCACGGTGTCGAAGGCGCCCTTCGTGATCATGAGGCGATCGCGGCCCGCGCCTTCGCGCTCGACCACGATGGTGAGGCGCTTGCGGATGAAGTCGTACGGGATCTCGTCGATCTTCACCCAGCCCGCGGTCGTGCGCCCCTCGCGACGCCCGGCCTCGACGATCGCCTCGTCCAGGGGATTCTCGATGCCCGTTTCCAGCGCCGCGTTCAGGTAGGCGAGGGCGCCGACCTCGGGGCTCGCGCGACCGTCCGCGTCCGTCGCCGCGTCGAGCGAGACCACCCCCTCGGTGAGCGTTCCCGTCTTGTCGGTGCACAGGACATCCATGCCGCCCAGGTCCTCGATCGCCTCGAGCCGGCGCACGATCACGCCGCGCCGGGCCATGTGGCGCGCGCCGCGGGAGAGCGTGACGCTCATGATCGCCGGCAGCAGCTCGGGCGAGAGCCCCACCGCGAGCGCCACGGCGAAGAGCAGGGACTCGAGGACCGGGCGCCCCAGCCAGTGGTTCGTCGCCATCACGAAGACCACCATCACCACCATCACGCGCACGAGGAGGTAGCCGAAATGACGCACGCCGCGCGCGAAGGCCGATTCCGGCGCCGCCGACCCGAGGCGCGCGGCGATGCCGCCCAGCGCCGTGGCTCGCCCGGTGCGGGCCACGAGAACGGTGGCCGTGCCGCTGCGCACGGAGGCGCCGAGGAACACGCAGTTGGTGCGGGCGGCGAGCGGGGCCGCCGCGTCGACGCGGCCGGGGCGCTTCTCCACGGGGAAGGACTCGCCCGTGAGGCTCGCCTCGCTCACCAGGAAATCGCGCGCCTCGAGCACGCGGCCGTCGGCGGGGACGAGATTGCCGGCCGCGAGCACGACGACGTCGCCGGGCACGATCTCGCGCGCCGGCACGTCCCGCAGGGCGCCGCCGCGGCGCACCTTCACCACGAGCTCGATCCGCTTCTGCAGCTCCGCGACGGCCCTGGAAGCGCGGAACTCCTGCGCGAATCCCAGCAGGGCGCTGCCCGTCACGATGGCGAGGATGATCGAAGCCTCGATCCAGTCGCGCAGGAACAGCGAGACGAGCGCGCCGAAGAGCAGGATCAGGACGAGCGGGCTCGCGAACTGGGCAAGGAGGAGCCTCCCCCAGTCGCGACCGGCCTCGCCGCCGATGCGGTTCGCCCCGCCGGCGAGAAGCCGGCGCCGGGCTTCGCGGGGCTCGAGCCCCGCCTCGCCGGCGTCCAGCGCGGCCTGGAGGTCCGAAACCTCCGCGCTCCACCAGGCCCTGCCGATGTCGTCGTCCGGATCGACCATGGGATCGCACCGCGCCATCCGATGGCCTCAGGCTATGCCGGCGCCGCGGGCGCGCCTTGACTGCGCGCAACGACGGCCGCAATCGTCGCGCCGGAGCGGGACGCCGCCGCCGCAGGCCGTGCCGGCCGCCGCGGGCGCCCCGCGAGGCTTACTGCCCCAGTTCCTTCTTCGCCTTTTCCTGGTCTTCGCGGAACTTGTTGATCACGGTGTTGTGTTCCTCGACCGCCGTGCGGATGGCCGCGTTGCTCGCTTCGATGAAGGCCTTGCGCTCCGCCACGTAGTTCTTCACGCAGTCCTGGTAGGCCTTGAGCACCTTGGTGAAGGCCTCGGCCTTCTCCGCGTCCTGGATCGCCTTGATGCCCGGATAGACGGGCTTGGGCTCGCACTTGGCCTGGGGTATGGCCGCGGCGGCGGGGGCCGGCGCGGCGGCGGGGGCTTGCGCGAGCGCGGCGGTGACGCCCAGGGAGAGGGCAAGCGCGAAGGCGGAACGTATCATCGTGGCAATCCTTTCGGTGGCATTGGGGCGCAGTCTAGCGCGAACCTCGCTCGCGGCGAGCCTCACGGCGTGGTCTTGGCGGGCGCGGGCGACGCAGGCGCCGGCATCAGCTGAAGGAGTTCGGGCGCGGCCACGGCGCGGCTCGATTCCACCGCCGAGAGCAGTTCCTCGCAGACCTTCTCCTTGCCCTTCGGGCAACTGCTCTTGGCGAGGTCGCGGATCTCGCCGGAGTCCTGGGTCGCGAGCGTCGGGCTGCTCAGGCGCTTGGTCATCCAGCGGCGGAAGGGTTCGTCGCGCTCGAGGATCGGACCCGCATCGCCCACCTTCTGCCAGCCGCTGATGACCACGCGCAGGATCGCCTCGGTGAAGAGGTCGGCGGTGGCGCCCTTGTCGCAATGGCCGTAGTCGTTCACCGACTTCTGCAGGGCCGCCCAGGTCGTCACGCCGTCGATCGCCTTGTTGGCGCCGTCGCAGGGCTTGTCGGGAGCGGCGGCGGCGAGCGTCGCGGCCGCGAGGAGGAATGCGGCGGCGCTAGGCCGCCATGCCGGGTCTCTGGGTTGCATGGCCTTGCGAAAGCCTTTCACGGATGGCACGCGCGATGCCGGCGGCATCGAGGCCGCAATCGGCCAGCAATTGCGCCGGATCGCCGTGTTCGACGAAGTGGTCGGGAAGGCCCAGCCGAAGCACCGGCACCTCGACGCCCTGGGCCGAGAGCGACTCGAGGACCGCGGAGCCCGCGCCGCCCTCGAGGACGTTTTCCTCGACGGTGACGACGAGCTCGTGGGTGGTGGCGAGCCGCAGGACGAGCGCGTGGTCGAGCGGCTTCACGAAGCGCATGTTGGCGACGGTCGCGCCCAGTTCCGCGGCGGCGTCCAGGGACGGCTTGAGCATCGATCCGAAGGCGAGGATCGCGACCCTGCGCCCTTCGCGGCGGATCTCGCCCTCGCCGACCGGCAGCGCCGTCATCCGCGCCAGCGCCTCGACGCCCGGGCCCGCGCCGCGCGGATAGCGGACCGCGCTGGGCCCGTCGAGCGTGAACCCGGTGTAGAGCATCTGCCGGCACTCGTTCTCGTCGGCGGGCGCCATCACCGTCATGTTGGGAATGCAGCGCAGGTACGAGAGGTCGAACGCCCCGTGGTGCGTCGGGCCGTCGGCGCCCACGATGCCGCCCCGGTCGAGCGCGAAGACCACGGGCAGGTTCTGCAGCGCCACGTCGTGGATCAGCTGGTCGTAGGCGCGCTGCAGGAACGTGGAATAGATCGCGACCACGGGCTTCATGCCGTCGCACGCGAGGCCCGCGGCAAACGTGACCGCGTGCTGCTCGGCGATGCCCACGTCGAAGTACCGGTCCGGGTGTTCCTGGGAGAAGCGCACCATGCCCGAGCCTTCGCGCATCGCCGGCGTGATGCCCACGAGCCGCCGGTCCTCCCGGGCCATGTCGCAGAGCCAGTCGCCGAAGACCTGCGTGTAGGTGGGACGGGGCTTCGCATCGGGCGCCGGCGCCGGCTTCACCAGGCCCACGCCCGGGTCGAAGCGGCCGGGACCGTGGTAGGCGATGGGGTCGTCCTCGGCGAACGCATAGCCCTGGCCCTTCTTGGTCACCACGTGCAGGAACTGCGGGCCCTCGAGGCGGGAGACGTTGGTCAGGGTCTCGACCAGGACATCGATGTTGTGGCCGTCGACGGGGCCCGTGTAGTTCAGGCCGAATTCCTCGAAGAGCGTCGAGGGCGTGATCATGCCCTTCGCGTGCCCCTCGAAGCGCTTGGCGAGCTCCTTCATCGGCGGCGACACGGAGAGGATCTTGTCCGCCGTGCGCTTCGTGGCCGCGTAGAAGCGCCCGGACATGAGCTTCGCGAGGTAGTTGTTCAGGGCGCCCACGTTCTCCGAGATCGACATGTCGTTGTCGTTCAGGACCACGATCACGTTGGCGCCGGAGTGCTTCACGTTGTTCAGCGCCTCGAAGGCCAAGCCCGCCGTCAGGGCGCCGTCGCCGATGACCGCGATGGCGCGGTGGGTCCTGCCGAGGTGCCGCGCGGCGACCGCCATGCCCAGCGCGGCGGAGATGGAGGTCGACGAATGGGCGGTGCCGAAGGTGTCGTAGACCGACTCCTCGCGCCGCGGAAAGCCCGCGATGCCGCCCTTCTGACGCAAGGTCGGCATGCCCGAGCGCCGCCCCGTGAGGATCTTGTGGCCGTAGGTCTGGTGGCCCACGTCCCAGATGATGCGGTCCTCGGGCGTGGCGAACACGTAATGGAGCGCGATGGTGAGCTCCACCGTGCCCAGGTTCGACGACAGGTGCCCGCCCGTGTTCGCCACGGAATCGACGATGAAGCGGCGCAACTCCCCGGCCAGCGCCGGAAGCTGCTTGCGGTCGAGCCGCCGGAGGTCTGACGGGTCGTCGATCGTCTCGAGGAGAGGGTATTGGCTCATGTCGGGCGCCCGGCCCCGGAGGGTCGGAGACGCACATTTTGCCGCAACTGGCGGCGGGCCGCCTGCGCCACCTCAAACGGGCGGCGTTTTCCGGGGGGTGATTGCCGGTTGGATAGCGGCGGACGCCCGCTTCTCGCGGGTTTCAGCGGTCGCGCTTGACGATGAAATCGGCCAGCTCGCGCAGACGGTCCGCGCGGGCGTCGAAGGCCGAGAGCGCCTCGTGGGCCTGGGCGAGCAGGTCGGCGGCGAACCGGCGCGCCCCGGCGATCCCGAGGAGGCTCGTGTAGGTCGGCTTGCCCGCCTCGCGGTCCTTGCCGGCGGTCTTGCCGAGCGTGGCGGCGTCGCCCGCCTCGTCGAGCACGTCGTCGACCACCTGGAAGGCAAGGCCCACGAGCCTCGCGTAGCGGTCCAGTCCCGCGTGGCGGTCCGCCTCGAGCGGCTCGCCGCACCGCGCGCCCAGCAGGACGCAAGCCCGGATGAGGGCGCCCGTCTTGTGGATGTGCATGTTCTCGAGCTCGGGCAGCGTGAGGGGCTTGCCCACGGCGTCCAGATCGATCGCCTGGCCGCCGGCCATGCCGCGCGATCCGCAGGCCAGCGCGAAGAGCCCGATCATGCGCAACTGCTCGTCGGGGTCGTCGGCGAGCCGATTCTCCGCGAGGACCTGGAAGGCGAGGCCCTGGAGCGCGTCGCCCGCGAGGAGCGCGGTGGCTTCGTCGAATTCCACGTGGCAGGTGGGTTTGCCGCGCCGCAGGACATCGTCGTCCATGCACGGCAGGTCGTCGTGGACGAGCGAATACGCATGGACCAGCTCGACGGCGGCCGAGACGATCTCGAGGCGGCCGGGCTGCGCATCGCTCACCCGCCCGGCGGCGAAGACCAGCATCGGGCGAACGCGCTTGCCGCCGTTGAGCGCGGCATAGCGCATCGCGTCGTGCAGCCGCGAGGGCATGATGCGTGGCGAGGGAAGCAGGCCGGCGAGGACCGTCTCCATGCGCCCGGCCACCTCGCGCGACCAGGCGGGGAAGTCGGCGGCGTTCACGACTCGGCGGCCGGCAGGTCCTTCAGCACCTCGCCCTCCAGGACGCTGATGCGCGCCTGGGCGGCCGAGAGCTTGCCCTCGCAGTGGCGAAGCAGTTCCGCGCCCCTCTGGTAGGCCGCGAGCGATTCCTCGAGCGGCAGTTTCCCGTCCTCCATCCGCGCCACGAGGGCCTCGAGTTCCTCGAGAGCACGCTCGAAGGCGATGTCTTCCGTGTTCGGCGTCGTCTTGGCCATGGGTCGGCACCTTAGCGCAATTGGTCCCCGTCGTCATTTTCGCGCCGCGCGCGCCGATTGCGCCAGCCGATTCCCGACACCTTGACCGACGGCAAGACCCGGTGCCGCGATCCTTGAAAACCCGGGGAACTTTGGGCACACTGGCCTGCTCATAATTTGTGCTGGTTCGGGACGGAGCTGCAGAGTTAAAAGCTAGCTGACTCGATTAGCCCGCTGTTGTTTACATCTTTGGCTTTATCGGAGGTGCGGATAATGTCGGACTTGGCGAGCCAACGGGCGCTCACCCGGACGCCCACCCACCTGCCCCTCTCGTGGTACTTCGATCCGAGAGTGGCGGAAATCGAGAACCGGATCCTCTTCGACCGCGGCCCGGGCTACGTCGGACACGCCATGATGGCGCCGCAGCCGCGCGACTACCGCGTGCTCGACTGGCGCGAGAGCGGCCCCGGCTGGGTGCTGGTGAACAACGGCGGGCGCCACGACATGGTCTCGAACGTCTGCCGCCACCGGCAGGCCGTCATGCTCCAGGGCGCGGGACAGCTTCCCGGCGGCACCATCACCTGCCCCGTGCATCGCTGGTCCTACGACGCGAGCGGGCGGCACATCGGCGCGCCGCAGTTCCCCGACCATCCCTGCCTGGACCTGCCCCGGCAGGACCTCCAGCGGTGGCAGGGCATGCTCTTCAACGGGCCGCGCGACATCGCGGCCGATCTTGCCGCCATGGGCGCGGCGAAGGACCTCGACTTCGAAGGCTACGTGCTCGACAAGGTCGAGGTGGTGGACTACGACTTCAACTGGAAGACCTTCATCGAGGTCTACCTCGAGGACTACCACGTCGCGCCCTTCCATCCGGGCCTGGGCCACTTCGTGACCTGCGACGACCTGAAGTGGGAATACGGCGACTGGTTCAGCGTGCAGACCGTGGGCGTGAACGACGCGCTCGCGAAGCCCGGAAGCGCCGTCTACGCGAAGTGGCACGAGCAGGTGCTCAGGTTCCGGCAGGGCGAGCCGCCGCCGCACGGCGCGATCTGGCTCACCTACTACCCGAACATCATGGTCGAGTGGTACCCGCACGTGCTCGTGGTCTCCACGCTCTGGCCCCGTGGCCCCGAGAAGTGCGTGAACGTGGTCGAGTTCTACTATCCCGAGGAGATCGCGCTCTTCGAACGCGAGTTCGTCGAGGCCGAGCAGAAGGCCTACGACGAGACGGCGGTGGAGGACAAGGAGATCTGCGACCGCATGACGCAGGGGCGCCGCGCGCTCTGGCTCGAGGGCCGCGAGGAACACGGGCCGTACCAGTCGCCGATGGAAGACGGCATGGTGCACTTCCACGAATTCATCCGCCGCGAGGTGGCCGGGCACCTCTAGCGCGCGGCCTTCGCCCGCGCGCCCGCGGAATTCAGCGGGCCAGGTGCCTCAGGTGCAGGACCAGCTGCCAGACCTGCTCGTCGGAGAACTTGCGGTGCGGCGGCATCGAGGTCTCCGGCGAGCCGAAGCGGATGATCCAGAAGAGATGGCCATCGGGCACCCCGCGGATGGTTTTCGCGCACACGAAATCGCGCGGTGCCGGATCGAACTGGCTGGAGAGCGGGCCCTTGCCGTCGCCGGCCTGGCCGTGGCACGAGGCGCAGGAGACGCGGCGCGGGTCGCCCAGGAACCATTTCTCGCCCGCCGCCAGGTTCTCCGGCGTCGACTGCAGCGGATTCGGGCGGTTGTAGTACTCGTCGGGCGCCTTGCCGGTGAAGCGAGGCTGCGGACAATCGCGGTCGGGAGCCTGGCCGGATGCTCCGGTGGCGATTCCCAGCACCACCCCGAGGAAGATGCCCCGCCGAAATCGTGAAACGATACCCATGCCGGCCTCCCTTTGCCGTTGGAAGATTGGATGCGAGGGCCGAAGCATGGCAGAGATGGGGCGAGCGCGCTCGTCCGGCCCACGGCCGGACCGGCGGCTCAGCCCGCGAACTCGTGCACCACCGCCCAGAGCGTGGCGTAGGTATGGGCGGGGAAGTCTGCGTGCAGGGCCTCGTAGTCCTCGGGCCGAAGCGGCTCTCGCTCCTTGCCCTTGCGGATCTCCCACCAGCGCTTCTGGATCGCTTCGCGCACGGCGGGGGCGGGCATCGCCGGCCGGCGCAGCTTCTCGTGCGTCCCGGAGAACAGCCGGCGCTTGAGCGTCACGTCCGTGGACGAGATGCGGAAGAGCTTCGTGAGCATCGCGGAAGTCGCACCGTGGCGGATGAAGTGCTCGATCTGGCGCGAGCGCTTGCCGATGTAGCCCACCTGGCGGATGCCGTGCTCGAAGGAGCCCGCGTCGATCTGCACCGCCACGCGCGGCTCCTGCATCTCGGAGAGCCGCACGAGGTCGTCGGTGGTGAGCGCGCGCAGCTCCGCGAACTGCGAATCGGTGAGCCCGGGCGGCGCCGGCCGGCTCTCGTCGGCGCTTCGCTGCAGCTCGCGGATCAGGTGGGTGAGGAAAAGCAGGCGCAGCTGCTGGTCCCGGATCTCGATCATCGCCCCTCCCCTTCGCCTGGTTGTCGGCCGTGCCGCCGCGGCTTGCCCGCGCGAGTGGTCGAGGAACGGAAAGTGCCAACGGACGTTAGCCGTGTCAACGCGAAATCGGGAAATTTTTCGTGACGCGGCGCAGCAAGGCGCCGGCGGGCCATGGACGCCGCGAAGGCGATGGGCCGCGGGTCTTGAGAAGGCGCTGAAGCTTCGCGGCGCAAGGCCGCGAAGCGCAAACGGTTTCGGGCGCCGCTAGTCGTCTTCCTTCGCCAGCTTGAACTGGGAGGTGAGCGCCGACTGCGTCTGCGGCGGCACCATCGCGTAGTGGCTGTACTCGATCTGGTAGGAGCCCTGGCCGCCCGTCACCGAGCGAAGCCGCGACTGGTACTCCGACACCTCGGAAAGCGGCGCCTGCCCCGAGATCGACATGAGGTCGCCGCCGGAGGATTCCGTGCCCGTGATCTGCCCGCGGCGAGACGAGATGTCGCTCGTCATGTCGCCCACGAAGCGGTCGGGCGCGGTGATGGTGATGTTCACGATCGGCTCGAGGATGATCGCGCCCGCCTTGAGGATCGCGTCGATCACGGCCTTCCTGCCCGCGGTCACGAAGGCGATCTCCTTGGAATCGACGGCGTGGCTCTTGCCGTCGTAGACGATCACGCGGATGTCCTCGACGGGATAGCCCGCGATCACGCCGAGGTCGAGCGCCTGCTTCACGCCCTTTTCCACGGCCGGGATGAACACGGTGGGGATCACGCCGCCCTTCACCTGGTCGACGAATTCGAAGCCGCTGCCGCGCGCGAGGGGCTCCACCTTGAGGTAGACCTCGCCGAACTGGCCGGCGCCGCCGGTCTGCTTCTTGTGCCGGCAGTGCCC
>DAORTX010000037.1:0-15211 GCA_035432885.1 Usitatibacteraceae bacterium
AGGGCGCCTACTCGCGCCTGAAGTTCGAGTCCGGCGGCCACCGCGTGCAGCGCGTGCCGGCCACGGAGACCCAGGGCCGCATCCACACCTCGGCCGCGACGGTCGCCGTGATGCCCGAGGCCGACGAGGCGAGCGGGGTCGTGGTGAACCCCGCCGACGTGCGCGTGGACACCTACCGCGCGAGCGGCGCCGGCGGCCAGCACGTGAACAAGACGGACTCCGCCGTTCGCCTCACGCACATCCCCACGGGCATCGTCGTCGAGTGCCAGGACGCCCGCAGCCAGCACAAGAACCGCGAGCAGGCCTGGCGCGTGCTCGCCGCGCGCATCAAGGACAAGCAGGTCCGCGAGCAGGCGGCGAAGGAAGCGAGCGAGAGGAAGAGCCTCATCGGATCCGGCGACCGCTCCGACCGCATCCGCACCTACAACTTCCCGCAGGGCCGCGTGACCGACCACCGCATCAACCTCACGCTCTACCGGATCGACGCCATCGTGGACGGCGACCTGTCCGAGCTCACGGACGCGCTGATGGCGGAGCACCAGGCGGAGCTGCTCGCGGGCCTCGCCGAGGGCGCGTGACACCGGCCCGGGGCGAGGCCGCATGAGACGCACGGTCGGCGCGGCGCTCGACGAGGCGTCGGCCGAGATCGGCCGCGTCGACGCGCGCGTCCTCGCCTGCCACCTCCTCGGCACGGGGCGCGCGTGGCTCGCGGCCAATCCCATGCATGTGCTCACCGAATCCCAGGACGCGCAGTACGACAGCCTGGTGGCAAGGCGCGCCCAGGGCTATCCCGTCGCCTACCTCGTCGGCACCCGCGAGTTCCACAGCCGCGATTTCGAGGTGGGGCCGGCGGTGCTCATTCCTCGACCGGAAACCGAGACGCTCGTCGACTTGGCCCTCGAACGCCTGCGCGAAGGCGACGAGGCCCTGGATCTCGGCACCGGCAGCGGCGCGATCGCGGTGACGCTCGCCTGCGAGCGGCCCGGCGCGAAGGTCTGCGCCGTCGACGTCTCCCCGGAGAGCCTCGCCCTCGCGCGGGCCAACGCCGCCCGGCATGGCGCGAGGGTCGAATTCCTGGAAGGCGACTGGTACGGTCCCGTGGCCGGCCGGCGCTTCGACCTCGTGGTCGCCAACCCGCCCTACGTCGGCGCCGCCGATCACCATCTCGCCGAGGGGGACCTTCGCTTCGAGCCCCGCGGCGCCCTGACCGACGGCAGCGCCGACGGCCTGGGCTCGATCCGCGCCCTCGTCTCGGGCGCCCCGGCCCACTTGAAAAGCGGCGGCTGGATCCTCATTGAACACGGCTACGACCAGGCCGCGGCCTGCCGCGCGCTTCTCGAAGGCGCCGGCTTCACGGATCTCGTCTCGCACCCCGATCTCGCCGGCATTCCCCGCGTGGCCGGGGGCCGCCGGCAATGACCCCACGGAGCTCGGGGCCATGGCGGCTGCAAGCGTCAACCCGGGCCCGCGTCGTATCATGTCCGCCTGATTCCGACCCACCCGCCAACAGAGAGAATCCTCCATGAGCGCCCAGGACAAGATCCGCAGCACCGTCACCTCCAACCCGGTGGTCCTCTACATGAAGGGCTCCCCGCAGACGCCGATGTGCGGCTTCTCCGCGACCGCCACGCAACTGCTGAACCTCTGCGGCGTCGAGGACTTCGTCGCCGTCGACGTCCTCCAGGACCCCGAGATCCGCCAGGGCATCAAGGAATACGCCAAGTGGCCCACGATCCCGCAGCTCTACGTGAACGGCGAGTTCGTGGGCGGCTCGGACATCCTCCGGGAGATGTACCAGAGCGGAGAATTGCAGAAGCTGCTCGAAGGCCTGAAGAAGCCCTCCTGAGCCGGTTCCGCGGCGGGGGCCCGCGCGTGCCGCGTTTCCTCGCCGCCCTGGCCAGCGCGTTCGCGCTGGCCGCCCTGCCCGCGGCGGGCGCGCCCGGCGTCGCCGCGGCCTCGGACCTCAAGTTCGCCCTCGACGAGATCGCGCTCGCCTACGCGCGCGACACCGGCGCCCCCGTGCGCCTGTCCTACGGCTCATCCGGCAATTTCCGCCGCCAGATCGCCGAGGGCGCGCCCTTCGAGATCTTCCTGTCGGCCGACGAGACCTACGTCCTCGCGCTCGCGAAGGAGGGACGCCTGGAAGACGCGGGCACGCTCTACGCGATCGGCCGGCTGGTCCTCTTCGCCCCGGCGGGCTCGCCCGTCGATCCCGGCAAGGGACTCGAGGGCCTCGCAGCGCTTGCCCGCGCCGGCGGCGTGGCGCGGTTCGCGATCGCCAACCCCGCGCACGCCCCCTACGGGCGCGCCGCGAAGCAGGCCCTCGAGCGTTCCGGCGCGTGGGCGCCGCTCGAGGGCCGCCTGGTGCTCGGCGAGAACGTCTCCCAGGCCGCGCAGTTCGCCGTCTCGGGCAATGCCGCGGCGGGCCTCTTCGCCTACTCGCTCACCTTCTCGCCTTCGGTCTCCGCGCGCGGGCGGTTCGCCCTCGTGCCCGAATCCGCGCACGAGCCGCTTCGCCAGCGCATGGCGCTCGTGAAGGGCGCGGGCGAGGAGGCGCGCGCCTTCTACCGCCACTTGCAGGGCCCGGCGGCCCGCGCGACGTTCGCGCGATTCGGATTCGCCTTGCCCGGCCGCTGATGGACTGGACCGCCCTCGCCCTTTCGCTGGAACTCGCCGCGTGGACGATGCTGCTCCTGCTGCCCGTGGGCATCGTGCTCGGGCGGGCGCTCGCGTGGCGGCGATTCGCGTGGAAGCCGCTCGCCGAGGGCGTGCTCGCGCTGCCGCTGGTGCTGCCGCCCACGGTGCTGGGCTACTACCTGCTCATGAGCCTGGGCGCGGCCTCGCCCGTCGGCCAGTGGTTCGAGTCGGTGTTCGGCCGGTCGCTCGTCTTCAGCTTCGAGGGCCTGCTCGTCGCCTCGGTGGTGTTCAACCTCCCGTTCGCGATCCAGCCGATGCAGCGCGCGTTCGAGGCCATTCCCCGCGACGTGCGCGATGCCGCGGCCTGTTGCGGCCTCACGCGCTGGCAATCGCTCGCGCGGATCGAGCTGCCGCTCGCCTGGCCCGGGGTCCTCTCGGGCATGGTGATGACCTTCGCCCACACCATGGGCGAGTTCGGCGTCGTGCTCATGGTCGGCGGCAGCATTCCCGGGGAGACGCGCACCGTCGCGATCGCGATCTACGACAGCGTGCAGTCCTTCGACGACGGGGCCGCGGGCGTCATGTCCGCCGTGCTCCTGGGACTCTCGCTCGTGGCGATGGCGGTGGTCTACGCGACCGGAGCACGCAAGGATTCGCGCCGTGGCTGAGCGCCCGGGAAGCGGCCTCGAGGTCCGGCTCTCGCAGGCCGGGCCCATTCCGCTGTCGGTCGAACTCGCCTGCGCCGCGGGCGAAGTGCTGGCGCTGGTCGGTCCCTCGGGCAGCGGCAAGTCGACGGTGCTTCGCTGCATCGCGGGGGTCCTGCGGGCGGCGTCCGGGCGCATCGCGGTCGACGGCGAAGCCTGGTTCGACTCCGCGACGGGAGTCTTCCTCCCGCCGCGCGAACGGACGGTCGGTTTCGTCTTCCAGAACTACGCGCTCTTCCCGCACATGAGCGCGCAGGCGAACGTGGAGGCCGCGCTCGGGCACGTGCCTCGCGACGCGCGCGCCGGGCGCGCGCGCGCGCTCCTCGATCGCGTGAACCTGAAGGGCCTGGAGTCGCGCCGGCCGTGGGAGCTCTCCGGCGGCCAGCAGCAGCGCGTGGCGGTGGCCCGCGCGCTCGCCCGCGACCCGCGCGCGCTCCTCCTGGACGAGCCCTTCTCCGCGGTGGACCGCAGCACCCGCCAGATCCTCTACCGCGAGCTCGCCACGCTTCGCCGCGACCTCGCGATGCCCATGGTGCTGGTCACCCACGACCTGGACGAGGCCGCCATGCTCGCCGACCGCATGAGCATCCTGCACCACGGCAAGACGCTGCAGGCCGCCCCGCCCCACGAGCTGATGGCGCGCCCGGCGAACGCCCTCGTGGCGAGGCTGGTCGACCTGAAGAACGTCTTCCGGGGAAAGGTGCTCTCGCACGACGCCGCGACGCAGACGACGATGCTCGAGGGCCTCGGCCAGCGGCTCGAGTGCCGCCTGGACCCGCGCCACGCCGCGCTCGCCGCGGTGTCGTGGGCGATCCCCGCCTCCCACGTGATCCTGCACCGCCGCGACCGCCCGTCCCGCGGGGAACGCGAGAACCCGGTGCGCGGCGTCATCGCCGATTTCCTGCCGCTGGGCGAGAACGTGAGCACCGTGATCGCCATCGAGGCCACCGGCGAGCGCCTGTTCGTCACCTTCCCGCTGCACGTCGCCCGCCGCAACGGCCTCGAGGCCGGCGCCGAGGTGGTCGTCTCCCTGCTCCGCGACGGCATCCACCTCATGCCCGACTGATCCACCTGAAGGGGACGCGTCCCCTTCAGCCCTTCAGTCGGGATCGTTCCAGGTGACGGTGCCGAGCCCGGCGATGTCATAGCCGCCGAGCGCTCGGGCGTGCTCCGCGAATCGCTTGCCGCGAGCGAACGCGAAAAGCGACTGCAGCGGCGCCTCGAACCACGCCGCGCGGGCGACGCCAAGATCGAGGCGTTCCACGACGAGCGGCAGGAAATCGAGCCCCAGCGGGCGCGCCGCGGCGCGCGCGCCAAGCCCCACGTCGGCCTCGCCGGCCTTCACCGCCGCGGCCAGGTCGTTCTCGCCCATCACCGTGGGCCCGGGCTTCACGCGGCGCCGGTCGATGCCTTCGCGGGCCAGCAGGCGCTCGAGCAGCGCCGCGCTGCCCGCGCCGGGCTGGCGCATCGCCACGGTCACGCCTCGCCTCGCCAAGTCCGCGATCGCGCGGATCTTCTTCGGATTGCCGCGCGCCACGAGCAGCCCCTGCTCCCGCCTCGCCCACTCCACGAGCGCCACGTCGTGCCCGCGAAGGCGTTCCTCGGCCTCGGCGCGGTTGAAGTCGGCGAGGTCGGCCGAGGGCAGGTGCATCAGGGCGCCCGACACCTCCCCGCGCGCGAGCCTTTCGAGCCCGTCCGCGCTGCCCTGGGTGAGGAGCGCCAGGCCGCAGCGCGATTCGCGCACCGCCCAGTCGAGCAGCGGATCGTGGCTGCCGGCCAGCGTGGGCGGCGCAATCCCGCGAACGCGCGATCCGGCGGCCGACCGCGCGAGCCAGCGCTCGACCTCGGCCACGTCGAAAAGCAGCTTCCCCCCCGCGCGCAGGTGCGGCAGCGACTTGCGCGCCACGAGGTCGTAGACCTTGCGCGTGCCGAGCCGGAGGTGGCGGGCGACTTCGGCAACGGTGAGCCGGGCGGGGGCGGCGGATGGGGCCGTGGGACGCCGGGCAGGCGCGCCGGACGGGGCGGCGGCGGGCCGGACGCGGGCATCGGTCGGGGCGGCGGTTCGGCGGGGCACGGTCATGGAGCCCTTTTCAGCAGTTTGGTAAAATTGCCCGATGTTTGAAATTTTTGCAAGCCTCGGGCTGGCCCTGGGCCTCATCGGCGGCGCCGATCCCGAGCTCGCGGGCATCGGGGGGCTCTCCCTCGAGCTCTCGCTCGTCGCCTCCCTCGCGGGCGCCGCCATCGGCCTGCCCCTGGGCGCGCTGATCGGCGTGGGCCGCTTCCCGGGCCGGCGAACGCTCATCGTCGTCCTGAACGCCCTGCTGGGCCTTCCCAGCGTGGTCGTGGGCCTCGTCGTCTACCTCCTGCTCTCGCGCGCGGGGCCCCTCGGCAACCTCGGCATCCTCTTCACGCCCACCGCCATCGTGATCGCGCAGACGATCCTCGTCGTCCCCATCGTCGCCGCCCTCGCGCGCCAGGTCTGCGAGGACGCATGGCGCGAATACGAGGAGCAGCTCGCCTCGCTCGGGGTCTCGCGCCTGCGCGCGGTGCCCACGATCCTCCGGGACGCGCGCTTTTCGCTGCTGACCGTCGCCCTGGCCGGCTTCGGCCGCGCCGCCTCCGAAGTGGGCGCGGTGATGATCGTGGGCGGCAACATCGACGGGGTCACGCGCGTCATGACCACGGCGATCGCGCTGGAGACGAGCAAGGGCGACCTGCCGCTCGCGCTCGCCCTCGGCGTGGTCCTCATCGCGGTCGTCCTCGCGGTGAACGCCGCCGCCTATGCGATCCGCGAATGGAGCGCGCGCCACCATGGCTGAGCACGCGCCCTTCGTGCTGGAAGCCCGCGGGCTCTGCGTCGTGCTGGGCGGCGTGCGCGCGCTCGACGGACTCGACCTCGTGCTGCAACCGGGCCTGCGCTCGGTCGTGCTCGGGCCCAATGGCGCCGGGAAAAGCGTGCTGCTTCGAACGCTCCATGGCCTGCTCCCGCCGACCTCGGGAAGCGTCCGCTGGCGCGGCCCGAACGGCCGGCCCCCGCGCCAGGCCATGGTGTTCCAGCGGCCCGTGATGCTGCGCCGGTCGGGGCTCGCCAACGTCCGCTACGCGCTCGCGGTGAACGGCGTGCCCGAGCCCGAGCGCTCGCGCCGCGCCGCCGAGTCGCTCGAGCGCATGGGCCTCACCGCGATCGGCGAGCGTCCCGCCCGCGTGCTCTCCGGCGGCGAGCAGCAGCGCCTGGCGCTCGCCCGCGCCTGGTCCCTGCGGCCGGAGGTGCTTTTCCTCGACGAACCGACCGCGAGTCTCGATCCCGGCGCCACCGCGGAGATCGAGCGGGCGATCGCGGCGATCGCGGCCGAGGGCACGCGCATCGTGATGACCACGCACAACCTCGGCCAGGCGAGGCGCCTCGCCGACGAGATCGTCTTCATTCACGCCGGCCGCGCCACGGAGCGAACGCCGGCCGACCGCTTCTTCGAGCACGCCGCATCCCCCGAAGCCCGACTGTTCCTCCAAGGAGAACTGCCATGGAAATGACCGACCGCAGCCGTCGGCGCGCAATCCTCGCCGCGACCGCCGCCTTGGCCGCCGCCACGCTCTTCGCCCTGGCGCCCGCGCGCGCCGCGGACACCTTCATCACCGTCGCCTCGACCACCTCGACGGAGCAGTCGGGGCTCTTCCGGCACATCCTGCCGGCATTCGCGAAGGCGACCGGCATCGAGGCGCGCGTCGTCGCCCTGGGCACGGGACAGGCGCTCGACATGGGCCGGCGCGGCGACGCGGACGTGGTCTTCGTGCACGACCGGGTCGCCGAGGAGAAGTTCGTCGCGGACGGCTTCGGCACGAAGCGCCGCGAGGTCATGTACAACGACTTCGTCATCGTCGGCCCGAAACCCGATCCGGCGAAGGCCGCGGGCAAGGACGTCGTCGGGGGCCTGAAGGCGATCGCCGCGGCGAAGCTGCCGTTCACCTCGCGCGCCGACAAGAGCGGCACCCACGCCGCCGAACTTCGCTACTGGAAGGCCGCGGGAATCGACAAGCCCCAGGGCGAGTGGTATCGCGAGACGGGCTCGGGCATGGGCCCGACCCTCAATACCGCCTCGGGCATGAACGCGTACGCGCTCACCGACCGCGGCACCTGGCTCAATTTCAGGAACCGCGGCGACCTCGTGATCCTCGTCGAGGGCGACACGCGCCTCTTCAACCAGTACGGCGTGATCCTCGTGAACCCCGCGAGGCACGCGCACGTGAAGCAGGCGGCCGGCCAGAAGTTCATCGACTGGCTCGTCTCGCCCGCCGGGCAGGGCGCCATCGCCGCCTACAGGATCAACGGCGAGCAGCTCTTCTTCCCCAACGCCAGGCCGGCAGGCTGAGCCCGGCCGCGGAATCCGGCGACCGGGCCCCGCCGGGCCGGGACCAGGAGCCACTGCCCGCATAATGGCTCCATGAAGAGAGCCACCCTCGTGGCCGCGGCGGCCGTCGCGGCGCTCGCCGCGATCGTGCTGTGGAGTTTTTCCGTCGGGCGCTTTCCCGTGGCCCTGGCCGACGTGCTGCGCGCGCTCGTCGCCGCCGCCGGCGGCGGCGACAGCGGCCTGCCCGCGAACGTCGAGGCGCTGGTGCTGCAGGTGCGCGCGCCGAGGCTCTTCGCCGCCCTCGCCGTGGGCGCCGCGCTCGCCGGCGCCGGCGCGGCCTTCCAGAATCTCTTCAAGAACCCCCTCGTCTCGCCCGACATCCTGGGCGTCTCCGCCGGCTGCGCGCTGGGAGCAGGCTTCGCGATCCTGCTGTCGCTGCCCGCTTTCGCGATCCAGGGCTTCGCGTTCGCCGGCGGTCTCGCCGCGGTCGCGCTCGTGGTCGCCGTGGGCCGCTGGGTGCGCGGCCGCGACCCGATCCTCACGCTCATCCTGACGGGCGTGGTCGTGGGCTCGCTCTTCGGCGCCGGGATCGCGCTGGTGAAGTCCGTGGCCGACCCCGCCAACCAGCTCCCCGCAATCACCTTCTGGCTGCTCGGCAGCTTCGGCGGCGCGCTGCCCGGCGACCTCGCGGTGGCGCTGCCGCTCATCGCCGCCGGTCTCGTGCCGCTCCTGCTGCTGCGCTGGCGGATCGACCTGCTGGCGCTCTCCGAGGACGAAGCGCGATCGCTGGGACTCGACGTGTCGAAGCTGCGACTCCTCGTCATCGTCTGCGCGACGCTCGCCACCGCGGCTGCCGTGGCGCTGGCCGGCGTCATCGGCTGGGTCGGGCTGGTGATTCCGCACGCCGCGCGCCTGCTCGCGGGCGCGGGTTTCGCCCGCGTGATGCCGCTCTCCCTCGTGCTGGGAGCGGCCTTCATGCTGGCCGTGGATACGCTCTGCCGCACGGTCGCCGCCACGGAAATTCCCCCGGGCGTCGCCACCGCGTTCGTGGGCACGCCCGTCTTCATCGTGCTGCTCGCCGCGACCTTTCGCCGATGACGCTTGCCGCGCACGCGCTGGATTTCGGCTTTCGCGACCACACGGTGGGGCGCGGGCTCGATTGCGCCCTCGCCGCGGGCGAGGTGGTCTGCCTGCTGGGACCCAATGGCAGCGGCAAGTCGACGCTGCTTCGCACGCTGCTCGGGGTGCAACCGCGGCTCGGCGGCGACGTCACGCTCGACGGCCGCGATCTGCTCGCCTGGGGCGCGGCCGAGCGCGCGCGGCGGCTCGCCTATGTGCCGCAGGCAGCCGACTCCTATTTCGACTTCAGCCTGCGCGAGACGGTGGAGATGGGCCGCACGGCCCATCGCGGCGTGTTCGCGGGCCCCGGCGCCCACGATCGCGACGTGGCGGCGGCAGCGCTGGAGCGCCTCGGCATCGCGCGCCTCGCGGACCGGTCGCTTCGTGCGGTGAGCGGCGGCGAGCGGCAGCTCGCCCTCATCGCCCGCGCGCTCGCCACGGAAGCCGCCTTCCTGGTGATGGACGAACCCACGGCCAATCTCGACTACGGCAACCAGTCGCGCGTGCTGGACGAGGTGGCGCGCCTGAAGGCGGCAGGCATCGGCGTCCTCGTCTCCACGCATCATCCGGAGCACGCCTTCCGCATTGCCGATCGCGTGCTGCTGCTGGCCGACGGCCGCCTCGTGGCGCAGGGGCCGACGCAGGAGACGCTGACGGCGCGATCGCTCTCGGCGCTCTACGGCCGGCCCATCGAGGTGGCCACGGTCCGGCTCGCCGGCGGCAGCGAGCAGCGCGTCTGCGTGCCCTCCCCGGCCGACTAGCGCTCGTCTCGGCGGACCAGGCCTCGCCCCGGCCGGCTAGCGCCCGCCGGAGACGTCGATGATGGCGCCCGTCGTGAAGGACGCCTCGTCGGAGAGCAGCCAGAGGATCGCGGTGGCGACTTCCTCGGGCATGCCGCCGCGGCCCAGGGGCACCGACGACTTCATGCGCTCCACGCGCCCCGGCTCGCCGCCCGCCGCGTGGATGCCGGTGATCACGAGGCCCGGGCGCACGGCGTTCACGCGGATGCCCTCGGCCGCCACCTCTTTCGACAGGCCGATGGTCATCGTGTCGATCGCGCCTTTCGAGGCGGCGTAGTCCACGTACTCGTCCGGCGATCCCCAGCGCGCCGCCCCCGAGGACACGTTCACGATCGCGCCTCCCATGCCGCCATGCCTGGTCGACATGCGCTTCACCGCCTCGCGCGCGCAGAGGAAGGAGCCCACGACGTTGACATCGAGCACCCGGCGAAGGCGCGCGGCGTCCATGTCTTCCACGCGCATCTGCCGCTCGAGGATGCCGGCGTTGTTGACCAGCGCCGTGACCGGGCCCAGCTCGCGCGCCGCGGTCTCGAAGAGGCGCACCACGTCCTCTTCCACGGCCACGTCCGCGGCCACCGCGACCGCGCGCCCGCCCGCGTCGACGATGGCCTTCACCACGTCGCGCGCGTCATCCGCGCTGCGCCGGTAGTTCACGCACACCGCGTAGCCGCGGCTCGCCGCGAGTATCGCGGTGGCCGCGCCGATGCCCCTGCCTGCCCCGGTGATGATCGCCACGCGCTTCATGTCGCCTCTCCCCTCTCCGGCCCGCACGGCCCGCCTGCGCGAAGTCTATCCGAGCGTGGCGGCTGGACAGTGCCGGGGCCGCCCCGCAGAATCGGCGGTGATCGTTGCCGCCCCGTCCGATGAACGCCGAAGCGCCCTTTCCCGTCGAAGTGCCCCCCATCCGGAAGGTCCCGGCGATGCGCCCGTTCGCCTGGCTCGCGTCCGGCATGCGCGACCTTGCCCACGCGCCCGGTCCCAGCCTGATGCACGGCGTTCTCGTGGCGATCGGCGGGTGGATCATCGCGGCCATCACGCTCCGGTGGTGGCCGCTCCTGCCCGGCGCCTTCTCCGGGTTCGTCCTCGTGGGGCCGATTCTCGCGACCGGCCTCTACGAACTGAGCCGCCGCCGCGAGCGTGGCGAGCCCGCGGATCTTGCCGCCGTGCTCGCCGCGTGGCAGCGCGGCACGCGGGCACTGGTCTGGCTGGGATTGGCGCTCGCGATCGCGGGCACGGCCTGGGTGCTCGTCTCCGCCGTGCTGGTGGCGCTCTTCGTCACCGCGCCGATCACCGGGGGCGAGGCGTTCGTGCGCCACGTGATCCTGTCCCAGGGCTCGAACCTCTTCCCCGTCTGGATGGCGCTGGGCGCGCTCGGCGCTTCCCTCGTCTTCGCGGCCACCGTCGTCTCGGCGCCGTTCCTGCTGGACCGCGACACCGATCTCCTCACCGCCGTGTGGGCGAGCATCCGCGCGGTGGGCGAGAATCCGGCCGCCATGAGTCTCTGGGCCGTGGTGATCATGGTGGCCACGGCCCTTTCCATGGCGACCGCGATGCTGGGATTCATCGTGACCATTCCCGTGATCGGCCACGCCACCTGGCACGCCTACCGCGACATCGTCGACGCCGGGAGGATTCCCGCGCGGGAATGAAGCGCCATGACCTGGCTGGACCAGCTCCACATCACCGAGGCGCAGGTCGCCGAGTTCGGCATGACCTGGGGCGTGGGCGGGTTCATCCTGTTCATGCTCTTCGTGATCGCGAGCATTGCCCGGGAATCGAAGGCGGGCCGGTTCGGCACCTTCGTCCTGTTCTTCGTGCTCGCCTTCGGCATGCTGGGCTTCGTCGCCAAGGCGATCATCCAGAAGGTGCTGGGTTTCTGAGCGCCCGCCCGATCAGTGGTGCGCGTGCACGACGGCGTGCCCGCGGCCCCGCGCGATCAGCCAGCGGTTGACGGGAAAGGCGGCCACGCCCGCGACCACGAGCGACCCGGCGAGGCTCGCCCAGAAGAGCACGCTGTCGAGCGGTGCCTGCATCGCGCCGGGGATCGCCAGCATCACGAGGTTGTCGACGATCTCCATGACGGTGATCGAGGCCGTGTCCGCCGCGAGGGCCAGGACCGAGGCTGCCCTGAAGGCGTAGCCCGCGCGCAGCAGCGGCGCCATCGTGAACCCGTAGCCCGAGATGAAGGCGAGCGCGATCGCGAGCGCGATGGTCTGTCCGGTCGAGAATCCCAGCGCAGTTCCGATGACCATGCCCGCCACTTCCCCGACCGCGCAACCGGCCAGGCAATGGACGGTCGCGAGAAAGGCGATGCGGCCAAGCGACGGCCCGGCCGCCGCCGCGTGACCCTGGTGATGTTCGTGTGCGTGACCGGCCTGTATGGAATGGTCCATGTCGATGGCTCCCTGGGTTGACCTGGGCGCAGCCTGAACCCTCCCATGATGGGAAAGTCAAGCGGCGATCGACGGGACCCTACGGCCGCGCGGACAGCAGGCGCGCGAGGGTCTCCCCGGTAAGGCTCATCGCCTGCGCGAATCCCGCGACGAAGCGCGCCCGGGTGGCCCGCACCGCGAAGAAGGAGAAATCCCCGAATTCCGTGAGCGGGGCCGCCTCGGGGAAGCGCGCGAGGTAGGCCCTGCGGCATTCGCGCTCGTCCCCGGAACCCCCGGCCATCTCCGACGCCTCGCCCTGCACCGAGACGCGGGCGAGCGCCTGCGCCTCGACGCCCTCGCCTTCGGCCTGCACCACCAGCAGCGAGACGCGAGAGTCGGCCAGCATGTCCTTCGTGTGCCCCGCGAGCCGGCTCACATGGATCACGAAAGCCGAGCCGTCGGGCATCACCGCGAACGGCACCATCGAGACGAAAGGCGCTCCGGCGTGCAGGGTCCCGAGCGCGGCCGCCTTGCGCCGGTGGACGAGTCCCGCGAGTTGCGCCTCGTGCTCCGGGCTCAAGGCGCTCCGCCGGGCGGTGCGATCGAGGCGCCTTCGATCGCGTGGCGCTTCAACGCCTCGGCCACGAATCCGGAGGCCTTCATTTCCTCCACGAACGCCTTGAGGTAGGCCGCGCCCGCCTCGCGCCCGCGCGCCATGCCCATGGCCTGGTTGATGACCATGAATCGACCGGGCAGCAGGCGAAGCCCCGGAATCCGTTTCGCGTCGGCCTCGAGCTGCTGCTTCACGCCGGCGGCGACCTCGATCGAGTGGGCGAGGAAGAAATCGACCACCGCGGGCGACGTGGGCGCGCGCTCGATCGACGCCTGCTTGAAGGTCCGCGAAAGGTACAGGTCGTAGGCGCTCTTGTTGCCGACCGCGACGCGGTTTCCGGCACGATCGACCTCCTCGTTGGCGCGGATCGACGAGTCTTCCCGCACGAGGTAGGCGCCCTCGATCTGCACGTAGGGGCCGGTGTAGGCCGTCGTCGCCGCGCGCGCCGGGTCGATCGCGAAGAATCCCACGTCCACGCGGCCGTTCTTGAGCGTCTCCACGGACTGGCCCGCGGACGTGACGGTCACCAGCTCCGCCTCGACGCCCAGGCGCGTGGCGAGCTCGCGCGCCAGATCCACCGACACGCCCGCCGGCTCTCCCGTGGCCGCGTCCTTCTTCGCGAGGATCGGATTGCCCAGGTTGATGACGGCCCGCAGCTTGCCCGTGGGCGCGAGCTCGGAGACGGCGGAGGGCGGCGCCATGGGCGCGCTCACGCAAGCGCCGAGGACGAACGTGGTGGCGACGGCGAGTACCTTCGGAAACATGGAAATCCTTTCGGGATGGACGAATGCGGGGATGCGGAGGGCTTGTGCAATGGCTAGTCGTCCAGCGGATACTGCTCCTGCAGGCGACGGGACGCCACGGTCCGCCACGCGGCATCGGCGAGCACGCGAAGCTGCGCCGCGTTCACGCGCGCGAGGTCGACCAGCGTGTAACCCTGGCGCCCCCAGCTGCCCACGCTGAAGGCCTCGGGGTCCATCTGCACGAGCGCCTGCTGGTCGGCGAGGGGGAGCTTCAGCACCACGCGCTTCTTGTCGGGCCAGAGCGTCATGAAGATCCGTCCGCCCACGCGAAAATCCGGATGGCCCATGTGCGCGCCCTCGACGGCCTCGGGGCAGGCAAGGGCGGACTTGCGGGCGGTCGCGACGCTGGCCATGGCAGTGCTCCTCAGTCGGTCCGGTCGCGGCCCTTCATCGCCGCGAGCAGCAGGGGCGTCAAGGCGAACACCCCGAGCAACGCATAGTAGACCAGTGCCGCCACGGGATCGCGCCCGGCGAAATAGTCCTGCAGCGTGATCCCTCGAAGCCACAGCACGAGGCCGAACTCCGCGGCCAGCATCAGGGCAAGTCCCGTGAGGCCCATGGCAAGGCGCGCGCTGGCTGCCGCGGAAACCGCGAGGCGGCGCGTGATCGCGCGCGCGGCGAGGACCATCACCGCCAGCATGATCGGCGCCTCGATCAGCTCCGCCGCCCGATCGCCCACCCGGGGCACCAGCCAGAGAACCCGGATCGGCCCGAGCGCGAATCCCGCACCGAACACGAGGGCGAAGTAGAGAATGCCGGCCTTCGTCGACTTCATCGCGCTATTGCCGGCGCCGCCGCCCGCTGCGCCTCAATGCGGGCGCTTGTCCTTCTTTTCCTTCTTCGGCCTGTAGCCCGGCTCGTACTCCGCCGACCGGACGAAGTAGACCGGCTGGCCGCAGGCGCGGTACCGGTGGCAGTGCTTGGCCCAGTGCTTCGCGTGGCCCGGCGGCACGTGCAGGTAGACCGGCGCCGCCGGCGGTCCGGGATGCCGCGTGATGACGACGGGCTTCGCGTGGAGCACGGGCGGCGGCGGCGCGCCGCCGAAATCGATCCGCCCGTAGATGCCCGGCGCGATTTCACCGGAGAGGATCACGCGCAGGTCGATGTCGGATCCTGCCGCATGAAAGGCGGCCGTGCCGAGCAGGGCCGTGATCGTCGTCGCCAGCAGCTTCGCCATCCTTGCCTCCAGGGTTGCGGTTTCAGATTGTGCGCCCCCGTGCCGATTCCGCGACAAGCCTGGCAGGGCCTTCATGCCTGGCCGGCGCGCAATGCGATGACCCGGCGGCCGATCGCATCGACCGCAAGAAAGACGGGGACGCCGACGGCGAGAGCCGCCAGGACGGCGCTCCCCGGCGGAACGACGGCCCAGAGCGATGCGGTGGCGCCCGAAGCCATCTCGCAAACCCACGCCGTGTCGCTCACGCGGCCACCGCCGTCCCGGCACGCATCCTCGGCGATGAATGCGCAGGCGGCGAGGCCCGCGAAGAGCGCGCAGAGCACCGCGACGGACCGGCTGCAGGCGCAGGGGGTCAAGACCCGGCGGCCTTGAAGTGCGGGTTCTCGATGATGCCCAGGCGATTGCCGAAGGGGTCGGTCACCGCGGCGACCTTGATGCCTTCTCCCACCTCCGTCACCGGTTCGAGCGCCGTGGCGCCCAGGGAGAGAAGCCGCGCGAATGCCGCCTCCGCGTTCGTCACGCCCCAGAGCGGTTGCGGGCCGGCGACACCCGGCTCGCCGTCGGGCAGCAGGCCCAGCTCGTAGCCCGCGACGGAAAACCCGACGTAGAAGGGCTCGTCGAAGTAGGGTTTCACGCCCGT
>DAORTX010000038.1:0-15185 GCA_035432885.1 Usitatibacteraceae bacterium
CTCGGTCTTGCCGAAGCTCTTGGTCACGCCGTGCAGGCTGATTTCCGCCATCTGTATTCGCCCGGTTCGTTTCGTTGTCCGCTGTCGTCGAGCGGCATCAGGCCCGCTCCCATGCCATTGCCGCTTCCCTGCACGCCGGCGTCGAGCGGCCATCGGTCCGCTCCAGCGCCATTGCCGCTGCTTCCGCCTGTCGAAAAACCCCTACTTCTCGGTCTCGACGAGACCCTTCACGAACCACTTCTGCATGAGCATCACCACCAGCGCCGGGGGCAGCATGGCGAGCATGGCCGTGGCCATGATGAGGTGCCACTCGTTCGAGGCATCCCCGCCCGCGATCATGCGCTTGATGCCGATCACCACCGTGTACATCGATTCGGAGGTCGTGATGAGAAGGGGCCAGAGATACTGGTTCCAGCCGTAGATGAAGAGGATCACGAAGAGCGCGGCCATGTGCGTCTTCGACAGCGGCAGCACCACGTCGATGAAGAATCGTGCCGGTCCCGCGCCGTCGATGCGCGCGGCCTCGGCCAGCTCGTCGGGAATGGTCATGAAGAACTGGCGGAAGAGGAAGGTCGCCGTCGCCGACGCGATGAGCGGCAGCGCGAGGCCCACGTGCGAATTGAGGATGCCGAGGTCGGCGGCGACCTTGAAGGTGGGAATGATGCGAACCTCGACCGGCAGCATCAGGGTGACGAAGACGCTCCAGAAGAAGAAGGACCGGCCCGGAAAGCGGAAATACACGATCGCGAACGCCGACAGGATGGAGATCGCGATCTTTCCCAGCGCGATGGACAGCGCCATGATCAGGCTGTTCAGGAGCATCGTCGACACCGGGGCCGAGGACCCCTTCTCCGATCCCGCCGTGAGCACCTGCGTGTAGTTGTGCAGGAACTGGTCCCCGGGCCACAGGGGCATCGGGACCGACACGATCTGGTCGAAGGTGAGCGTCGAGGCGACGAAGGTCACCCACAGCGGAAACGCGACCAGCGCCACGCCCCCGATCAGCACGGCATGCGCGAGGAAATCCCGGACCGGCCTGTTCTCGACCATGTCAGTACTGGACCCTTCGCTCGATGTAGCGGAACTGGATGACCGTGAGCGAGACGACGATGATCATGAGGATCACCGACTGCGCCGACGAGCCGCCGAGGTCCGCGGCCTTCACGCCGTCGTAGTAGACCTTGTAGACGAGGATCTTCGTGGCGTCCCCCGGCCCGCCCTGCGTGGTCGCGTCGATCACGCCGAAGGTGTCGAAGAACGAGTAGATGATGTTCATCACCAGCAGGAAGAACGTCGTCGGCGACAGCAGCGGGAAGACGATCGTCCAGAAGCGCCGGAACGGGCCTGCGCCATCGATGGCGGCGGCCTCGAGCAGGGACTTCGGGATGGACTGCAGGCCGGCGAGGAAAAAGAGGAAGTTGTAGCTGATCTGCTTCCAGACCGAGGCCACCACCACCAGCAGCATCGCCTGCTCGGAATTGATGATCCAGTTCCAGTCGACCCCCAGCTGCTTGAGGAAGTAGGTCACGATGCCGATCGACGGGGCGAAGATGAATGCCCAGAGCACGCCCGCGACGGCAGGGGCGACGGCATAGGGCCAGATGAGAAACGTCTTGTAGGCGAGCGCTCCGCGCACGATCGAGTCGGCCATCGTGGCGAGCAGGAGCGAGATGAGGATCCCGGAGGTTGCGACCATCACGCTGAAGAACGCCGTCACGCGGAACGACGACAGGTAGTGCGAGTCCTTGAAGAGGTCGACGTAGTTCCGGAACCAGACGAACTGCGACGTGATCCCGAACGCGTCCTGGATCTGGAAGGAGTAGTAGACCGCCTGCGCCGCGGGCCAGAAGAAGAAAAGGACCGTGATCGTGATCTGCGGCAGCAGAAGCACGTAGGGTAGCCAGGCCGATCTGAAGACGACGCGCTTTTCCATGGCGAGGACCGGAAAAGGGGGCCGGTCACGGCCCCCTTCTCATGCCCGTCTCGTGTCAGCCCTTGTTCGCGGCCTCGAACTTGCGAAGAATCTCGTTGCCGCGCCGGACCGCCTCGTCCATGGCGGCCTTCGCATCCTTCTTGCCCATGATCACCGCTTCCATTTCCTCCTCGATGACCTCGCGGCCCTGGACGAAATTGCCGAACCGCAGGCCCTTGGAATTGGCCGTCGCCGGCTTGTTCATGAGCTGCTTGATGGCGATGTCCGCCCCCGGGTTCTTGTCGTAGAAGCCGGACTTGCGGGTGAGGTCATAGGCCGCCTTCGTGATCGGCACATAGCCCGTGCCCACGTGCCAGTCCATCTGGATCTCGGGCTTGGACAGGAACGCGAAGAACTTGGCCACGCCCTTGTAGGCGTTGGCGGTCTTGCCGCCCATCACCCACAGCGAGGCGCCGCCGATGATGGAATTCTGGGGCGCGCCCTTCACGTCGTCGTGGTAGGGAATCAGGTTCACCGACCAGTCGAACTTGGCGGTGCGGCGGATGTTGGCCTGCGCTCCCGTGGACGAGGTCAGCATCGCGCACTCGCCGCTCGCGAACTTCGCCTCGGCCTGGTTCCTCCTGCCGGCGTAGGTGAGCAGGCCCTTCTTCGCCATGTCACCCAGCATCGCCACGTGCCGAACGTGCAGCGGGGAGTTCACCTGGAACACGGTGTCGATGCCGGCCATGCCGTTCTCTTTCGAGCCGATGGGCACGTTGTGCCAGGCCGAGAAGTTCTCGATGTGCATCCAGGACGGCCAGCCGGTCGTGTAGACGCACTGCTGTCCGGCGGCCTTGAGCTTCTCGGCGTCGGCGAGGAATTCCTTCCAGGTCTTGGGCGCCTTGTTCACGTCGAGGCCCGCCTTCTTGTAGGCGTCCTTGTTGATGTAGAACACGACGGTCGAGCTGTTGAACGGGAAGGACAGCATGTTTCCGCGGCTGTCGGAGTAATAGCCCGAGACGGGGCCGATGTAGGCCTTCGGGTCGAACGGCTCGTCGGCATCCTTCATGAGCTTGTAGACCGGCACGACGGCGCCCTTGCCGGCCATCATCGTGGCGGTGCCGACCTCGAAGACCTGGACGATGTGCGGCGCGTTGCCGGCGCGATAGGACGCGATGGCCGCCGTCATCGACTCGGGATAGCTGCCCTTGTAGCTCGGGACGACCTTGTAGACGGTCTGGCTCGCGTTGAACTTGTTGGCGAGGTCGTTCACCTTGTCGCCGAGCGCGCCACCCATCGAATGCCAGAACTGGATTTCGGTCTGGGCTTGCGCGCCGGTCACGAAAAAGGCGGCCGCGACGAAGGCGGCCAGCAGGGGTTTGCGGGTCATTGAGCGTTTCTCCATGAAATGGGTTCAACGGTTGGCCAGGTCGCTCGCGGCCCGGGGCTTCTGGAGTGCGTCCCCGTGGCCGGTACAAATCTTGGTGCCCCTATGTTACAACGCCGCGAACCCGGCCGCGATCCCGGCTTGTGATGCAGCGCAAGACCTCCGCGAAATCAACCTCCCGACAGGGCGGCCACGATGAGGATCTCGTCGCCGGGCGCGAGGCGGGCCGCGAGCGATCTCTCGATCTCCCGGTTCACGAAGATCTTGATGTGCGCCCGGATCGCGTCCTGCTCGTCGATCATCCGGAAGCGGATGCCCGGGAACCGGCGATCGAGGTCGCCGAGCACCTCGGCGACCGTCGCGCCTTCGGCGTCGACGTCCCGCCGTCCCGCCGTGTATTGCGCGAGCGGGCTCGGGAGGACGACCTTCACGCGGGGATCGCCGCCTCGACCGAGTACACGTGCGGCAGGTGCAGGCACAGGCAGTGCCACTTCGCGCCCTCGTCGAAGCTCGCCCAGACCTCGCCTCCCGTGGTGCCGAAATAAAGCCCCACGGGATCGAGCGTGTCGGCGCCCATGGCCTGGCGTTTCACCGTGAACCAGGCCTGGGCCTTCGGCAGGCCTTGGTCGAGGCGCTTCCAAGTCCGGCCGGCATCGCCCGTGCCGTAGACCGCGGGCCGGCCGCCGATGGGCGTCCTGGGCCACACGGTGGTTCCGTCCATCGGAAAGACCCAGGCCGTCGCCGGGTCGCGCGGATGGAGCACCAGGGGGAAACCGATGTCCCCGATCCGCGCCGGCATGTTGGCGCCGATGCGTTGCCACCGGCTGGCGGCGCGCTCGAGCCGGTAGATGCCGCAATGGTTCTGCTGGTAGACCACGTCGCGCGCCACCGGATGCACGCGCAGGCAGTGCGGATCGTGCCCGTACTCCGCCGACGGGTCCGGGAGGAAATCGGCCGCGCAGCCCCGGTTGAGCGGCGACCAGGTCGCGCCCCGATCGCGCGTCTCGAAGACGCCGCCCGCGGACAAGCCGATGTAGAGATGCGCCGGATCGAAAGGGTCGACATTGATCGAATGCAGCGTCCCGCCGTCGGGCGGCGCTTCCTGCCCGCTGCCGATCCACTGGCGCCGGTCGGGATGCGCGTTGAACCCCTTCACGCCCCGCCAGGACTCGCCGCCGTCCTCGGACACGAACAGCGCCTGGGGCGAAGTACCGGCGTACCAGCGCCCGGGTTCCTTCGCATGCCCCGGCGCGAGCCAGAAGACGTGTGCCACGCTCTCCCCCGCCTCGCCCGCCGGGGCCTTGTCGAAGGCGGGGGGCCGCTTCGCTTCCCGCCACGTGCGCCCCGCGTCGGTCGAGCGAAAGACGGTGGGGCCGAGGTGCCCGGCCCGGACGGCCGCGAGCATCGTGCGCCCGTCGCGCGGATCGAGCACGGCGTGGTTCACGACCTGGCCGAGGAAGTGCGGTCCCGCCATGGACCAGCGGCGCCGGTCGTGACCCGACTTGAGGATGAAGAGCCCCTTGCGGGTGCCGACGAGGACCGCGAGGCGGGTCATGGAGCGTCGGGGCACGGCCGGCGATACCGCGCCCGGCCTAGCTGTCCTTCTTGATGAAGGAACGCAACGAGCCGAGGAGGCCGCGCTTCTCGTCCGCGGGGGGAGCCGCGGGCGGCGCCGCCGCTTTCGGCGCGACGTAGGTGGGCGCGGCCTTGGGTTTGGGTGCCGCGGCCACCGCCGGCTTCTGGTTGAGCACCGAGCGCTTCACGATCTCGGTCCACTCGTTGGGCCGGCCGATGAAGTACTTCGCGAACTCCTCGACCGCCTTGTCATTTAGCTCGAACGCGGTCATCTGGAAGACGTCGATGGTGAAGTCGCCGACGTTCTTCGCCATGATCTTCAGCTTGCCGGTCTCGTGGTCGCCCTCGAACTTCGCCTGCACGCGGAAATCGCACTTCACCTCGAAGATCTCGTGGGTGATGACCTTTCGCTGGTCGCGGAACTGCTCGCTCTTGTGCTCGATGTTGAACTGCCAGAGGATGTTCCTGAACTTCTCCATGTCGTCCGGGCCCTTCTTGATCGTGAGGACCTGGTCGGAGGCGCTGCGCGTGGCGAGGTGGACCTCGCCGTAGTAATCCTTGTCGATGAAGTGCTTGCTGCGAAAGTCGGCGAAGAAATCCTTGAAGGTGAGCCCGGTGATGTCGCCGTAGGTCGGCAGCTTGTAGACGAACGGGCAAGGCATCTTCACCAGGTTCAGCTGCTTGCCCAGGTCGTTCATGTAGATGAACGAGCGCCTCAGGGCATGGTCGACGGCCACCGCGTTCGACCGCAGGCTCTCCGTCCTGTCGACGTCCTGCGCCTTGAGCGCATCCGCCTGTTTCTTCAGATCGTCCAGAAGTCCCACTAGAAGTTCCTCCGCGGCCCCGGGGGCCGTCTCCGCGAATATCGTATCATCGTCGGCCCGCCAGCAGGTCCCAAGTCGATGAAAGCCATCCTCGCCCTCGACCAGGGAACGACCAGTTCCCGAGCGATCGTCTTCGACCGCGCCGGCTTGCCCATCGCCAAGGTACAGCAAGAATTTCGCCAGATCTTTCCCCAGCCGGGATGGGTCGAGCACGATCCGGAGGAGATCTTCGTCTCCCAGCGCGACGTGGCGGCCCGGGCGCTGGCCCAGGCGGGACTGCCTGCGGGGCAGGTCGCCGCGGTCGCCATCGCCAACCAGCGCGAGACGACGGTTCTCTGGGACCGGAAGTCGGGGCGGGTGCTCGCCAATGCCATCGTGTGGCAGGACCGACGAACCGCGTCCCGATGTGACGCGCTCCGGCAGGCCGGGCACGACGTCCTCTTCCGGGAAAAGACCGGCCTCGAGCTCGACGCGTACTTTTCCGGCACCAAGCTCGCCTGGCTTCTCGACAACGTGGCCGGGGCGCGCGCCAGGGCCGAAAAGGGCGAGCTCGCCTTCGGGACCGTCGATTCGTGGCTCGCCTGGCGGCTCACCGGCGGCGAGGCGCACGTGACCGACGCGAGCAATGCCTCGCGAACGCTGCTCTTCAACATCCACGCCCTCGACTGGGACGACGAACTGCTCGCGGTCCTGGACATTCCGCGCGCCCTGCTGCCGCGGGTGGCCGGCCCGGGCGAGATTGTTGGAACAACCCGCTGTTCCGGACTGCCGGCGGGCATGCCGATCGCGGCCCTGGCGGGTGACCAGCCGGCCGCACTTTTCGGTCAGGCCTGCCTCGGCCCCGGCCTTGCCAAGAACACCTACGGCACGGGCTGCTTCCTCCTCATGAACACGGGCGATCGGCCGGCGGCGTCCCGCCACCGGCTGCTCTCCTCGGTGGCCTGGCTTCGCGAAGGCGGCGCGCACTACGCGCTCGAAGGCAGCGTGTTCGTCGCGGGTGCCGCCGTGCAGTGGCTTCGAGACGGGCTGGGGATCATCGCCAGCGCCAGGGACGTCGAGCCGCTCGCGGCGAGCGTGCCCGACGCGGGCGGCGTCCATTTCGTCCCCGCGCTCTCGGGGCTGGGGTCCCCGCAGTGGGATCCGCACGCGCGGGGCACGATCGTCGGCCTCACGCGCGGCTCGACGGCGGCCCACCTGGCCCGCGCCACGCTCGAGGCCATTGCCTTCCAGAGCACGGAACTGGTGGCGGCCATGGCCGCCGATTCGGGTCTCGCGTTGACGGAACTGCGGGTCGACGGGGGCGCCACGGCAAACGACCTCCTCATGCAGATGCAGGCCGACTGCCTCGGGGTTCCCGTCGTGAGGCCGCGGGTCACGGAAACGACCGCCCTCGGCGCGGCCTATCTCGCGGGCCTGGCGGTGGGATTCTGGGCCGATGAAGCGGAGATCGCCGCCCTCTGGGCGCGCGAGCGGACCTTCGAGCCCGCCATGCCGCGCGACCAGGCCGACGAACGCTTCGCGCAATGGCACCGCGCCGTCGAGCGATCGCGCCGCTGGGCGGGCGACTAGGCGACGGGAGGATCGGCGCGCAGGAACGTGCGGCGGTAGTAGCGCAATTCCTCGATCGACTCGTGGACGTCGGCGAGCGCCTCGTGCTTCGACTCCTTCACGACGCCGGCCAGCACGTCGGGACGCCAGCGCCGCGCCAGCTCCTTCAGCGTGGAGACGTCCACGATGCGGTAGTGCAGGTACGACTCGAAGGCCGGCATGTAGCGCGCCATGAAGCGCCGGTCCTGGTGCACGGTGTTGCCCGCGAGCGGCGCCTCGCCGGAGGCGACGTGCAGCTTCAGGAATTCGACGATCAGGGATTCGACTTCGGCCTCCGTGAACTTCGAGGCCCGCACCTTGTCGATAAGCCCGGACCGCCCGTGCGTGCCCTTGTTCCAGGAATCCATGGCGTCGAGCACTTCGTCGGCCTGGTGGACCACCCAGACGGGCGCCTCGGCGATCGTGTTGAGCTCCCCGTCGGTCACGACCAGGGCGACCTCGAGAATGCGGTCGCGGTCGGGAACGAGTCCCGACATCTCCATGTCGACCCAGACGAGCGGTGCTTTTTCTTGTGCCATAGAATGAGTAAGTGCCGGTGCGTCCGGATTGTGTCACGGGCCGCCTCCATCCACCAACCGCCTTGAACGCCTTCGCCACGACCTTCGTCGCCTTCGCCCTCGCCGCCCTCGGATGGCGGCTGTGGCTGCTCGCGCGCCATTCCGCGCACGTCGCGCGCCATCGCGACCGGGTGCCGGCCGACTTTGCCGCGGTCGTCCCGCCGCAAGCGCACGCGAAGGCCGCCGACTACACGCGCGACAAGATCCGCGTCGCGGCGCTGGAGGCCGTGTTCGCCGACGGCTTCCTCCTCCTCGCGATGAGCGTGGGCGGCGGGCTCGCGCTGCTCGACGGCGCATCCCGCGCTCTCCTGGGCGATGGTTATGCCCGGGACCTGGCCACCGTCTTCGGCGTCGTGGCGGTCGGCGCGGTCGCGGCACTGCCTTTCGACGCCTGGCGCACCTTCGGCGTGGAAGCAAGGCACGGGTTCAACCAGACCACGCCCGCCACCTTCGCCGTTGACATCGTCAAGGGCGCCGCACTCGGCGTCGCGCTCGGCACGCCGCTGGTCCTCGCCGTGTGCTGGTTCATCGAGACGACGGGCGCCGGGTGGTGGGTCTGGGCGTGGTTCGCCTGGGTCGCCTTCACCCTCGCCCTCGTCGCCGTCTTCCCGCGCTGGATCGCGCCGCTCTTCAACCGCTTCACGCCGCTCGAGGATGGCGAGCTGCGCACGGCGATCGAGGCGCTGGTCGCGCGCTGCGGCTTTCGCGCGGAGGGCCTTTTCGTGATGGACGGCTCGAAGCGATCGAGCCACGGCAACGCCTACTTCACGGGCTTCGGCCGCGACAAGCGCATCGTGTTCTTCGACACGCTGGTCGAGCGGCTCACGAAGGGCGAGATCGAGGCGGTGCTCGCGCACGAACTCGGCCACTTCGCCCGCGGCCACATTCCCCGGCTCCTTGCGGTGCGCTTCGCGCTCGCCCTCGGCCTGCTTGCCGTGCTCGGCTGGACGGCCGGCGAGCCCGCCTTCGCCGCCGCGCTGGGCCTTGCCTCCCCGCCGCCCACCGGCGCCCTGCTCGCCGCCTTCATGCTGGTGGTGCCCGTCTTCACGTTTCCCTTCCAGCCCCTCGCGAGCCTGCTGTCGCGGCGCCAGGAGTTCGAGGCCGACGAATTCGCGGCCCGGCACGCGAACGCCGACGACCTCGTGAGCGCCCTGGGCAAGCTCTACCGCGACAACGCGGCCACGCTCACGCCCGATCCGCTGCACTCCCTCGTGTATGATTCCCATCCCCCCGCGGCCCTGCGCATCGCCCACCTGAGGCGCGTCGCCGCGAAACCCGCCTGACGTGCCCGCCGCCATGAACGAACTCGCCCGCAAGAAATGCATTCCGTGCGAAGGGGGCGTGGCTCCCCTCGACGATTCCCAGATCGGCCCGCTCCTCAAGGGCCTCGCCGGCTGGGCGCGCGAAGGCAAGACGATCGCGAAGACCTACGCCTTCGCCAATTACCACGAGACCATGGCCTTCGTGAACGCAACGGCCTGGATCTCGCACCGCGAGGATCACCATCCCGACCTTGCCGTCGGGTACAACCGGTGCAAGGTGGCCTACTCGACGCACGCGATCGACGGGTTGTCCGAGAACGACTTCATCTGCGCGGCCAAGATCGACGCCTTGTTCGACCTCTAGGCCCCCATGTCCCGTCCCGAAGGCGCTTCGCGAACCCCGTCTTCTCCCGGCAGGCCATCGCGACGGCCGCGTTGATGACGACCCGGCGCGAAAGGGAGCAGCAGGTCGTCGTCGAGGGCCGGGTCGTCGCCGACTTCGGCCGCGAGTTTCTCGTCGAGATGGCCGACCGCCGCCAGGTCGTCTGCACCCGAAAGGGACGCAAGCAGGATGCGGCCTGCGGGGACTTCGTCGAGGTGCGCCTCACCGGCTCGGCCCAGGGGTCCATCGAGCGCGTGGGCACCCGGCGCAACATCCTCTTCCGGTCCGACCAGTGGAAGGAAAAGACGCTCGCCGCGAACGTCGACCAGGCGGTGATCCTGCTGGCCCCGAAGCCCGTCTTCAGCGAGGCGTTCCTCAACCTGAGCCTCGTGGCCTGCGAGGCGGCCGGCATCCCGGCGATCATCGCCCTGAACAAGTCGGACCTCCCGGAACACGCCGAGGCCCGCCGCTCGCTGGAGGCCTGGGAGAAGATCGGCTACACCGTCATCTCGATGTCCGCCAAGTTCGACACCGCCGCGCTGCTGCCGCTGCTGGAGGACAAGATCACGCTCCTCGTCGGGCAGAGCGGCATGGGCAAGTCGAGAACCGTCAACGCGCTGGTCATGAACGAGGTCGCGCGCGTGGGCGAGATTTCGGCCTCGCTCGGGATCGGCACCCACACCACGACCTTCTCGCGCCTTTTCCGGCTCGACCGCGAGGCGGCCATCATCGACACGCCGGGCTTCCAGTCCTTCGGCCTCTTTCACCTGACCGAAGGGCAGATCGCGGAGGCGATGCGCGAGTTCGGGCCCTACCTTGGCGCCTGCAAGTTCAACGATTGCGTCCATCTCACGGAACCGGGCTGCGCCGTCGTCGCGGCGGCGGAAAAGAGCGCCATCTCGGCCGAGCGCCTTTCCTTCTACCAGGTGCTCATCGAGCAGCACCGGGAACTTCACGACCTGCACCCGGACTGGTCGCGCTAGGCGGCGCCGTCGAGCGCAAGCGCGAACCTGCGGCGCCCGAACTGGCGCTTCGGATCGAAGGCCTCGAACCTGCCGGGAACCCCCGTGCCGCAATCGGGACAGCGTCCGTCGGGCGAGAGCCGGTAGCCGTCGATCCGGTGCCAGTCGCGCTCGATCAGGCGCGCCCCGCAGCCCGGGCAGAACGTCGTGCCGCCTTCGGGGTCGTGGACGTTTCCCGTGTAGACGTAGCGAAGCCCCTCGCCAAGCGCAATGCGCCGCGCGCGCGAAAGCGTGGCCGGCGGCGTGGCGGGCACGTCCGTCATCCGGAAGTCGGGGTGGAACGCCGTGAAATGCAGGGGAACATCCGCGCCCAGCTCGCGCCGGATCCAGCGGCACTCGGCCCCGATCTCGGCATCGGAGTCGTTGCGCCCGGGAATGAGCAGGGTCGTGATCTCGAGCCACACGCTCGTCTCGTGCACCAGGTACGAGAGCGTCTCGAGAACGGGTGCCAGCGTCGATCCCGTGAGCTTCACGTAGAACTCGTCGGTAAAGGCCTTCAGGTCGACATTGGCGGCGTCCATGCACCGGTAGAACTCGCGGCGGGGTTCGGGGTGCATGTAGCCGTTGGTCACGGCCACGGACGCCACGCCCTGCTCCCGGCAGGCCACGGCGACATCCATCGCGTACTCGGCGAAGATCACCGGGTCGTTGTACGTGAACGCGACGCTGCGCGCCCCGGATTCGCGCGCGGCCCGGGCGATGGCCTCCGGCGCCGCCGCGTCCGTCATCCTGTCCATGTCGCGGGACTTGGTAAGGTCCCAGTTCTGGCAGAACTTGCACGCGAGATTGCAGCCCGCGGTGCCGAAGGACAGCACCGGCGTTCCCGGATAGAAGTGGTTGAGCGGCTTCTTCTCGATGGGATCCATGCAGAACCCGGAGGAACGCCCGTAGGTGGTGAGCACCAGGGCCTCGCCGCGTCGCGCGCGCACGAAGCAGGCGCCGCGCTGGCCCTCGTGCAGTCGGCAGTCGCGCGGGCACAGGTCGCACTGGATGCGCCCGTCGGGCAGCCGGTGCCACCACCGCGCCGGGTGATCGGAACCCTCCACCGTCGCGTCAACGCGCCGGGTGCTCATCGGCGTACTTCTCCACGGTGTAGCGCGTGAGGCGGATCGCCCGATCCCAGGAACGCCGCGGCAGTTGCGCCTTGTCGCGCAGGGCGGCGAGGAATTCGACCGGATCCGGCAGGCTTTCCCACACCTGCGGCAGGAAGGTCGCCGCCCGCCCCTCGCACTCCAGGTAGACGCCATCGACGCCGGGGCGAAGCCGCGCCGCCGCGTCCGACTCGTCCGCCGCCTCGATCGGCGTGCGCGGGGAAAGCACCGAGACCTCGATGCGAATCGCCACGAATTCCGACGCGGCGAGCGGCGCGAATCGCGGATCGGAAAATGCCGCCGCGCGGGCGTTCGAGGCGACATCGAGGCCCAGCGGCCGGCGCGGATCGAGGGAGCCGATGCAGCCGCGAAGGTCTTTCCCGGTCCGCAGCGTCACGAAGGTCGCCGCGGGCTCCGCGAGCCAGGCCTCGGCGCGTTCGCGCGCCTGGCATGCGCCCAGCCGCTCGCCGATCGCTTCGCGAGCGATGGACACGAGCACGCGTCCCCGGTCGTCTCGCTCAGGCATGGCGGTGGTCCGCTTCTCGCAGCGCGAAGGCGCCGTAGCCCACGACCTGTCCGCGGCCGCCGGCCGTGTCGCCCGAGTTGCGCAGGTCGAGGAGTTCGATCTCCAGCCCGTGGCGGCGTGCCGCGACGAGGAGCCCGTTCACCGGCGCCGCGCCGCAAGCCTCTTCCGGGCCGAGCCGCGGGGAAAGCGCGAGGATCGCATCCGCCGTTTCGCGGTCGCGCGCCCGCGCGTCGTCGTAGGGCAGGTAATGGGAAAGGTCGGTGCTCGCGACGATGAGCGTTTCCCCGCCTCCCCAGACTTCTTCGAGGAGTGCTGCCATCTGGGCCGGCGTCGCCTGCCCCACCACCACGGGAACCAGCCGGAATTCGCCCAGGACGGCCTGCAGGAACGGAAGGTGCACCTCGAGAGAATGCTCCAGCGCGTGGGCCCGGTCGCTCGACTCGACGAAGGGCAGCCGGCGAAGGCGCGAGAGCGTCGGCAGGTCGAGCTCGATCTCGCCGAGCGGCGTGGCGAACGCCCGCGCCTGCGGAATCGCCACGCCCCGGACGGGCACGCGGTGCGCGGGACCGGCGAGCACGACCCGCGAGACCTTGCCGCGCAGCGGCGCGACCCGCGCATACGCGCTCGCGGCCACGAGTCCCGAATAGATGTAGCCCGCATGGGGAGCGATGATCGCCTTCGGGGGCCCTGCGTCGCCGGCCGGCGCCTGTGCGTCGTGCAGGTGCTGCCGCACTTCGCGCATCAGCGCGGCCGGATCACCCGGGTAGAAGGCGCCCGCCACGGCGGCGGGCCTTATCGTGCTCATGCATGCACCTCCGCATGCAACGCAGATGAGGTCAGGTTAGCACTTCCGCAAGGGGCGCGGCCCCTCAGGCCAGGTCGAGCGTCGTCGCCACCCGGCCAGCGCGATCGTGGCGCGCGCCTAGCGTGATCCGCGTCCCGCGCGGCGCGCGCACGGTCCACTCGCATTGGCCACGGTCGGCGGTGACATGCAGGTCGGGAAGGAATGCCTGGAGCGTCATCCGGTTAGCCCGGCCCTCGAGCTGCCCTCCCTCGGCGCGCGGTTTCCCGGCGATCAAGGCGGCGCCTTCCGGCAGCCCGATCTCGTAGACCACGCCGCGCGTGATCTTGCGCTCCAGGGCGCGCCGGGTCGCGTAGGTCGGCAGGTAGCCCGTGTTCTGGACGGCCAGCCGGATCCGCCACGCATCGCCGCCGAGCGCCTGGGCCGTCGCCTCGAGAAGCTCGAGCTTCGGGGTGGTGAGCGCCTGCCACACCAGCCAGTCGGGGAAGCGCCTCGCCTCGCGCTCGAGGTACCGGGCGGGCGGATTGCGGAAGGTGGCGATCTTGTTCCAGCCGCCGAGCTCCACGGCGCCCAGCTGCGGATGCTCGAAGGGGTACCAGTCCACGTAGCCCGCGCCGCCCAGTTCCGCGTCGCTCCAGGCGATGAGCTTCAGGTCGTCTTCCGGCGGATGCTCTCGGTACCAGTCGATCATCCTCGGATTGTCGATGCCCGCCTCCTTCAGGGGAGACCAGATCTCCACCGTCCAGAAGAACTGCCCGAGATGCTCGTAGATCCAGTCGAAGCCGCCCGAGATGACCTGCTTCGGGTGGTACTTGAAGTCGTGGAAGATCGAGAGGCAGGGGTATCCCGTCAGCTCCGACGCCCGCTTCCCGAACAGCTTGTAGAGCCAGAGGTCCTCGGGGGGCATGTTCTCGTCGGGCTCGCCCGAAAAGGGCCTGAGGATCACGCCGCTGTGGGTGTGGAAGCTCACGCCGCAGCACAGGTTCGGGTGGCCGACGATGAAGTCGACGACGGCGCGCACCTCGGGCTCGGAAGTCGGGTACGGCCCCGCGCCCGCCTGCTGGTATTCCTGCCGCCAGCCCGAGGGAAAATTGCGGTTGAGGTCGAGGGAGGCCTTGTCGCGGTTCACCCGGATGTCGACGCCGTCGAAATTGCGCAGGCGCCCTTCGGGCATCACCCGCCAGTAACGGCCGCCCGACTCGGCGGGATCGCGCGGGGTCATGAGGCGCGGATCGGACGGGTGCGCCTTGTAGCCGCCGTTGGCGTCGGCCATGCGCATCATGAGGATGCGCCCGTCGCCGTCCACGTCCTCCACGTCGAGTCCGTCCACCGCTTCCTCGTCGAAAGGATAGGGGCGGGTCGAGGAGCGGATGTACCTGGGCTTGTCGGCAAGCGCCCATTCGGCGCCGTCGGGATTCACGCGCGGGCAGACGTAGAGCGCGCGCGTGTCGAGAAGCCTCGTCACGTCTTCTCGCTGGCCGTATTGCTCCTCGAGCGTCTTCAGCAGGCACAGGCACGCCGTGGAAGCGGTGAGTTCGCCGGCGTGGATGTTGCCGTCGACCCAGAATCCGGGCTTGTGCGCGTCCTCGCCGGTGTCCCGGTTCGTGGCGACCACGACCCAGATCTCGCGGCCCTCGTGGCTCCTGCCGATGCTCTCGAGGGCGAAGAGCCCCGGCTTGCGCGCCTCGAAGGCGCGAAGCACCGACGTGAGTTCGTCGTAGCGGTGGAATCGATCGAAGGCGGGCTGCATGCGGTTCGCGAGGGGCCTGTGCCGGACCCTCGAAGGTCCGCGTCACGTTTGCGTTGCGGTTTCGCCGTCGGGCGTCTCAGGCCGGCCTGCTGCCCGGCCCGAACCGGCGCCAGAGCCACGGCGCCACGACCACGGCGACGGCCACGGCGAGCAGTCCCGCCGAGATCGGATGGGTCACGAAGATGGCCGGGCTGCCCTGGCTGATCGCGAGCGCGCGGCGCATCTGCTCCTCGGCGAGCGGCCCCAGGATCATGCCGACGACGACGGGCGCGGTCGGAAAGCCGAAGCGGCGCATGAGGAAGCCGGCGACACCGATGGCGTAGAGCAGGAACACGTCGAAGGGCGACTGGCGCATCCCGTAGACGCCCATGGTCGCGAAGACCAGGATGCCGGCGTAGAGCTGCGGCTTCGGGATCGCGAGCAGCTTCACCCAGAGCCCGACCATCGGCAGGTTCAGCACGAGCAGCATCACGTTGCCCACGTAGAA
>DAORTX010000039.1:0-15017 GCA_035432885.1 Usitatibacteraceae bacterium
TGACCTCGCAGCCGTAGGTGTCCTGCAGCCACTTGAGGATGACGGAGGTGTCCAGTCCGCCGGAGTAGGCGAGGACGACTTTGGCTACCTTTTTCATGACGGTCGCGCTTTCGGGGTGACGGGCGTTGGGGATCAGGTCTCGACGCGCCCGAGGAGCAGGTACTCCATGAGCGCCTTCTGCACGTGCAGGCGATTCTCCGCCTCCTCCCAGACCACGCTCTGCGCTCCGTCAAGAACTTCTGCGGAAACCTCCTCGCCCCGGTGCGCGGGAAGGCAATGCATGAAGAGCGCGTCCTTCCGGGCGGCGGCCATCATCTCGGCGTCGACGGTGAAGGCCGCGAAGGCGTCCTTCCTCGCGTCGGTCTCGGCCTCCCAGCCCATGCTGGTCCACACGTCCGTCGTGACGAGGTCGGCCCGGCTCGCGGCCGCGTGCGGGTCGCCGAAGAGCTCCAGGTGGTTTCGCCCGATGCCGGCCACGCGCGCCGGCTCCAGCTCGTAGCCCGCCGGGCTCGCGACGTTCAGCTTGAAGTCGAGGAGCGTGGCCGCCTGCAGCCAGGTGTTGCACATGTTGTTGCTGTCGCCCACCCAGGCCACCGTCTTGCCGGCGATGGGCCCGCGCTGCTCGACGAAGGTGTAGATGTCGGCGAGCACCTGGCAGGGGTGGTGCTCGTCGGTGAGCCCGTTGATGACGGGCACGCGGGAATGCGCGGCGAAACGCTCGATGATGGCCTGCTCGAAGGTCCGGATCATCACGATGTCGACCATTCGCGAGACGACTCGCGCGACGTCCTCGATGGGCTCGCCGCGGCCGAGTTGCGTCTCCCCGGTGTTCAGCACGATCGAGGCGCCTCCCAGCTGGAACATCCCGGCCTCGAACGAGACGCGCGTTCGCGTCGAGCTCTTCTCGAACACCATCGCGAGCATCCGGTCGGTGAGCGGCCGGTAGGCGACGTAGTTCTTGAACCGCTCCTTGATCGCGCGGGTTCGCCGGAAGAGGTGCTCGAACTCCTCCGACGAGAAGTCCCGCAGCTGCAGGAAATGCCTCATCGCCCCTAGTCCGAGGCCAGCGCGGGCGCCTCGGCGAGGAAGGCCTTCACCAGCGGCGCCAGCCTCGCGACCAGTTCCGCCGATTCCGCATCGCCGAACACGAGCGGCGGCAACAGCCGGACGACCTTGTCGGCCGTGACGTTGATCACGATTCCCGCCTCCAGACCGCGGCGCACGAGATCCCCGCAAGGCCGGTCGAGCTCCACGCCGATCATGAGTCCCTTGCCGCGAATGTCCTTCACGCCCGTCACGCCGGCCAATTCCCGGGAAAGCCCCTGCATGATCGCCTCGCCCTGGCGCGCGGCATTGGCGAGCAGGCCTTGCTTTTCGATCATCTCGAGCGTCGTGAGACCCGCCACGGACACGAGCGGGCCGCCGCCGAAGGTGGTGCCATGGTTGCCGGGCTTGAACACCTGCGCCGCGACGCCGCGCGCGAGGCAGGCGCCGATCGGCACACCCGATCCCAGCCCCTTGGCAAGCGGCATCACGTCGGGAACGATGCCGGCCCATTGGTGGGCGAACCACTTGCCGGTGCGCCCGATGCCGCTTTGCACCTCGTCGATCATGAGGAGCCATTGGCGGCGGTCGCAGATCTCGCGAAGCTTGCGCACGTAGTCGGCGTCGGCGACATGAATCCCGCCTTCGCCCTGCAGGACCTCCATCAGGATCGCGACGACCGACGGGTGCTCGCTCATCCGCTCGATGGCGCCCGGGTCGTTGTAGGGAACGCGAAGGAACCCGCCCATGAGCGGCTCGAACCCGGCCTGGGCCTTGCGCGAACCCGTGGCCGAGAGGGTGGCGATCGTGCGGCCGTGCCACGCCTTTTCCATCACCACGATGGAGGGGTTCTCGATGCCGCGCTGGTGGCCGTGCAGGCGCGCGATCTTGATCGCGCATTCGTTCGCCTCGGAGCCGGAATTGCAGAAGAAGGCGTTGTCCATCCCGGCGATGGCGCAAACCCGCTCCGCGAGACGCTCCTGCTCCCGCACCTCGAAGAGGTTGGAGGTGTGGATGAGTTTCGCCGCCTGCTCCGCGATCGCCCGGGTCAGCACGGGGTGGCCATGGCCCAGGCCGTTGACGGCGATGCCCGCGAGCGCGTCCAGGTAGCGCCGGCCCTTCTCGTCCCACAGCCACGCCCCCTCGCCGCGCACGAACGCCACGGGCTGGGGCGAATAGGTCTTCATGAGGTGGGCGGCGGTCATGATTGCCTCGCGGAAATGATCACGGCGGCCTCGCGCCGCCGTGGATGTCTGTGGCCGATTATCGGCATATTCGCGGGGTGCCGCAACCGCGCCGGCAAGGGCGCGGCGACGGCGCGATCGCGCCCCGCCGGGCAGACCCTAGGCGCGTCCGGCGAGCGCCTTCACCTGCTGGGCAAGGCGGCTCTTGTGACGCGCGGCCTTGTTCTTGTGGATGATCTTCTTCTCCGCGATGCGGTCGATCGTGGAAACGTTGGCGTCGAACGCGGCCTGGGCGGCCTTGGCGTCGCCCGCGGCGATCGCGGTCTTCACCTTCTTGATGGCGGTGCGGAAGGTGGTGCGAAGGCCCATGTTGGCGACGCGGTGCTTGCCCGCTTGCTTGGCGCGTTTCGCGGCCTGCTTGGAATTGGCCATGTTGTCTGGATCCTGGAGTCGGGGGTTTCGAAAACGAAGCCTGATATTATACAGCGCTTGTCCTGTCAAAACAAAGCCCTAGCTTCCCCCCCGCTTTCACCGCCCGCCGCGGCCCCCGCCGTTGGCCCGAGTCCATGAACCTCCTGAAGACGGCAGCCTCCGTCAGCGCGATGACGCTCGTCTCGCGCGTGACGGGGTTCGTTCGCGACGCGCTTCTCGCGATCATCTTCGGGGCGGGGTTCGCGATGGACGCTTTCGTGGTCGCCTTCCGCATCCCGAACCTCCTGAGGCGCCTGTTCGCCGAGGGCGCGTTCTCGCAGGCCTTCGTCCCCATCCTGGGCGAGTACCGGGCAAGGCGCGGGGACGAGGCCACGCGGACGTTGTCGGCCCGGGTCCTGGGCGCCCTGTCCGCCGCTCTTCTCCTCGCGACGGTCGTGGGGGTGGTCGCCGCCCCCCTCCTCGTCTATGCCAGTGCGGCGGGGTTCGCGAAGGACGCCGACAAGTTCGCCCTCACGGTGACGATGCTGAGGATCTGCTTCCCGTACATCTTCTTCATCTCGCTCACGAGCTTCGCCGCGGGAATCCTCAACACCTGGGGGCATTTCAAGGTGCCGGCGTTCACGCCGGTGCTGCTCAACCTTTCGTTCATCGGTTTTGCCCTCCTCGCCACGCCCTATTTCGACCGCCCGATCCTGGCCCTTGCCTGGGCGGTGTTCGCGGGCGGCGTGCTGCAGCTCGCCTTCCAGGTGCCGTTCCTGCTTCGCATCCGCATGCTGCCGATGCCCCGGTGGGACCCGAAGGACGAGGGCGTGGTCCGGGTGTTGAAGCTGATGGCCCCCGCGGCGCTGGGCGTCTCCGTGGCCCAGGTGAGCCTCGTCATCAACACCCACATCGCGTCCTGGCTCGGCGACGGGCCGGTGTCCTGGCTCTACTTCGCGGATCGGCTGATGGAATTTCCGTCGGCACTGCTGGGCGTGGCGCTCGGCACGGTGCTGCTGCCATCGCTCGTGCGCCACCACAGCAACAACGACCCGGACGCGTACTCCCGGCTCCTCGACTGGGGCCTCAGGCTCACGCTCGTTCTCGCGCTGCCCGCCGCCGTCGGGCTCGCGCTGCTCGCCGTTCCCCTCGTGGCCACGCTCTTCTGGCACGGGGAGTTCACGAGGCAGGACGTGCTCATGACGCGGGCGGCGCTCATCGCCTACGCCTTCGGCCTCGCGGGAATCGTCCTGGTGAAGATTCTCGCGCCCGGCTTCTACGCCCGGCAGAACATCCGGACCCCGGTGAAGGTGGCGCTCGCGACGCTGGCCGTCACCCAGCTCGCCAACCTGGCGCTCGTGCCGTGGCTCAAGCACGCGGGGCTGGCCGCGGCGATTTCCGTGGGCGCCACGTTCAATGCCGCCTGGCTCTGGTGGCTGATCCGGCGCTCCGGCGCCTGGCGGGCCGGTCCCGACTGGGGCGCGTTCCTCCTGAAGGTGATGGTGGCGCTCTACCTGATGGGCGGGGTCATCTGGTACGGCATGGGCTCCGAGCAATCGTGGTTCGCCATTCCCGCCGGCACGCGCGCCCTCAAGCTCGCGGCGGTGATCCTCGGGGCGATGGGCGCCTACTTCGCCACCCTCTGGGCGCTGGGCATCCGCGTCCACCAGTTCGCGCGGCACGAATGAGCCTCTCCGTCATCCGCGATCCGAAACCCGGGGCGCCCGATGCCGTGATCGCCATCGGCAGCTTCGACGGCGTGCACCGCGGCCATCGCGCGCTTCTCGCCCGCGTCGTCGACGAAGCGGCGGCACTGGGCGCAGCACCCGCGGTGCTCACCTTCGAGCCGCTCCCGCGCGAACTGCTCTTCCCCGACCGGGCGCCGCCGCGGCTGTCGGCGCTCTCGGCGAAACTGCATGCCTTCGCGGATGCCGGCATCGAGATCGCCTACATCTGCCGCTTCACGCGCGAATTCGCCGCCCAGTCGCCCGAGGCCTTCGCCCTGGGATTGCGGCAGCGGCATGGCGCGCGCCGCGTGCTGGTGGGAAAGGATTTCCGCTTCGGCGCGAAGCGCGCGGGCGACGTCGCGCTCCTGGCTTCCGAGGGCGCCCGGCTGGGCTACGAGGTGGAGACGCTCGCCACGGTCGCCGACGGCGACGAGCGGGTATCGAGCACGCGTGTCCGGGAGGCCCTTTCCGCGGGCGACCTCGCGCTCGCCTCGCGGCTCCTCGGACGGCCCTACGCCATCTGCGGCCGCGTCGCCCACGGCGCGAAACTCGGCCGCAGCCTGGGCTTCCCGACGGTCAACATCGCGCTTCCCCCCGGCCGGCCCGTGATGACGGGGGTCTTTGCGGTAAGATGCGCCGGTGCGGCAACTCGCGGACTCGAGGGAGTGGCGAGCCTGGGATACAAGCCGGTCGTCGCCATTGGCGGGCCGGCGACGCTCGAAGCGTTTCTCTTCGACTTCTCGGGCGATCTCTACGGACGTCGCCTTTCCATCGAGTTCCTGAAGAAGCTGCGCGACGAGGAGAAATACGCCTCGATCGAAGCGCTGGTTGCGCAGATCCGCCTGGACTGCGACGCCGCGCGGGCCTACTTCCGCGAATCGGGGACCTGATGGCAGACGTTTCGAAGACCGACTACAAGCACACGCTGAACCTCCCGGACACGCCGTTCCCGATGCGCGGCGACCTTGCGCGGCGCGAACCCGGGTGGGTGAAGGCCTGGCAGGAAAGCGGGCTCTACCGCAGGCTGCGCGAGGCCTGCCGGGGACGCCCGCTCTACGTCCTGCACGACGGCCCGCCCTACGCGAACGGCGACATCCACATCGGTCACGCGGTGAACAAGATCCTGAAGGACATCGTCGTGAAGTCGAAGACGGTGGCCGGCTTCGACGCGCCCTACACGCCCGGGTGGGACTGCCACGGGCTGCCCATCGAGCACATGATCGAGAAGAAGCACGGCCGCCACCTCGAGGGCAACAAGGCGCGCGAGCTCTGTCGCGCCTATGCCGCGGAGCAGATCGAGCGGCAGATGCAGGACTTCCGCCGCCTCGGCGTGATCGGAGACTGGGAGCATCCCTACCGGACGATGAACTTCGCCACCGAAGGCGACGAGATCCGGGCGCTGGCGGTCATCTGGAAGAAGGGCCTGCTCTATCGGGGCTTGAAACCGGTGAACTGGTGCATCGACTGCGGTTCGGCGCTCGCGGAGGCCGAAGTCGAGTACGAGGACAAGACCTCGGCCGCCATCGACGTGGCCTTCGCGGCGGAGGACGCCGTTGCCGTCGCCAGGGCTTTCGGCCTCGGGCAGGTGACGGGGCCGGCGTTCGCGGTGATCTGGACCACGACGCCCTGGACACTGCCCGGCAATCAGGCCATCGCCGCGCACCCGGGCCACGAATACGAGCTGGTGGCCACCGAGCGCGGCGCGCTCATCCTGGCCGGCGAGCTTCGCGAGGCGTGCCTCCAGCGCTACGGCCTCGAGGCGAAGTCCGTTCTCGCCCGTGCCCCCGGCAGCGCGCTCTCCGGGCTGCTCTTTCGCCACCCGCTCGAGCCTCGCGACGTTCCCCTGATCCTCGGCGAGCACGTCACGCTGGAAGCGGGGACCGGGCTCGTGCACACGGCGCCCGCGCACGGCGCGGAGGACTTCGAGGCGGGGGTGGCGTACGGCCTGCCGCTCGACCAGCCTGTGGACGACCGGGGCCGCTTCAAGTCCACGGTGCCCCATTTCGCCGGACTCGGGGTTCGCGAGGCGGAGAAATCGATACTCGAGCTGCTGGCCTCGAACGGTGCGCTCCTGAAGAACGAGCCGCTTCGCCACAGCTATCCCCATTGCTGGCGCCACAAGACGCCGATCATCTTCCGGGCCACCACGCAATGGTTCATCGGCATGGACAGGCCCCCGGCGCCCGGCGCGGGCGATCCGGGCGTCGCGGCCCGAACCCTTCGCGAATCCGCCCTTCAGGCGGTCGCCGACACGACGTTCTACCCGTCCTGGGGCCGATCCCGAATCGAGGCGATGGTCGCCAAGCGCCCCGACTGGACGCTTTCGCGCCAGCGCTACTGGGGCGTGCCGCTGCCCTTCTTCCTCGATCGGGAGACTGACGAACTGCACCCGGAGACCGGGCGGCTGCTGGAAGAGGCGGCCACGCGCGTTTCCGGCGGCGGAATCGAAGCCTGGTTCGCCGCCACTTGCGAGGATTTCGGCGTCGACCCCGCGAAGTACCGGAAGATCACCGACACCGTCGACGTGTGGTTCGATTCCGGCACCACGCACTTCTCCGTCCTGCGCGGGCTCCACGGGCACAAGTGGCCCGCCGACCTCTACCTCGAGGGCAGCGACCAGCACCGCGGCTGGTTCCAGTCGAGCCTGCTCACCGGTTGCGCGATGAACGGCCGGGCGCCCTACGACGCCCTCCTCACCCACGGGTTCGCGGTCGACGGGCAGGGGCGCAAGATGTCGAAGTCGCTCGGCAACGTGATCGCCCCCCAGAAGATCTCGGACACGCTCGGCGCGGAGATCATCCGCCTGTGGGTCGCCTCGGCGGACTACTCGGGCGAGCTCTACATTTCCGACGAGATCCTCAAGCGCGTGGTGGAGAGCTACCGGCGGGTCCGCAACACGCTGCGGTTCCTCCTCGCCAACACGGCCGACTTCGACGCGGGCAAGGACCTCCTGCCGCCGGAGCGCTGGCCCGAGATCGATCGCTACGCGCTCGCGATGACCCGGGAGATGGCCGCGGGCGCGGGCGACGACTACGCGCGCTTCGAGTTCCACCTCGTCGCGCAGCGCCTGCAGACCTTCTGCTCCGAGGATCTCGGCGGCTTCTACCTCGACGTGCTGAAGGACCGCCTCTACACCTGCGGCCGCGATTCCCCGGCGAGGCGCGCGGCGCAATCCGCCCTGCACCACATCACCCGGATCCTCCTGCCCCTCATGGCGCCGATCCTCTCCTTCACCGCGGAGGAGGCCTGGGCCGTGCTCCACCCGGAAGGCGAGGACAGCGTCTTCTTCCACACCTGGAACGACGTGCTCCCGCAGCAGCCGGACGAGTCGCCGCTGCTGGCCAAGTGGAAGCGCCTTCGCGAGATTCGCGCCCTGGTGCAGAAGAACCTCGAATCGCTGCGCCAGTCCGGCGGCATCGGCTCGTCGCTGCAGGCCGAGGTCGTGCTCGCCGCTCCCGTGGGCGACCGGGCGCTGCTGGAAAGCCTGGGGACCGACCTGCGATTCGTCTTGATCACTTCCGCCGCGGCCGTCGAGGCGGGCGAGGCCCTTGCCGTGCGCGTGTCTCCCAGCGACCACGCCAAATGCGGGCGCTGCTGGCATTACCGGGAGGACACGGGCGCCGACTCGCGCCATCCCGGCCTCTGCGGACGGTGCATCGCCAACATCGAGGGGCCCGGCGAGGTCCGCCACCATGCCTGAGCGCGGCGACTCGCGCTGGATGCGGTGGCTCGCGCTGTCGGCGGCCGTCGCCGCCGCAGACCTCGCGACCAAGGCCTGGGCGAGCGCCGCTTTCGCTCCCGGCGACGTGCACGTCGTCGCCCCGTTCCTGAACCTCGTGCTCTGGCACAACCCCGGCGCGGCCTTCAGCTTTCTCGCCGACGCCGGCGGCTGGCAACGCTGGCTGTTCGTCGGCCTGTCGATCGTGGTGTCGGTCGCCCTGCTCGTCATGCTCCGGCGAAGCGGCGGCAACCGCCTGCTCGCCGCCGCGCTCGCCCTCGTGCTGGGGGGCGCGGCGGGAAACCTCTGGGATCGCGTGAGCCTCGGTCACGTGGTCGATTTCATCCAGCTCCACGCCGCGGGATACTATTGGCCCGCGTTCAACATCGCCGACTCCGCGATTTCCGTGGGCGTCGTGCTCATCCTGGCCGACGGCCTGCGAGACCTGCGCGCGAGCCGGCGGGCGGGCGAGCGCCCCGGCAACCGCTAGCCGCCGCACCGGACAAACCCGATGCCCGAACCGATCGAAGTCGTGCTGGCCAAACCCCGCGGATTCTGCGCAGGGGTCGACCGGGCCATCGCCATCGTCGAGCGCGCCCTCGAGGTTCATGGCGCGCCCATCTATGTTCGCCACGAGATCGTGCACAACAAGTTCGTCGTCGAGGACCTGCGCGGCAAGGGCGCGGTGTTCGTCGAGGAACTCGCCGAGGTCCCCGCCGGGGGCACGGTCATCTTCTCGGCCCACGGCGTGTCCCTCGCGGTCCGCGCCGATGCCGAGCAACGGGGCCTGCGCGTCTTCGATGCCACCTGCCCGCTCGTGACCAAGGTGCACGCCGAGGTGGCGAGGATGCGCCAGCAGGGCCGCGAAGTGGTGATGATCGGCCACGAGGGGCACCCGGAAGCCGAAGGCACCATGGGGCAGTCCGATTCGGGAATGTATCTCGTCGAAAGCGAAGAGGACGTCTCGCGCCTCGCGGTGAAGAACCCCGCGAACCTCGCCTACGTGACGCAGACCACGCTGTCCATGGACGACGCGGCGCGCATCGTGGCCGCCCTGCGGGCGCGCTATCCCGGGATCCAGGGGCCGAAGAAGGACGACATCTGCTACGCCACGCAGAACCGCCAGGATGCCGTGAAGTTCATGGCGCCGCGATGCGACGTGGTCATCGTGGTGGGCTCGCCCAACAGCTCGAACTCGAACCGCCTGCGCGAAGTGGCCGAGAACCTCGGGCGCCGCGCCTATCTCGTCGATCGCGCCGAGGAAATCCGGCCGGAGTGGATCGGCGAAGCGCGAACGATCGGGGTCACCGCGGGCGCCTCGGCACCGGAAGTCCTCGTCCGGGACGTCATCGCGACCCTGCAGCGGATGGGCGCGGCGCGCGTGCGCGAACTCGAGGGCATCACGGAAAGCGTCACCTTCCCGCTTCCCCGCTCCATCGCGAAATCCTCGGCGGGCCCCTAGTCGCCCGGCGGCCCGGGAATCGTCCTAGGCGCCCGGCACCGGCTTCGCGTTCGGGTCGGAAGCCGGCGGCCGGTAGTTGGGCACGGGCGGCGTGTACTTCGCATCGGCCTTGAGGCCCACGCAGCGCGGCGTCTTCGCGGAGAAATCCATCCGGAAGTCGGCCTCGCACTTCCTCACGCACATCGCCTCGCGCATGACCTCGTTCTTGCCGCAGGTGTCGAGCGCCGTCCGCTGGCGTTGCTGCGGCTCGTAAGCCGGCATCCGGCCCTGGGCCTGCGCGACGGGCGCGAGGCCCGCCGCGAGGATCGTGATCGAGGCAACCGCGAGCTGTCGGGTCCTCATCGCTGCATCAGTTCGCGCCAGGAGATGCGGCGTGCGTTGCCGCCACCGACGGGAGGAGGCACCGGAACCGTCGTCTTGGCTCCCGTCGCGCCCGTCGCGATGCCGATGATCTTGCCGCTCGGCAGCCGCACGACCACCAGGCCCACCGTGATCTGGCCGGTGAACTTCTGGCCTGCCTGTTCCAGCGGCGAAGTCAGCACGAAGGCGCCGGACTTGTAGTTCAACTGGTAGATCCAGCTGTCGCCGCCCACCGCGCAGGCGCTGTTGTTCGGCACGTTGGTCACGATGATGATCGTGCCCTGGACCAGTTGCGGGTCGAGGTTCACGCGCTCGCCCGGGGAATCGCCGCCCGGGTTGAAGTCGATGTACCAGCCGTCCTGCACCGCCCAGTCGACGGCGTTGTTGGTCGTGGTGCGCGAGGTCGGCCCGCTCGCCACGATCAGGTTCTCCACCACGTTGCCCAGGCGGAAGTTGCCGTAGGAGGTGCCCTGGTCCTTGATCGCGTAGAAGGACTGCTCGTAGGCCCACTGGTTCGGCGGCACGAGGGTCGCCGGATCCACGAGGTCGTCGGTGCCCAGGTATCGCCCGGTGCCCACGAAGACGATCGGGAAGCCGTCGATCAGGCCCAGCTCGGGTCGCGACGTGATGGACTGGGGCTTGCCGGTCGCGTCCTTGAGGGTCGCAAGCAGCGTTTTCGTCGGCGTGGCGGTCTGCAGGTCGAACTTCCAGACGTTGCCGTAGAGGTCGCCGCCGTAGACGAACTTCGCGGTGTTGTCGACGTTGAAGTTGTCCGCGTAGGCGCTCAGGTGGTTGAAGCCCGATGGCGTCGTCGTGTTCCCCGCCCCGGTGTCGATCTTCTGCAGGATCGTGCCGGTGGCGATGTCCACCACGTAGAGGTAGCCGCGCCCGGTTCCCGGCAGGACGTTGTTCAGGCCCGAGGTGAGGAGAACCACCCACTTGCCGTCGCTCGCGCGCTTGGTGACGACCGGATTGGCGTGCGTGAAGCCGATGTCGGGATCGCTGATCGCGCAAAGCGTGGGGTCGGAACAGATCTCCCAGAGCACCGTGGGGCTGCCCGGCACGGTGACGTCGAGCGCGTAGTAGCCGCGGCCGCCGCTGTTCAGGCCCGAGACCAGCACGGTCTTCCAGCCGCCCGCGAAATAGGCGTCCATCATCTGGGGCGAGCCGTCGACGTTGAACTCGTGGACCACACTCCAGTTCTCGGTCGCGAGCTTGTGCAGCTTGGGCATGACCATGCGCGGCACGTACGCCCACATCTCGCTACCCGTGTCGCCGTTCAGCGCGTGCAGCATGCCGTCGTTGGCCGCGATGAAGAGCGTGGCCTGGCGTCCCGCGTTGGCGAGCTTGAAGTCGGCGTAGGTCGGGGTCACCGCGTCGGCGAAGCCGAACCGCGGCGTCTTCATGAAGGCCGGGGTCGCGTTGATCGGGTCGCCCAGGATGTGCTCGCGGGCGCGGAACGGCGGATTGGACTCGGGAAGGGAGAAGCTCTCGTCCTGGCGCCATCCGCGCAGGTAGCTCACCAGCCGGGAGCCGTCGTTCGCCACGGCCTTCTGCGCGGCCGTGAGCAGCGCGCACTGGGAGAACGCCGTGCACTTGTTGTCGAAGTAGGCGCGCTCCGCGGCGATGCTGCCGACCGCCGCGTTGGTGAGGTTCGCGTAGTTGAAGGGCTTGCGCTTGCCGCCCGCGCTTTCGTCGATCGTGAAGATGTCGCGGGTGTCGCTGCCGGCCGCGGTGCGCCCGTCGAGGAGCGCCTGCGCCGACCAGGCGATGGCGGGCAGGACGTTGCCCGACGTGGTGTCGATCCGCTGGGCGACGATCTCGCCGTCCCACTTCACGGTGCGGAAGGTCGAGCTGTAGATGAAGTTGTCGGTCTCGGTGATGTTCGGGCTCGAGGTGGCCGAGGCCGCGGCGGCGGCCGTCTGGATCCTCAGGGCGGACAGCGCGCTCTGCAGGCCCTGGGTGAGCGAGTTCGGGTCGTTCGCGCTGAAGTACTTGCCGCGCCCGTTCACCGCCGCGTGCCAGAGGTCGTCCAGCGTGCTCGGCGCGTTGCTCGCGGGCACCGGCCAGTTGCACGTTCCCGTGGTCCACGAGCACGCGTTGTTCGTGCCCGCCTTGATCTGGGCGAAGTCGCCCGTGAGCGCGGACTCGTAGTCGGGCCGGTAGTCCATCAGGCCCTCGAGACCGAGACCCAGGGTGAAGGTCACCATGTGCTGGGCCGGGTTCGGGTCCTTCTCGGAGGTCGGCACGTTGTTGTCGGAGACCGGGCCGGAGGTGCGCAGGTCCGTCTTGTAGTAGTAGGCCGCCACGTCACCCAGCGTGTTGGATGCGCCGGTGAGCCCGCCGTCGTAGGCGCCATAGGCGCGCGTGGTGTAGCCGCTGTTGGAATTGTCCTCGTTGCCGACGCCGGTGAAGCTGTCGTTCCAGTAGCCGTCCGTCGTGAGGAGCGTGAAATTCTGCTGGCACGAGTACTGGATCGGGTCGTTCGGCATCCCGGAGTTGACGCCGTTGGTCTGTCCCGAATAGTGGCGGCCGACCCGGTCGAGCGCCGTGCGGTTGGGCGTGCTGCCGTTCGTGCTCTGCGCGTAGAGCTTCGTGTAGAAGGCGAGCTTCTGGACGGAGTCGAACTTCGCGATCTCCTGGTACTTGGTCGCCGTGACCGGGCTGTTCGGGTTGATGGTGATGAAGCCGATGCGGAAGCGGTCGTCGATGGGCAGGAAGGCGCGGCCCGTCGAGGTCTTCATGAGCGACATGCGGTTGCTGTAGTAGGTCCACCAGTTGGCGTAGTTCTGGATCTCCTCCGCGTACGTGCAGGACGTGGCCGAAGCGCAGTCGGTGCGCACGGACGTGGCGGCCTTGGGATAGCTGCCCGTGCTGGAAACGATGTCCACGCGCTGGAACCGCCCGTAGCGCGGAAAGCGGTAGGTGCCGATGACGAATTTCTTCTGGCAGCGCGGGTTGCCGCCGGAGTTCCCGGAGACGACCGTCGTGAGGACCGCATCGGCGGCCGTCCGGCACCAGCGAAGCGGCGCGGGGATCGTGTTGGGCGAGGCCGGCGCCGCGCCCGAGGCGAGGGCCAGGGCGCAGTTCACGAGGGAGGCGTCGCTGCAGTACTCGTGCGGCGTGATGTTGAAGTAGTGGGCGTTCGACGAGGTGATGAGCGTCTTGTTCCAGTAGTCCTTGGTCGGGAAGCCGACGTTCGCGCCGGAAGCGCCCCAGTAGAGGAAATAGTTCGTCGTCCCGGCGAAGGGCGTGACGTTGTGGATCCCGTTCTTGCGGCACTTGGCGGGGTTGGTGAGGTCGCTCCCGTTCGGGCTCGAGACGTTGCAGTAGACGACTTCCTTGAACCCGCTCACCAGGTTGGAGTTGCCACTGCTGAGGTACGCGTCGTCCTTCGCATTGTTCGGGTTGGCATTGCCCAGGCTCGTGCCGGTGGAATCGAGCCCCGGGCCGTAGGTGATGTCCGGGTTGTACCAGATCTTGTTGAAGTCGCCGGAGTAGAAGGGCGCCTCGCCGTAGTCGGGCGGGTTGGTGGTCGAAACGGTGTCCGGGTCGCCGGTGTTGGCGCAGGTCATGCTGCCCGTCGTCGAGGAGGTCCCCCCGGGGCCGGTGTTCGTGCTGCTCGTGCCGCAGTTGGAGCTCGTGCACTTCTTGCAGTTGTAGAGGGTGGAGCCGCCGCTCGTGCGGAAGATCTGGTCGGGCATGTAGTTCCACGCCATCGACCCCGAGTCGTCCAGGATGTACATGAGGTTGGGCAGCACCGCGTCCGAGGGCGAGTTGGCCAGCGGAACCGTGGAGAGGTCGGCCAGTTCCGCGCCGGCGTGGCGGACGGACACGAGCCCGGTGGCGGCGATCGCGAGGGCGGCCGCGAGGATTCTGCGAATTCGGATGGGGGATGACATGCGGGTCGCTCCTGGGAAAGGGGCTCTGTTCAGATGCCGACGAGAACGCTCGTCTGGATGACGCTTACGGTTTCTCTGGGGCCTTCGACGCGCGTGGTGACGCGGTAATAGAGCTGGGGCGTGCCGATGAACTGCGGCGCGCCGACCGCCATGCTGCCGCCGGCGGCGCCCGCGCTGAGGTCGAAGAACAAGGCGCATTCGTTCGCCACGCCGGCGTTCGAGGCGTTGTAGGCGGTGTCGGGCTGCGTGCACATGCGGTGGATCACGTAGCGCACGACATTGCCGGAAGCGTCGGGGGCGCCGCCGTTGACCGCAGTCGATTCCCCCCAGCTCGCGGCCTCGAACCAGTTGGGCTCGATCACCGGCCGGGACGAGAAATAGCCCTGCCCCGGGTTCGTCGTGAGAAGCGTCGTGCCGGCGCTGTTGTCCTGGAGCCACTTCACCGCCTCCGCCGTCCCGCGGTCGGCGACCATGATCGCCGACTGCTTGAAGGCCATGTTGCCCGCGACGACGAGGCCGGTGTCGACCGCGCGCATGAGCGAGACGCCCGCGAGCGTCATCGCCACGAGGACGATCAGGGCGATGAAGAGAACGATCCCTTCCTCGGCGCGGCGCACGGGGCGGCCGCAGGCGCGATGTCGGGCGAATCGGGTCTTGTTCAGCATGGCCGGGATCCAGTCGGGTTCGTGGGTTTCACGCGTTCTGCGGGAACCACACCATGTTGCGGATGGGCACCACCACCTCGAAGGTGCGGTACCGGTAGCACTGCCACTCGGTCGCGTCGGCGAAGGCGGTCCTCACGTCGAGGACGATTCCCGGATCCGGCGCGGCGGTCGGGTCCGGCGCGACCCACCGCGGGTCGGCCGTCGTGGCCGTGCACAGGCCCGTCCCCGGATCCCGGCGTTCCGGCGTGATGCTTCGCGCCGTCACCACCAGGCGGATCGCGATGACGCGAGACCAGTTCGCGCCGACCGCCGCGGCGGGCATGTTGTCGGCCCACTGGTCGGCGTTGTTGGCGAGGTTCACGTCCACGACCGAGGGCGCCGTGGAGGCGACGCTGTTGTCGCCGTTGCCGTCGTAGCCGTACTGGGCCTGGAGCTGCACCACGCCGTCGGCCAGCGTGAAGACCGAATTCGGCGCCCCCGGCGTGAGGTTGTTGATCGCGACCAGCTGGCCGTTCTGGATGGCGTAGGTGACCACCGTGGGCGC